>NZ_EQ973372.1:42784-47417 GCF_000157055.1 Bacteroides sp. 2_2_4 | reverse complement strand
TCCGGTGATAATCATACCATCATACTTCTCGTGACGCATCTGGTCGAAATCCGTATAGAACGTTTTCATGTGTTCTATCGGCGTATTCTTTGACGTGTGGCTCTTGATCTTCATAAATGAAATCTCCACCTGAAGAGGTGTATTGGAGAGTAAGCGCACCAAGTCTGTTTCCGTTGTAATTTTCAACGGCATCAGATTCAGAATCACAATCCGTAGCGGACGAATATCCTGTTGCGTAGCGCGGGAAGTGTCGATCACAAAAATATTCTCTTCCTTCAAAAGCTCTATCGCAGGTAGTTTATCGGGTAAATTTAAAGGCATAATCGCTATATATTAGTAATTTGAGTGCAAAAATACGAAAAATATAGCAGATTATAGGGAGGTAGCTTATTTAGAAGACGTACAAATTAAGTCAATTTAAACATAGAAGCATAACAACCAATCAATAAAAGCCTTATTTTTGCCGGAGAAATTAGTACTAATAATTTAAATCTTAGAAAAATGGCATACGTAATTAGTGACGATTGTATTGCTTGCGGAACTTGCATTGACGAGTGTCCGGTAGAAGCTATCTCTGAAGGTGATATCTATTCTATCAACCCAGATGTATGTACTGACTGTGGTACTTGTGCAGACGTTTGTCCGTCTGAAGCAATTCACCCGGCTGAATAATACAAGTTACAAAAAGAGTATAGGCTGCTTTCTATGGAAGGCAGCCTTTTTTATTGCTCTTTCTTCACCACAGATTACACAGATTAACACAGATTAATTCACAATCAAACGGATAGAAAAATACAAAGAAGTTCCTTAAACAAAAAATCACCCTTACTGCATACTGTAGTAAGGATGATTTTATTAATCTAATATTTTTCAGACAGACAATCTCTTTTCAATCTGTGTCAATCTGTGTAATCTGCGGTGAACTCTTATTTCAACTTAGCCAATGCTTCTTTGATACGACGGATAGCCTCTACGATATTTTCATCGCTTGTAGCATAACTCATACGGATACATTCAGGAGCACCGAAAGAGGCACCACCTACACAAGCCACGTGAGCTTCTTCAAGCAAGTACATTGCCAAATCATCCGAATCTGCAATCTTACGTTCGCCGTTACTCTTTCCAAAGAAAGCATCGCATTTCGGGAACAGATAGAAAGCACCTTGCGGAACGTTTACCTCAAATCCCGGAACTTCCTTAGCCAACTTCACAATCAGGTCACGACGGCGTTGGAATGCTTTCTGCATTTCTTTTACCGGTTCTTGTGTTCCTGTATATGCCACTTCAGCAGCTTTTTGAGAAACAGAGCAAGGACCTGAAGTGTACTGACCTTGCAACTTGTTGCAAGCTTTTACAATCCATTCCGGACCGGCAATGAAACCGATTCTCCATCCTGTCATAGCGTAAGCCTTGGATACACCGTTTACAATCACTGTACGTTCCTTCATTTCTGGGAATTGAGCGATACTCTGATGTGCACCAATATAATTGATATGTTCATAAATCTCGTCAGCGATTACTATCACCTGCGGATGTTTAGCCAATACTGCTGACAATCCGGCCAATTCTTCTTTTGTATATACAGAACCTGTCGGATTAGACGGAGAACAAAGAATCAATGCTTTGGTCTTCGGAGTAATAGCTGCTTCCAGCTGTTCCGGAGTAATCTTGAAATCTTGTTCGATACCTGCCGAAACAATTACGGGAGTACCTTCTGCCATTTTCACCATTTCCGGGTAGCTTACCCAGTAAGGAGCCGGCACGATAACTTCGTCACCCGGATTTACCAATACAAGGATGGTATTACAAACAGATTGTTTGGCACCATTGGCACACGAAATTTGAGCGGCTGTATATTCCAGACCGTTTTCTTTTTTCAGTTTCTCAACAATAGCATTGCGCAAAGCCGGATAACCCGGTACCGGAGAGTAACGAGAAAAGTTATCATCTATGGCTTTTTTCGCAGCTTCTTTGATGTGGTCAGGAGTATTAAAATCCGGTTCTCCTACACTTAAGTTAATAACATCAACACCCTGTGCCTTGAGCTCGTTGCTCTTTTGCGACATGGCAAGCGTCGCCGATGGCGACAAGCTGTTCAAACGATCTGATAATTGATTCATTTTGTATCTATTTTATTGTTGTTGAGTGAAAATCGTTGCAAAATAAGCGATAATATTTGATATATGAAAACAAATTGGCAATTTACTTATTAAAATGTAAAGTATGCCCCATTCTTTCTTTCTTTGTTCTCAAGTATCGTTCATTATACGGATTAGGAACTGTTTCAACAGGTACATTTTCTACTATCTCCAATCCGTATGCTTCCAAACCAACACGTTTCACCGGATTATTTGTCAAAAGTCTCATTTTGTGTACTCCCAGTTCACGAAGGAT
Organism: Bacteroides sp. 2_2_4; assembly: GCF_000157055.1. NCBI lineage: Bacteria > Pseudomonadati > Bacteroidota > Bacteroidia > Bacteroidales > Bacteroidaceae > Bacteroides > Bacteroides sp. 2_2_4. The sequence goes on along the minus strand of NZ_EQ973372.1, from coordinate 45,023 downwards.
TTGTGCGCCTACTCCGTAATCACGCTCATCGGCAAGGTGTCCCAAACAAATATTCGCGTCAACGGTATCCATACCGTCTTCCTGCAACTTATATGCTTTCATCTTTTCCATCAGACCGATGCCACGTCCTTCCTGATTGAGGTAAACCACCACGCCTTTTCCTTCTTTTTCGATCATTTCCATCGCTTTATGCAGTTGCTCGCCACAGTCACAACGTTGTGAGCCAAGGATATCTCCAGTAGCACAAGAGGAATGGACACGTACCAAGATCGGTTCGTCTTCACTCCATGTTCCTTTAAATATAGCCATGTGCTCCAATCCGTTTGATTTCTGGCGGAAAGGAATCAGACGGAACTTTCCGTGTTCGGTAGGCATATTTACTTCTACTCCTTTTTCTACAATGGATTCCTGTTTCAGGCGATAAACGATCAGGTCATGGATAGAAATCAGTTTCAGCCCGTGTTCGTCTGCCATCTGACGGAGTTCGGGCAAACGTGCCATTGTTCCGTCTTCACTCATGATTTCCATCAAGGCACCTGCGGGGTAAAGTCCTGCCAGACGAGCCATATCAATCGTAGCTTCTGTATGTCCGGCACGGCGAAGTACTCCTTTTTCTTGCGCGTACAACGGATTGATGTGTCCGGGACGCCCGAAAGTAGCCGGTGTAGAAGTCGGATCGGCCAACGCCTGAATAGTAGCGGCACGGTCGGAAGCGGAAACACCTGTTGTACAGCCTTCCAATTTGTCAATAGTAACCGTAAAAGGAGTTCCCAACACGGAAGTATTATCACTTACCTGATGCGGTAAATCCAACTCCTTGCAACGAGACACTGTGACAGGTGCACAAAGTACGCCACGTGCATGTTTCAACATGAAATTTACTTTTTCGGGAGTTATCTTTTCAGCTGCAATAATCAAGTCGCCTTCGTTTTCGCGGTCTTCATCATCCACTACTATGACAAACTTGCCTTCTTTAAAGTCGGCAATCGCATCTTCTATTCTATCCATTTTAATAGTCTCTTTCATAACACTTATTTATTGATTTTCTGTATGATGAATTGAATTTGTTCATTGTTCTTTATAATCCGTTCCATATCCTTAGCCAGACGAACGCGGAACGCCCAGATGCGGAAATAGAAAAATAAACCGATAGGGAAAATGACTCCGGCCACCAGATTCAACCAATATATATGGAACGGGCGCACATGAGCAGAAACGGAAATAACCGGATAATTGTTTAATGCACCGATCAAAGTGGCAGATTTCGTATTGGACATTTCTTCAACCAACGCTTCCAGCTTTTCATTGATTGCCATCACCTCGTTATCATCCTCACTCGCCATCCACAACTTAAAGTAATTCGGTGCTTTTTCCAATCGTTTCCTGGCGGCATACGCTTTACACTCTGCCGAAAGTTGTTCCAAATCACCCGTCAGACGTACGTAATCAGGATCATGAATAATCACTTCTTTCTTAAATATATGGCGCACACTACGAATTCCCACAATCTTTTTAAACCAGTTGATATAGGCATCTGCATTAAGCACCACAGAGTCTTTATTCGATTTATAAGTAAGGAAGACTCCTAACGGGGCAAGGACTGCGCTACTTGTCCACATCCCCATCCAAACAATCCACTTACCGTCGCGGGCCATTTTATATCCTGTATTATCAATGATATAATAAATGATAAACACCAACACTGATACGATGACCGGCATTCCCAAACCTCCTTTACGGATAATACCGCCCAACGGAGCTCCGATAAAGAAGAACAGCAGACAAGAAAGTGAAATCGTTATCTTCTTATGCCATTCCGTCTTATGTTTTCGAATACTATAATCATTGTTCTCCATCGTGAATTTCTTGAACCCAAGATCGTTTGCCACGTTCTCCGCACGACTGACAGCAGAAGAAATGACCTTCTGTTTCTGCGTTAAAGAGGCTACTTCGTAAAGACTATCTACATTATATTCATAAATATCCGCCTTTTCTATTTTGATCGTATCTTCTTTTGTCAATCCATAAGAAGGACGGAAATTTCCTTCTGCCACTTCCCTGTAATACTGTCGTCCGATACTATCTCCCACAACCGTCATCGAGTCAATGGAACTCTGCAACTGCGCCATGTCCTTAGCACTGGACTGCTTACCCATAATCTCACCATCAACCATATTGAAATCGGAATTAAACTCAATAATGGTATGTTTTTCCCTGAATTCAAACCCTTTCGGTTCCA
>NZ_EQ973372.1:13444-42616 GCF_000157055.1 Bacteroides sp. 2_2_4 | reverse complement strand
AACCATATTGAAATCGGAATTAAACTCAATAATGGTATGTTTTTCCCTGAATTCCTCGCGTCGATAAGGTACATTCTCCGATTTCATACTTTGAGCTTTCAGATTCTCAAATAAATCTCCGCTATACAAATGCAGCCAAAGATGCTGTTTATCCGCGGTCATCTCCAAACGCCCGGAATCAGCATATATAATACGTGCTTTCTCAAAGCCATCTTTCATACTATAAATCAGCACATCATATAGCATACCGGTCTTCCGGTTCTTCTTAGCTACCTTTAAATTATAGTCCTTGATTTCAGAATAGAAAACTCCTTCCGGAATGTCCAACTCCGGAGATTTTTGTTTCATCGAAAGGATCAGGGTTCCCAATTTAGCCTGGGCGATAGGACCTACTACATTTTGGAAATAGAATGAGACACCGACAAGTCCGCAAACGAAGAAAGCAAGCGGACGCATGATTTTAAGGAGAGAAATACCTGCGGCTTTCATCGCAAGCAATTCATAACGCTCGCCAAAGTTACCGAAAGTAATCAAAGAAGCCAGTAGCACTGCCAATGGCAACGATACCGGCACTAATGTTAACGCGGAATAAAAGAAGAATTGAGCCATTACGCTCATCTCCAATCCCTTTCCGACCAATTCGTCTACATATCTCCACAGGAACTGCATCATGAATATGAACAGACAGATGAAGAATGTACCAATAAAGAGCATCAAAAAACTCTTTACGATGAATATATCTAATTTCTTTATGCGTAGCATCTTAATAGGTTCGTGCAATTAGGATGCAAAATTAGCACAAAAAAAGGAGCATCGAAAATTTTTAGTTGAAAGTTAACTAAAAACCACAAGTTCTTCTTAATTTAGCTACTTGTGACTCCCACAATTCTTTCATATCATCTACTTCATCCGGCTCTGCGAAATCGGTAATTTCCAGCACATAATCACTAGTCAGCTCATTATAAGTCATCTTGATTTCAAAATAATCGCGCTCGTTTTCATCATCCAGCCAACGGAAGCGGATAAAAGAGAAAGAGCGAATGGCAATAATTTCTGCTTTCCTCTGTTCTGTCTTGCCCCAATGAAACTCTACTATTTTATCGTCAGAAATAACTTTGTCTGCAAACCAGTCCTCCAACCCGGTCGGTGTGCTAATAGCTCCCCAAAGTATATTTTTAGATGTTGCATTCAACAAATACTCCAAATGAATCTTTTCCTTTTTCATAGCAATTTCGAATTGTTTTTACGTGTGCCAAGATAAATACTTTTTTCTAAATACACCGCATAAATCAGACACTTTATTTAATTATTCTTTCATTATCGAGCCTCAAACTCCCTGTTTATAGGGAAAACCAAGACCCGTATTAAAGAAAAAACACAAAAAAGTTATGAATTGTTTTGGAGATTATAAAAAATCATCTATCTTTGCACCCGCAATCGAGAAACGATGGCGGGATAGCTCAGCTGGTTAGAGCGCATGATTCATAATCATGAGGTCCCCGGTTCAATCCCGGGTCCCGCTACTTGATAAGAATAAGGCATTTGGGAGGCTTCCACTTCTGGGTGCCTTTTTCTTTTTATCTCTTCGCGAAATCATTGTGAAATCTTCAATTACATTTCTACCAGAAGCCAACGTTGAACAATAAAAATAGCCTCAACTTACAAAAAATTGAGGCTATCGAAATATCATTTAAAAAGTTTTTCTATTCCCATTCTATAGTCGCATTAGGTTTCGGCGACATATCATAACAAACGCGATTTACATTCTTCACTTCTTTCAGAATACGGTCTGTTATCTTCATCAGGATAGGCCAATCAATCGGCTCAATAGTAGCCGTCATAGCATCCACCGTATTGACAGCGCGAATAATAACCGGCCAATCAAAAGAACGAGCATTATCACGTACACCCACAGATTTAAAATCAGGCACTACTGTAAAGTATTGCCATACTTTTTTATCCAGTCCGGCAAGTTGGAACTCCTCACGCAGAATGGCATCGGATTCACGCACTGCCTCCAAACGATCACGTGTAATAGCACCTAAACAACGTACACCCAAACCAGGTCCAGGGAACGGTTGACGGTAAACCATTTCATAAGGTAAACCTAACTCCAAGCCACAAGCACGAACTTCATCTTTAAATAATTGGCGCAATGGTTCTACAAGTTGGAATTTTAAATCTTCGGGCAAACCACCTACATTATGGTGAGATTTCACCATTTTAGCCGTTTTCGTTCCACTTTCCACAATATCCGGATAAATAGTACCTTGACCTAAGAAATCAATACCGTTCAGCTTACGCGCTTCTTCTTCGAACACACGAATAAACTCGCCACCAATAATTTTACGTTTCTGCTCCGGATCTTCTACACCAGCCAACTTATTCAGAAAACGATCGGTTACATCTACATACACAAGATTTGCCTTCAACTGGTTGCTGAATACCTCAACCACATCTTCAGACTCTCCCTTACGCATCAAACCATGATTAACATGTACGCATACCAGATTGTTACCAATAGCTTTCAGAAGTAAAGCAGCTACCACAGAGCTATCAACTCCACCCGACAGGGCCAACAATACTTTCTTATCGCCCACCTGACGCTTAATCAATTCTATCTGGTCATTGACAAAGTTCTTCATGTTCCAGTTAGCTTCAGCTTTACAAGTATCGAAAACAAAAGACTTTACTGCAGCCTTTATAGCCTCGATATCATCTGTAAATTCTGCCAACTTCACTTCACAAGTTGCTTTATCATGCCCTGCAGCCATGACAGGAATTCCCAAAGTATAGATAGCCGGATTTATATCAATAGCAACGCCATCGATTACATTATTCGGGCCACCATTGATAATAATACCCTTTACATTGGGCAATGCTTTCAGTTCTTCTACTGTGATATCGTGAGGATAAATCTCACTATAAACTCCTAATGCACGGATGGCGCGAGCCAATACCGTATTCTCATGACTACCCAAGTCAAGGATAACAATCATATCCTGCTTCATCTGATTTTGGTTGTTTTTAAGTTATTGTATTGTTATTATTCACTATCATTTTTCAAACGGTCTGCAAATATAAAGATTTTTAGAGAGACTATAATGCATTGATTCTCTAAAGTTTCAGAACAGAGTAACGTTTTTTGCTGTAATATTATTCCAAATAAAAAAATGATGTTACAAACAGGCAGCAAGAACAATATTTTATAAAATAAGGAAAGGGCTATTTCTCTATAACAACATTATTATTGTTGTATGAACTAAAGAAAAAAGTAGCATTCACAAACACTATAGGGTTTGAAAGGCTGCTTTTATCCTAGATATTTTATACATTTGCTGCATAAAACATAATATTTCACCATGAACGAAGAGAAAAGTTCCTTTATAAAAGGTATAAATGAGCAACGCCCAACCGCTTATCATCAGCTTTATAATGAATATTATAAAGCATTGGTGTTGTATGCCATCAACTTTCTCTCTTCCCAACAAGCTGCCGAAGATATTGTACAGGATCTTTTTGCAACTATGTGGGAAAAGAAAATGAGATTCTTATCATTGCCTTCTTTCCGAACTTATCTTTATAATTCTATACGAAATGCCTCTCTTAATTATTTAAAACATCAGAATGTAGAATCTCTCTATCTTGAACGCTTGGCAAGCACTTATCGAGAAATCACAGAAGAAGAAGATACCAATGAAGAAGAAGTATACCGACTACTATTTCGTGCTATCGATAAATTGCCAGCACGCTGCCGGGAAATATTCCTATTGCATATGGATGGAAAAAAGAATGAAGAAATAGCTACTGTACTAGGAATTTCGATCGAAACAGTAAAGACACAAAAGAAAAGAGCTATACAATCTATCAAAGAACAGATGGGCACATGCTACTTCTTGCTCCCCTTATGTGACATTTTGTATAGTTCGAAGTTTTTTTCGTAATCAAAATAATCTTTTTTAGAAAGTTTGTACCTCTTTTTAATCTTCATGTTGTCTTATTAACAAATGACAAGACAATAGATATATGAAAATAAAATCTGGTACAGAAGAATTAATAGCCAAATATCTCCTCGGTGATATTACAGAGCACGAGAAAAAACAACTTGACAATTGGATCAAGACCTCTCCACAACACGAAGAGTTTTTCAATCGTTTACGAACAAGCGCATCGTTTCGTAAGCGTTACGAGGCATATACACAGATTAACTCACATCAAGCATGGAAACATTTCAAAAAGAAATATTGCCAAGTATCAGTCACATCAATTCTCCTGAAATATGCAGCTATTTTAATATTGCCTATAATAATAACAGCAGGAGGATGGTACTTTTATACTGCTTCTGAAAAACAAATATCTGACAATCTAACCTTAGGAGATGCCATACAGCCAGGAATTCCTAAAGCGACATTAATTTTAGCCGGAAATGACAAGCAATCGCTTACTCCGACATACCCAACACCAGTTAAAGTTAATCATTCCACAACTGCTATAGCTCAAAATGGTGCGCTCATCTATCCATCAACGCCCAATATAAATATAGATATACCTCAAAAACAGCAGCCTGAAATAGTAGAAAAAAACACATTAACAACTGAACAAGGAAACGAATTCAGAGTAACCTTTGAAGATGGAACAACCGTACACCTCAATTATAACACAGAAATACGGTATCCTGTAAAGTTTAGTAAGACTAAACGCATGGTTTATCTAAAAGGAGAAGCCTATTTTAAAATAGCCAAAGATACTCGTCCTTTCTACGTTATCACTGACCAAGGAATAATCAAACAGTATGGTACAGAATTTAATGTTAATACATTCACCTCTGAACGAACAGAAGTCGCATTAGTGAAAGGGAGTATCAGTATTATTCCTCAAGGAAGTACACAAGAACAACTCATAGAGCCGGGCCAATTGGTACACATTGAACAGAAAGGTAACAATATATCTATATACAATGTAGACCTCACTCCCTACATAGCATGGAATGAAGGACGACTTATTTTCGAGAATCGTACTTTAGAAAATATTGTCGAAATTCTAGAACATTGGTATAATGTTAATATTTCCTTTGGCACTTCCGAGCTTAAACAACTGCGATTTACTGGTAATATGGATCGTTATGCCACAATCAGCCCGATATTAAAAGCAATAGCACGTACTACGAATTTACAAATAAAAATAGAAGGAAGAGAGATTTTAATCACAGACAATTAATTACTAATTAAACAAGAAGAAAGAATGAGAAAGACAAAAAGTAGAGAAAGAATCCGAATACTTTCTCTGGTAGTAGTATTATTACTATTACCCACAATGATGTTTGCCATTCCAGAAAGTGGCAAAAAAGTAACTTTAAATCTGGAATCTGTCACTGTCAAAGATTTTTTCGATGCTTTAAGACAACAAACCGGATTAAGCTTTGTCTACAATACAGAACAGACAAAGTCACTGAAACCCATCACTATCCATGTAAAAGATGAAACTGTGGATAACGTACTACGTACTGTTCTTAATGGTACAGGGCTTACTTATAGTATGGAAAGAGATATTGTTACCATCTCTAAAGTGGAACAACAAGGGGATAAACGTTCCGCAACCGGTATTGTATCAGATGAAGAAGGATCCCCCCTGCCTGGTGTTAATGTTGTGATTAGTGATCTTCAACGATTTGCCATAACCGACAACAATGGTAAATATAATATAGAGATTCCAACTAATACCGCATGTACTATCACCTTTTCATATATCGGAATGTCTACTCAACAAGTGATGATTAATAGTGGTCGGAATGATGTACGAAAAAATATTACTCTAAAAAGTGATACTAAATTAGATGAGGTTATCGTTACTGGAATTTATACTCGTAAAGCGGAAAGTTTTACTGGAGCAGCAACTACTATTTCGAGCAAAGATCTGATGCGTGTCGGAAATCAGAATGTGTTCCAGAGCTTGAAAAATCTGGATCCTACAATATACATTGCAGATAATTTTGATATGGGCTCCAATCCCAACAGTGTTCCGGATATGTCAATGCGTGGAACTTCCAGTTTTCCAACGACAGAAAGCAGTTCTTTGCGCAGCAACTATCAAAATCAACCCAATCAACCTTTATTCATTCTTGATGGTTTTGAAACAACTGCTGAAACAATAATGGACATGGACATGAACCGAATTGAAAGCATTACAATTTTAAAAGACGCCTCAGCAAAAGCTCTCTACGGTTCTAAAGCAGCCAATGGTGTAATTGTTATTGAAACAAAACGTTTAACCGGAAATCAACAGCGTATTACGTATAATGGTAGTATTTCTTTGGAAATGCCAGATTTAACCAGTTATGACCTTTGTAATGCATTTGAAAAATTGGAAGCAGAACGTTTAGACGGAGTATATACAAGTAGTAGCGCCAATACACAAATCCAATTAGATCAATTATATAATGGACGACGAAAACTTGCATTAGAAGGATTAGATACATACTGGTTATCCAAGCCACTTCACACTGGCATAGGACATAAACATAACCTAAATATAGAATTAGGCGATTCCCAAAATTTACGTGCAATCTTAGACCTTACTTATAATCAGATTACTGGGGTTATGAAGGGATCTGACCGCCGCAATATATCGGGTGATATAAATTTATCATACAGACATAACAAACTATTACTAAAGAATATCCTATCAATCATATCTAACAAAAGTAATGAGTCCCCTTATGGAGAATTTAGCGAATATTCCAGAATGAATCCATATTGGCAAGCAACTGATGAAAATGGGAATATAGTTCAATGGGTAGAACAAATTGGCTCAACATCAACCAAAGTAGCTAACCCTATGTATAATTCTATTATCGGAACCAGCTTTACTTCCAGTTATTTACAATTCACCAATAATTTTTATGCAGAATGGCAAGTTGATAAAAATTGGAAAGCAACAGCACGTATAGGAGTCTCTGAAAAACGAAATGATATGGATGATTTCTATCCCGCCTCACATTCCATTTTTGCAAATGTTAATGATATACTTAAGCGTGGTAAGTATATTATAGAAAATGGTAAATCCAGTTCTATTTCCGGAGACTTGAATATAAACTATAATAATCAATTTGGTAAACATACTATCTTTGGAAATGCCGGTGCCTTTATCTCCGGAGAAAAATCATCGGCATATCGACACACGGCAGAAGGTTTCCCCAATAATCAGAAGGCAGATATTTCATTCGCAAAACAATATGCAGAAAACAGTACCCCTACTGGTTATTCCACAATTAACCGTGAAGCCAGCTTCCTATTAGCCGCTTCGTATGATTATGACAATCGTTATTTAGCCGATGCAACTGTGCGGGAAAGTGCATCTTCCTTATACGGTTCAGATAACCGTTGGGCCAATAGCTGGTCTTTTGGTATTGGATGGAACCTGCACAATGAAGCCATCTTGAAAGGTGTTGGATGGATTAAACAGTTAAAACTTCGGGCCTCGATTGGTTTGACTGGAAATCAAAACTTTGATACCAACGCAGCAATTGCTACATATAATTATTACACAGGTATCGTATATGGAGGCTTAGCTGGCAAATTTACAGGAGCTTATTTAGCTTCCATGCCTAACTCCCAATTAAAATGGGAACAGAAAAAGGATCATAATATAGGAATTGATATGAGAGTTGCCGGATTATCCCTTTCTGTTGACTATTACTCAGCAGATACCAAAAATATGTTAACCGATGTAACAATCCCAACTTCTACAGGATTCGCAATAGTAAAAGATAATTTAGGATTGGTACGTAATTCTGGAGTTGAAGCTAAAGCTAATTATACAATATGGCAAGGAAAAGAAGGTTTTGTAAATGTATATGGAACATTTGCCTATAACCGAAATAAAATAATTCGTTTGTCAGAGAGTATGCGGGCTTACAATGAAAAAATGATGAAACAAGCAGAAGATAATAATACCTCTGCACCTGTATTAATGTATCAAGACGGATTATCTATGAAAACAATATGGGCAGTCCCTTCAGCCGGTATTGATCCGCAAACCGGACAAGAAATATACATTAAAAAAGATGGTACCTACACTTATACTTATTCAGCCAATGATATGGTCGCTGCTGGTAACTCCGATCCTAAGTATCGTGGTACAGGCGGTTTCACAGCCGAGTATAAAGGTATCGGATTAAGCGCTACTATAAGTTATCTTGCTGGTTGTCAAATGTATAATTCAACCCTCGTCAGTCGGGTGGAAAATGCAAATATTGCTTACAATGTGGATCGCCGATTGCTAATTGGTCGTTGGACTACTCCCGGACAAGTAACACCATACAAGAAATTTAACTCTGAAACAACCACACGTGCTACCACTCGCTTTGTACAGGATCGACGTGAATTATCACTCTCTTCCATCAGTGCATATTATGAGTTTCCCAGTTCCATTTATAAGAAATTAAGTATGCAACGCCTGCGTTTATCATTCTATTTAAATGATATTGCAACGTTCTCTTCTATAAAAATAGAACGAGGTTTAAATTATCCTTTCGCAAGAAATATGTCGTTCTCATTAACAGCCACTCTCTAAATTTTATAAAGATGAAAAAATACATATTAATCCTATTAACGTCCGTAGTAACATTATCCTCTTGCAGCGACTGGTTCGATGTTACTTCAGGGTCTGAAATTCGAGAAAAAGATCATTATAGCACTTTAGCCGGATTCCAACAATCTTTAATAGGTTGTTATATTAGCATGACAGACAATGCCCTTTATGGTAAAGAATTATCCTGGTATGCAATTGAAATATTAGGTCATCAATTTAATCCTGTGACTTCCAATTCAAGTAATAGTAGAGAAATGCAAGAATATGAAAAATTCAATTACGACCACACACAAATATTCTCGGACATCGAAAATATCTGGGCTAAAGCATATTCTGTAATAGCCAATGCCAATGAAGCATTAACTAATATGGAAGGACAGGAGTCAAGTCTGAACGAAGTCTATTATCACGTTATCAAAGGAGAACTTCTTGCCATTCGTGCATATATGCATTTTGATCTGTTGCGCCTATATGGATATGGTGATTGGAAAAACCGTTCCACAGAACTAAATTCTAAAAAAACGATTCCATATGTAACAACTTTATCATCGATCCCAACTCCTCAACGCACAGGAAAGGAGACACTTCAAATGATTATCAACGATTTGGAAGCCGCAGAAAAATTATTAAAGGAATACGACCCGATCACAAAAAAACATCCGACTTCTTATTACACAAGTATAGATGCAGATGGTTTCTTCAAAGATAGAACTTTACGACTCAATTATTATGCAGTCAAAGCATTGGAAGCACGTGTATATTTATGGGAAGGCAGTAAAGAAAGCATAGACAAAGCTTTAAATGCTACTGAAGAGATAATCACAGCTATCGGTGATAATGGAATTGTTATGGACGATATGTACACTTACTCCTACCTGTTACCAGAAATTTCTCAATCTAACCGTTCTCTAGCATCCGAAGCTTTATTTAGCCTAAATGTTTCAGACGTTACGTCCAAAATTACCTCATATATAATACCCAACTTCGTCAACACAGACTATACAGCTATGTATATATCTCCAACAGATGTTGAAAATATATATGAAGGCATAAATTCAGATGTTCGTTTCACACGAATGTTAGATCAAACCCAAAGTGATTCCAGAGGATATGTCCCTATGAAAATTCATCAAGCAAGTTTAGACGAATTCAATAAGAACCGCTTGTCTCTAATACGCTTGCCTGAAATATTCTATATTGCTGCAGAATGCTATGCAACAAGTGCAACCCCAAATCTTGACATGGCATTACAAAGGCTAAATAAGATTCGCGAAAACAGAGGTATCAGCACCCCTCTTGAAAATCTAAATGCAGATCAAATCATAAAAGAAATACAAAAAGAATATCACAAAGAATTCATTTCCGAAGGTGTCATGTTCTATTACTATAAGCGAACAGGGTGTAAATCCATTCCTAATTATAGTGAAGAGATGACAGATACGCAATATTTATTGCCTTATCCTACCTTCGAAATACAATCCGGTCGTGTACAATAAACAATATTAATATGAAAAAAATAATTATAAAATCAGTCTTAGCGATAAGCTGTTTCTCTTTATGCCTCATTAGTTGCGGCAAGGAAGAAATACCATATTTTGACAGTCAATATAATGCTGTCAGATTCAATTCTACGAATGAGTACGATGCAGAAACCGACATATTTAAAGGGAATTATTCTTTTCTGGAGAATCCCTTTGATGAATATGGTGAATATGAATTGCCTTTAGTTTTGGTCGGAAATGTATCGACAGAAGACCGTACTGTGAATTATGTAATCAATGCGGAGGAAACCACTGCCCCCGAAAACAGTTATGAAATAACTGCTGCAGTGATTCCCGCAAATAGTTTAAAAGGAACAATAAAAATAAGGCTGTTTAATACTGATGAAATACAAAATGGAGCATCATATAAACTTTATATCCAGCTAAAGGAGTCATCAACTCTAGGGTTAGGACCTAAAGAATATATCACAGCAACAGTAAGTTGGAACAACAATATCATTGCCCCTCCGGCAACTGAACGATATGTATGGATGACATATAATTCACTAATAAAGTCATCTCTAACTCCAACTTCTTATTCTACAACGGCTTATAGTTCCAATGCTTTAAAAACAATTGTAACAGCTTTAGACTGGGATGATTGGGACGATATGACTGCGCATCCTGACCAACCACAGAGACCAACATATTTTACATATAAATATCTCGCCAATTATAGATTATTCGTAACCGACAAATCATATGAAGCTTATGCTGCAAAATTAGCGGATTATCTAAAAAAGTATCAGAAAGAACATCCCGATGCCCCCCTAGTTCATAACGAAGGTAATTTGAAAGGACAAATTATAGAAGCCAGAACATATTAATTTATATAATTCTATAAAATTATGAAGAAAAATAATATAACTCAATTAATAATATTACTGCTGCCTAATATTCTCTGGTTTACTTCTTGTTATGAGGATAAAAGTTCATTTGTAACAAACCTTATTCCAGAAGTACAAATTAGTATAAACGATAAAAATCAAGAAAATTCAATATACGTAGGTTATCAATCTCCTGTCGATATTGTACCATCTATTACCCAAGATGGTTTTGATGGTTCTAATTTGCGCTATGAATGGGCTGTAACCGAGGAACCCTCAACTAGCAATCCTGTTTATGAAATTATTGGTACAGAAAAAGACTTTCATGGTATTATAAATCGTCCTATATCAAATGGAGCCTATACGTTAAAATTGACTGTAACAGATGTAGCAAATGATAACTTACAATATATTTATTCTTGGGAATTATATGTACAAAGTAGCTTCCTAGACGGATTGTTAATCGCAGATAGTGAAAACGGAACAACAACAGATCTCACTTTGATTAACAATTCTCAAATAACAAATCAATATACAAAAGAAGAAAGAATATTTCGTCACATACTAGAAACTGCTAATGGAGCAGCATATGATGAATTATTGACTTCATTAACCTATGAGGTGATGGGGAACACAGCAATACTTGGTAGTTCTCACTTAAATCAGATTTGGGCTATTTCTTCCACAGGAAAAAGCATTCGTTTCAACTGTGAGGACTATTCAATAAACGGGACATGGGAAGATGAAAAAATATTTTTATATTGCCCCACCGATTTTCAAGTAAAATCTTATATTCGTTCTTCACAACTTTTCATCGCTTATACAAATAATGGACTATATTCATTCTTAAACGTAGCAGGTAACAAATTCTCTATGCCTAATTCTGTTTTTAATGGATTTGAAATCAATAACAATGTATATGCAGCAAATTCTTCATTTAGTATTGGGGACAACCATTTAGTATGGTTAGATAAACCCAAAGGTGCCTTTTATTCCTTAAATGGCACGAGTTATAACACATGTACTCCGTATATCTCAAATCCAGATTTCGATCCTAATGACATGGGAAGTCAAACAGCTATTGCCGCAACAAGTTCTCAAGATGGCTCATTGGCCACTTTCTTACTTAAAGACGATAATAGTGGAAATTATGCTATTTACACTTTAAGCCAATATAAAGCAGAAGAAGGACATTATGAAGATCCTGATAATTGGGAGGGATGGATTGTGACTTCACCAGAACAACCAGCAGCTGCAAAAAACAAATATATTATTCCAATGACAGGAAAAACCTTACTAGACAAAGCTGTATCTATTTTCTTCGGACATACAAATAATGTATTATATGTAGTAACAGATGCAGCTATATACTCATTTACTTACGGTATGGGAAATGAAGTATCTGTCTCCACCACCTCACAGTTTACCCCCAGTAACGGAGAAAAAATCACAAAAGCCAAGCTATATCAACAAGGACAATACACTAATCAAATTAATGTAATGACTGGTAATCCACCAACTATTGCCCCAAATGCATGGAATAACAAAGCCCTCATTATTGTGACCCAATCCGCAGAATTTAACGGAAAAGTCTCAATTGTTCCGATGAAACAGGCCGGTGCAGGAACCTTGGATATTTCTAAAGCCCTAATCTATGATGGTTTTGGTAAAATCCTGGATGTAACAACAACCGGATATTAATCTAATTTCATAAGAATACATTAAAGAACTGATATGAGAAAGAAAATCCTCTTACTTGCAGCAATGGTGGTAGCTTCGTCTACCACCATTGACGCACAGCGTAAATTTCCATTCTTCTGGAAAAAAAAGAAGGCAAAAACAGAACAAACAACTCCTGCTAAAAAAGAAAGTGAATATGACAAACTATTCAAGAAAAAGCATGAAATAGCCAAAGGACTGATTACTCTCCATCTGCTGGATGGAAAAGTATATTTTGAACTTCCTGTGAATTTAATCAATAAAGATATGCTTATTGGTTCCACTGTCACCAGTATCTCTGATAATGGCAATGCAGTAGTCGGTTCTAAACCGACCGATCTTCTTCACGTAGTATTCACACGCAATAAAACACATGTACAGTTACGTCAGGTAAACACTGACTATATTACTGGTAACACACAAATTGATGAAGCTTTACGCAAAAGTACACTGGGAGCAATTTTAAGCAACCAAAAGATTCAAGCATACAATAATGACTCTACTGCTATCGTTTTTGATATGAGCAGCGTCTTCCTGGGCGACAATAAAAAGATGAGTCCCTTCGACAAAAATTCTATTTATGGAATGTACAATCGTACAGAGAATTATCAATCCGACTGCTCATACATTTCACAAATCAAGGCTTTCAAAGATAATGTTTCTATTAAAAGCTGTCTGTCATATACATTCTCTGTCAGCAATTCACAAGGGACATCACTCATAAAAGACCGTCCATTCACCGCAGAAATGACACGTTCCATCATGCTGTTAAAAGAAAAGCCTTATCGTCCACGTATGGCAGATTACCGGATCGGTGTATTTTTTACCGGACGCGAACAACTAGGCGAAGGAGCTAAAACGACCGCACCCGTTTACTATGCCAATCGATGGGATATACAACCGTCCGACACTGCTGCCTACCTACGTGGTGAGAAAGTGAAACCCACTAAACAGATTGTTTTCTACATCGATAACACTTTTCCGGAAAAATGGAAACCATATCTGCGGGAAGGAGTCACCCAATGGAATGAATTATTCGAGCAGATTGGATTCAAAGATGTTGTAGCAGCCAAAGATTTCCCGACTGATGATCCGGAATTCGATCCGGACAATATCAAATATTCATGTGTTCGCTATGCTCCATCAAGCATTGAGAATGCTATGGGACCATCATGGGTAGACCCACGAAGCGGAGAAATCTTGAATGCCTCCGTATATTTATATCATAATGTTATCAAGCTTATCAGTAACTGGTTGTTCGTGCAAACAGCACAAGCCGATAAGGATGTACGCACTGTCAATATTCCGGATGAAATGGTTGGAGACGCATTACGCTATGTACTTTCACACGAAATCGGTCACTGTTTAGGGTTTATGCATAATATGGGAGCTTCTTCCACTTTCCCGGTAGATTCTTTACGTTCACCGGAATTCACGCAGAAGTATGGCACTACTCCTTCCATTATGGATTATGCCCGCTTCAACTATGTAGCACAACCTGGCGATAAAGAACGTGGCGTTAAATTGACTCCACCCCGCTTTGGTGAATACGACAAATACCTCATAAAATGGACGTATACTCCGGTATTCAATGTTAATTCTGCAGAGGAAGAAGCAATTATAACAGGCAAATGGATCAGTGATGCCATTAAAGAAAATCCAGTGTACCGATATGGAAAACAACAAGTATATGGAGTTGTTGATCCCCGTTCACAAACGGAAGATATTGGTGACAACTCTATGAAAGCAACTCGATATGGCATCAAGAACCTTAAGTATATCATGAATAATTTGGAAAGTTGGATTTCCGAAGGTGACGATACATACGAATACCGTGAAGATTTATTTATTGGTATCGTAGAACAACTTGCAATGTATGTTACCCATGTAGCAGGCAATGTAGGTGGCTATTTTGTCAACGAAGTTAAAGAAGGGGACACAATGCCACGTTTTGCACAAATTCCGAAGGCACAACAAAAAGAAGCCCTGAATTACCTATTCGAAATTTATAATGATCTGGATTGGCTTGACAACAAAAACTTATTAACTAAATTTCCGGTTTCCGGTTCCCCTAAACAAACTATTCAAAACTTCATGTTGAGATATATACTGCCTGTACCTTTTCAGGTATCACAATACGAAGGATTAGAGAAAGATTCATTTACTGCTGCCGAGGCTTTCAACATGATATATAATTTTGTATGGAAACCGACCATTTCCGGACGTACATTAACAGAATCCCAAATGAATCTCCAGAAACAATATATATACATGATGATGCAAACTGCCGGTTTCACAATTAAAGGAGCCGGGAAAGCATTGACCGGAGAAAAACCACTTGACATCAATCACCGCCAGTTCGGATATACTTGTTGCCAGGGACATGCTATCAAAGAGGATGTTATACACAACCCTGTAGCAGGTTTTGAATGGAGACCGTTGAATCGTTTTTCTATGACAGCCAAAGTTACCCAAGCAGATGTATACGCATATATAGCTAAAGCCAAACAACTGATGAAACAAAAGGCAGCCAGTGCATCAGGGAAGACGAAAGCTCACTATGAATTATTATTAAAGATGCTCGACATCAACTTAAAATAAGGGAGGGACAAAAGATGAAAATACTATTTTTATGGTTGATGCCAATTTTGTTGATTATCGGATCAACAAATGAAGCCAATGCCCGCTCCAAAAAGAAAAAAGGAAAAGCAAAAACCGAACAACAGACTGACAGTGTTCAAAAGAAAAAAAAGAGTGTCTACGACAAGCTTTTCAAAGATAAGAAGAAACATACAGTCAATAAAGGGACAATCACAGTTCATCAGTACGAGGATAAGATTTATCTGGAACTACCGATTGAATTAATGGGACGGGATTTTTTAGTAAACTCTGCCATCACTACTGCAAGTGACATTTCGCTGGCGGGCACAAAAGCTGCTCAAAGCAGGTATCTGATTATTGATAAAACCGATTCATTAATATTATTCCGAGATCCGAAATACAATGTTCGCCTCAACGAACAGGACGATAATCAAGAAGCGGCTTTTGCATTATCTCGTAGTAATGCTATTTACAAAGCATTTCCAATTGAAGGATACACCAGCGATTCAACGGCTGTTGTATTTAATGCCACTTCCTATTTCTCTTGTTCCAATAAAGATGTACTCAATCTTAGCGGACGCAGTTATGGAGGTATGCTCACAATTGTAAGTGCTTCCCCTCAAAGTAAAACATCTTTTGTGGACTCTGTAGACGCATTCGACAATTGTATCAGTATCACCCAAAACTGTACTGCAAAGTTGAGCATCAGCATCATGGGATTCATCTCCAAAGAACAACCGGAATTAACAATGTCGGTGCAAACAACATTAGCCCTACTGTCGAAAGAAAAGATGAATACCCGCGAAGCCAACCCACGTGTAGGAACAGGGTATATATCATACACAGACTATCGTAATGAAAAACGTTTCAAGAAAGGATATTATGTAACACGGCGTAATATAACGACGCAACAACCTGTTGTCTTCTACATCGACACTCTGATTCAAGATAGCTGGGTAAAAGCCATCCAAAAAAGTGCAGATGAATGGAATATAATATTTGAAGACTTAGGAATAGGAAAACCAATCATAATAAAACCGTATGAGAAAGATTCAACTTTCCGTGCTAATAACCCAATGATAAATACGATTGCTTTTCTGAATAACAACAACTCGGAAGTTACCGCATACAATGTCACAGACTTACGCACTGGAGAAATTTTAAGTACCAAGATAGGAGTACCACGCAACCTTGCCGTCAGCGTACGTCGCAATGGAGTATACCAAATGGCAGAGATTGATCCGCGCTTCCGGACTTATTACATTGCCGATGAGGTGATCTGTGAGAATCTGACAGCACGTATGCTAAAAGCATTTGGTCTTAGTTTGGGATTGGCAACTAATTTGGCTGGTTCTGCAGCATACTCCCCTGAAGAACTGCGTTCTCCTGAATTTACTCAAAAATATGGTATCACAGCTTCAGTCATGGACAACGTATTATACAATTATCTGGCACAGCCCGGTGATAAAGAAAAAGGAGTGGTATTGATTGTCGACAAACCGGGTGTATGTGATGCATTTACGCTCAAATATCTGTATGCCGCCACCAGTGAAAATGAATCAGACATGTTGAAGAAATGGGCTATGGAACACGATGGAGATCCACGCTATTTCTATGGAAAGCGTTCACCAGCTTATGCTACAGACCCGCGTTGCCAAAACTATGATTTAGGTAATGATCCGATAGCCTCTTTAAATGCACAAATCGCTCATGTGAAGTATGTAGTTAAAAATAGTCCTGCCTGGTTTCACGACAATAATATTCCCAATGATTACCGGGAGTTATTTCCTGATTTTGTGATTATTGAATTAATCAATAAAACATTGTCACCTGTATCTTCTTATATCGGAGGTATTTATATCAATGAAGCCAACGAAAAAAGCAATGTACCTTCATATCAACCGGTATCGGCAGATATGCAAAAGAAAGTCTTACAAAAGATATTCAGTACCTTCTATGATTTAAGTTGGCTAGACTCTAATAAGGATTTTTTGCGTTTAGGTGGTGTCAATCCTGATATGTCAACATGGATTTACAATAACGGGTATCCAATGATGTCATTAATGTTTCGTTTGATGCGCATGGGATTGAGCGTAGAGAAATCAACTAAACCATATACCCAGGAAGCATATTTGAATGATATAGAGAAACAATTATTCAAAGAAACTTTAAATGGGAAACCTTTAAGTGCTCCAATGATTGCACAACTGTCTGTATATATCAGTTCTTTAAAAGGAATGTGTCCTACATTAAAGGCTATTGATAAGGCTGTATCAACAAAAATTACTTCTATTGCTCTCAACGAGCAAACTAATCATAAGTTACAAGCATTAGGATTGCTGACAACTTTAGCCCCTATATCTGCAACAGAAAAACAATCTGGTATGGAACCTATGACTTCTGTTAATTTTTACTCCGGTACAGATATCGAAGCCATTTGCTATGATAAGTTGAAAAGTGCACGTCGCTATTTGATACAAGCTCGTTCTTTGGCTAGTAATGATATTGAACGTGGAAAATGCGATTATTTGATAGCGATGATTGACAGGGTAATTTAGCCTTTCCTCACCATTCAACGTGTATGTTTATAAAAAGTTTAGTGATAGTAAAATGTATAACAATTAAAAAAATTATATTATGAAGCAGATTATTTTATTCATTGTATTCATATTTACTACAATGACGTGCACATTTGCACAGAATTCAAATTCTTCTCCAACAACAAAAGTCAAAGATGAAAAAAATAGCGAACAAATTCTAGAAAACAATAAAGATCAGTTTGGTATCTCATCAAAAGGAATATTTGGAAAATTAATAAAAGGAATTGTGTATGATGCTGGAACAAGAGAACCAATAATTGGAGCTAATGTTGTCGAATTGGGGACTTCTAATGGGACAGTTACTGACATTGATGGCCAATATAGTCTAAGAGTTTCTAATGCGAGTCAAAAAATACTCGTAGCAAGCTATATAGGATATGTAACACAAGCCCCAAAAATTGGAGGGCATGAAGTTGTTAATTTCTTTTTAGTAGAAGATACACAAACCCTACAGAAATAACAAGAATCACATACTATCACTAAACTTTTTATAAAACAGCAATATGAAAAAATTTATTTCTATTTTTTTATTGTTATACATTACTTTACCGATAAATGCTCAAGATAAAACAAATGAGCTATCGGGATTTATTATACACAAACAAGAAAATGGGTCTAATGGTTCATTAGACGGTGCCAATATCTTTTTGATCTATGCAAAAGACACACTGAAAACAACAAGCATAAATGGAGTATTCCGTTTCAAACCCATAAAAACAGGAAAAGCAAAACTCATTATCACTGCAATAGGGTGTCGGAAAGTTGAAAAAGAATTAAATATAATAGCTGGAAAGAATTCTAATCTTTACATAGAAATTTTGGATGAATCCATCCAACTGGAGGAAGTCACCATCAAGGGCAGAATCCCCATTGTGACCCAAAATGGCGACACGCTAATATTCAACCCGAAGGCAGTCAACATACAAGAAGGGGATGTCGCTATGAATATAGTCGAGCAACTTCCCGGAACAGAGACTGACGACCATTCCGTCAAAATCATGGGAAAACAAGTAACCAAAACTTATATAGACGGCAGACTAATATTCGGAAGTGACCCAATGGCAGCACTAAAGAATCTTTCTGCAACAGATGTATTAAAAATCAAGGCTTATGATGAATATGAAAATACGAAAACAAAAAAACTAATGTACAGAGGGGATCTCACCAGAGTGCTCAACATAGAAACCAAAAGCAAACTCATCAGCTCATGGAAAGCACACCTATTGGCTAGTACAGGCAGCAACATGGACTCAAAGAACGACAGAGGAAAGTTCCGTAAAGGGCTCGGACTCACCACTAACTTTTTCTCCGAGAAATTTTTACTCACAAGTAATGTATTTCACAATAATATCAACCGAAAATCAAATAATATCAAAAATGTTCTTTCCATTTCCGATCCTGGTAGTACTTACAACGAAACGACTTATGCAGATCTGGCTACGGAACGCTCATGGGACACAGAAAATGGAACATACGGTACATTTAGAGCATTTTACACTTTCGGATATAATCGCGATAATACAAATACACGATCCGAACAACATTATTTTCCTAGCAACAATTATCAGCAGCGCCTTTATGAAGAACAAAATAGCAACAGTGACAGAAAACAAAATCACTATTCCGAATTTTCTTTCTCCAATTCAAATGACAAATGGGGAGAATTCCGTTGGAACCAGCTTATAACATATAACAACAACAAAGATTGGCAATCGCTTTACATCTATAATGAAGAAAACAATCTTCAAACATCGAAAAGCCTGATGCATTACGATAATCTAAACAAGAATTTTCATGTGAAGGAAGATGTCAGTTATGTCAACAGTATTACCGACAGAATCGGATATACATTAGAAAGTTCAGTAGATATAAATAAAGGCAAAAATCATTCATTACGGATAGACACATTAGAAAGTTCGACAACACAAACTTATCTGACTATTCCATCAAAACTCCGCAATACGGAGTGGAACGGCAATGCGCAATTAATATATATACTGAATCCAGAAAATGACACCCAAATATCTTTTGACTATTCCGTTAAATACGAAAACGGATGGAAACACCAATTCGCCTGGAATATGTTGAGCCCCACAAATCCACAAACAGACGAAGCCAATACATATAGTTATAAAATAAATAACCTGACACAAAAACAGGAAGTTTCATTTCACTTTTTTCCCTTTCAAAAAACAAGTTGTGACATTTCAGCCGGACTGAAGGAAACTACACTTAAGCGGAAAGAAAAAGAAATGGACAACTACCGTAAAACATTCATCTCTCCAACAGTAGCAATATCTTTTGTGCATACAGATATAACAAAGTCATGGAGTGCCGCTTACAGACTGCATAATTTTGCACCAAACATAGTGCAGTTACGCCCACAAATAGATAACAGCAATCCTTACATGCTGCGCAGTGGAAATCCCAACTTAAAACAATCATATCTACATTCGTTCCTCTTCAATTGCAATCGTATGTTAGGAAAACATAACCACACCATAGGTGTTATTATCAATGCCTCTATCCGCCAGCACTCTCCTGTTGCAAAGACAACCTATTACAATGCCGAAACTTATCTACCGGGATTGCAATACACAGCACCTGCACACAGTTCTCTAATTAGTTTTGAAAACGTAGAAGGATATTGGGACATAAAAGGCAAACTGATATGGCAGGCTCCTATACGTAGTATAAAATCCAAATATGCCTTATCTACCGGATTCAACTACGAACATAACCCATATTATATAGGAGAAAATAAGACTACAACACGTACCTATGATCCATCGCTCGAACATTTTCTACTCTGTAATCTAACTAAAAGATTAAAAATAACAATCAGTGCCAATACTCATTATGTACATAGCATCAATACTGAAAATTATACAAGTAAAACATTCTATCAAACGGCAGGAGCAACATTTGATATAAGCCAAATATGTAAATACTTCTATCTAAGTAGTCATTATAATTTCATTTTCAGCCGTGATTATGGAATCAATAAAGAGATTAACCGCAATCACACCCTAAACTTGAACATAGGCTGTAAAGTGTTAAATCGCAAAGGAGACATTAGTATTGCCGCATATGATCTACTAAATAGTCATCGGACTTTCAACAGCCAAATGTATTCCAACTACATTCAAAACACGTGGATAAATTATTATGGACGGTTTTTCACCATAAATTTTGCTTATCGGTTTGGTAAAGTGAAATCGAACTACGAAGGTACTACAAACGATGGAAGCATACGCGAATATAGGCCGATGTCCGGCAAAATATGAATCTTATATTAGCTTTTTCTTATATAGGTATACCTATGGAAGTTAC
The DNA here is from genome assembly GCF_000157055.1 of Bacteroides sp. 2_2_4. Lineage (NCBI taxonomy): Bacteria > Pseudomonadati > Bacteroidota > Bacteroidia > Bacteroidales > Bacteroidaceae > Bacteroides > Bacteroides sp. 2_2_4. The sequence goes on along the minus strand of NZ_EQ973372.1, from coordinate 21,406 downwards.
AATTAAAGCAAATACAGGTGTCATTAGAGTACAGATGCGTTCTGATGCTCAACAGTTAGATTATACATCTGAAAACTTATTTCCATTTACAAAATCTAATTTTTAAATGTAGCCTTCGATGAAAAATGTAACTTCTATAATCTATATTTCATGTATATTACTCTCTCTCTGTAATATACACATACTGTATGCTCAAAAGATAACTCCACCAGATTCCACTACTATACAACAAAAGGTTACTAAATATGGAAAAGTAAAGCTGCGCACAAGTATTATGCAAGTAAGTCTTGATGCAGTCAAGGCAAATCTGATATGTGGTAAAGATACATTGAAAGAAGATTATAAAAGTTCAGTTTTTTTCTTTTGGAATAAAGTTCCCGTCGGTATCGCACGAGCCATCGTGTGGGCCGACGGATTCATCGCAGATTCCGATACACTTTATGTACACGAGGGACAAACTACACAAAAAGACTTTTATCTGACCGACCGCGTTATACAATTACAGGCCGTAACAATAAAAGGCAAAATTCCCGCTATGGTATATCGAGGCGATACTATCCGTTTTAATCCACAAGGAATCAACATATTGGAAGATGATGTGGCACGAAATATTCTGGAACAAATGCCGGGAGTAGAAGTTTCGGAAAAGAGTGTAAAAGTTGCTGGAAAAGATGTAGAAAAGACATACGTTGACGGCAAAAAGATTTTTGGAGAGAATCCAATGAATGCATTGAATCACCTTCCTGCCAATGATGTTGTATATATATCCGCTTATGATGAAGATGAGCATAAAGAGCAAACACGTAAAAACAGAAAAGGTAAGAAACGCAGAGTTCTGAATATTGAGACAAAAAGCAAATTAGTAAACTCGAAGGAAGGGAATCTAATAGCAAGTATCGGAGGAAATATAGGAAAAAAAACAACTTGCAGACCATGATGTACGCTATGGCATAGGAGGTACATTTAACTTCTTCTCAGAAAATGTTGGTAGCGATCAATACCATGCACAACAATTTAAATAGAACAACCAATCAACCGCAAATGTTCCTCAGTACCAAGAACCCATCGCAAACTTACAGTGAAAATAGCTTTGGAGGCATCAATCTGTCCCGTCGTTGGGAAAAAGAGACAGGATTTTATAAAGAAATAAAAGGCAGCTATCAGTTTGCACGAAGCGCAACAGAAGCAAATACCCGAACTGAACAAGAATACTTCGCTACAGATGCCTTCTGGCAAAAGAGCTATCTAAACCAATATCAGAACACAAATCAGTATAATAAACATACTATGAGTACTGGATTCAGTATGAATGATAAGAAATGGGGCAATCTGATTATTGATTATACATTATCGACTAATCATTCAAAACAACATACATTGCAACAAATAACAAATAGCATAGATGAGATCCAATCTACCGGCATTTTACAACAAAATGGCAATGGTAAATCTCAAGAGATGCAAGGAGCAGTTAGTTGGAATAAATTCTTCGGAGACTGGAACTATTCCGTCAACGCGAACTATTCGAATAGCTCGTCCAACGGAGAAGAAAACCGGGAAAACAAAACACAAAATGAGGCTAGTGGAAGTCTACAAGAGATCATAGCCATTCCAACAAATGGAAGAGGAAATAAATGGGAAGCCAAAACAGGATTAAAGCGCATGTTATCAAAAGATAAATATTCATTCATCGAATTAATATACAATTTTGTATCGGACAATCGCCATATCAATCAGCTTGCATGGAACAAAATAACAGGAGAAACAGACCCTACAAATACATATAATTACCGAAATTCCCTGATAGAACATACCCCTGAAACGACCGTTATTCTACCCGATTTGGGAATCTTCAACATTGATATTTCAGCAGGGTGGAAACATTCCATTATTAAGGATAGAAAAGAAACGGCACAAACAAAATTTGAAAAATCATTTAACGCATTAAAAGGAGAAGTACAAATTTCTTTAGGAGGAAGATTTAGTGAAAAAGCAGAGCACACAATCAAATATACCATAAATAGTCAACTCCCCAATATAGCACAACTACGTTCAGAAGTCAACAACTCTAATCCTTACTTTATCAGCAGTGGAAATCCAAATCTGAAAGCCAGTACCATACATAAAATTTGGTGGAAAGAACAGTATCGCTTTAATGACTACGGACATTTGATAAATTCGGAATTAACTCTAGCTTTCATAAAAAACAGCATCTCCAATAGGAGCACTTATTTTAACAAAGCAACTTACTTGCCTGATTTTAACTATACGGCTATTGCAAATAGTACGCTCAGCAGTTACGACAATCTAAATGGAGCATGGAATATAGATTGGGATATTTCCTGGATGTATCCCATCGTAAAAATCAAATCCAATTTAGATGTTAATATTAACAATAAGTATGAACATTTGCCTTACTACTATGATAATATACGGGATATAACGAAAATAAGCACAACAAGGATAGGAACCAGATTCGCTACCAATCTGATTCCTCGATTACGTGCATCAGCCTATTGGAGCATCCACTATCGACAAGCCTCCAATAAAGTGAATGACCAATCGAACCGGATATTAACAAATCGTTTAACGGTAGACATGACGTGCACTCCCATGTTGAAGTACTTCTTTACAAAGGTATCATATACCTATCAACATCAGAACAACAAAACCTATCATCAAATTGATAAAGAAAATATCTTAAATATTTATGCTGGAGCGAAAGTATTCAACCGACAGGCAGAAGTAAGCATTACAGCATTTGACTTATTAAATTCATATCATAACCGTATTATCCAAATGAAAGATAACCATACCAGTTATATTGACAGAGAGAACTTCGGGCGGTATTTTACCATAAATTTCTCCTGGAAATTCAGAAAAATCAAATCGAACCGGATGGATATTTCAAGAGGGGTTGCATGGTAATATGAATAAGAAATCTATTAATCATTTAAAATAAAAAGTATGAGTACTCCTATTGTCGAAGTCAAGCATTTATCTCATCGTTATAGTGTAGATTGGGCCATTCGCGATATCAATTTTTCTATTGAGAAAACAGGAATATTAGGTCTGTTAGGGTCTAATGGAGCAGGTAAGTCCACCACTATGAATATCATCTGTGGAGTTTTAAATCAAACGGAAGGGGATGTATTTATCAATGGCATCGATCTACGAAAAAATCCGGTTGAAGCAAAAAAACATATTGGTTTCTTACCTCAAAAACCACCTCTCCATCCGGACTTGACTGTCGACGAATATCTCATACACTGTGCCACACTGCGGAGAATGGAGAAATCAAAAATTCGTGAAGCTGTAGAAATAGCTAAAGAACGTTGCGCTATTGCCCATTTTAGCAAACGCCTGATAAAGAATCTTTCAGGCGGATATCAACAAAGAGTAGGAATTGCACAGGCTATTGTACATAATCCTCCATTCGTAGTACTTGATGAACCTACAAACGGGCTTGATCCTAACCAAATTGTCGAAATACGCAATCTGATTAAAGAAATTGCTGAAGATCATTCTGTCCTACTCTCCACTCATATCCTGTCGGAAGTGCAAGCTACCTGCAATGATATTCGCATGATTGAACATGGTAAAGTCGTATTTTCAGGTAGCATGAAAGACTTTGATAACTATGTGGTTCCAAGTAGTTTCACCGTTACATTTGCCCTTCCCCCTTCTATAGAAGAACTAGCAAAGATAGAACATGTGTTGAATATAGAAGAACTCTATCCCGGTACATTCCGGATACGCTTTGATGACGATGAAAACATAACTGAACGAGTAGTAGCCTTAAGCATACAAAACGAATGGCGACTGAAAGAAATCACGATGGAACGCTGCTCTCTTGACATAATCTTTGCACAACTATCGGGAAAACTTAAAAATAATATCTAACATGACGGATTTAAAGATTATAATGCGTATTGCCCGAACCGATCTGGCTATTTTATTCTATTCGCCGATTGCATGGTTCATATTGATTGTTTTCTCATTCCTGACAACAGCAAGTTTTACGTCATTGATGGAGAATATAGTGACCGACTATGATCTGTCAGGCGGCAAGGAAGTATCTTTGAGCAGTATCTGCTTCTTAGGTAGTTACGGCTTTTTGTCCTCCGTCGTATCAAACATATACATCTATATTCCATTGTTGACAATGGGACTCATCAGTCGCGAAACGGCATCGGGTTCAATCAAACTGGCATATTCATCCCCAGTCACCAGTAGTCAGATCGTATTGGGTAAATATCTTGCAGCCATCGGATTTGGTTGCTGTCTGATGCTTGTCCCGATAGCCAGTGCTATTTATGGCAGTTTGGTAATCCCTTCTTTTGATTGGGCTCCTGTACTAGTCGCCCTTCTAGGACTCTATTTATTAATATGCGCCTATTGCGCTATCGGGCTCTTTATGTCCTCACTCACGACTTATCAAGTAGTAGCAGCAGTTGGGACACTTATTGTATTAGCCATACTGAATTTTGTAGGAAATATCGGCCAGGAATACGATTTTATACGCGAACTGACTTATTGGCTGTCAATAAACGGAAGAACAATCGATATGCTGAATGGAGTAATTCGGAGTGAAGATGTGATTTATTTCGTGGTCGTAGTAACCCTTTTCCTGACATTTACCACTTTCAAACTTACATCCGACCGACGAACTATCAGTCGGTTCCGGCAAGCAATCAGTTATCTGGGATTTTTTGTCGCAGCAATGGCAATTGGCTATTTCACTTCACGTCCGGGAATGATCAAGGTATGGGATACAACACGCACAAAACTAAACTCACTTACCGAAAATAGCCAACACGTATTAGCTAAATTGACAGGACCGGTAACTATTACCAATTATGTTAACCTACTTGATAACAAATCATATCGCTACCTCCCTATCATGAAGAAAGCGAATGAAACAATCTTCGAACCTTATTGTCTCGCTAAACCGGACCTGCAAGTGAAATATGTCTATTATTATGATTTCGCCCCCAACGGCGTTGCAAATAATCCTAAGTTTCAAGGCAAAACAGTAGATGAGATGCGTGATTATATGACCATGATTTATAACTTGAATCCTCATTTATTCAAATCCCCGGCAGAAATCCGCCAAATCATCGACCTGCGTGAAGAACAAAATACATTTGTTCGCATTATGGAAACGCAAGATGGAAAACGTACCTTCATCCGTGATTTTGAAGATATGGATGCAACGCCATCCGAAGCGGAAATTACAGCAGCCATCAAAAAGATGATTTCAACTCCTCCCACTGTTGCCTTTATCAAAGGAGACGGTGAACGTGAGGTGTCCAAATCCGGTGACCGCGATTACAGCAATTTCTCCATTGAAAAATATTCCAGAGCCGCCTTAATTAATCAAGGCTTTGATGTCTGCGAGATCGACATTTCTCACGGAGACACCATTCCTTCCCTAATCAATATTGTGGTTCTTGCAGAAATGAGAACCCCGCTTACAGAAAAAGGAGAAAATCAACTGGAGGCTTACCTGGCTCGTGGAGGTAATTTATTTATTCTCACCGATACAGGCAGGCAAGAAGTTATGAATCCTTTTTTAAGCAAACTCGGTATCAAGATGGAAGAATACCAACTGGCACAATCTTCCGCTGATTTCTCTCCTAATCTGATTCTAGCCAAGGCAACCCATGAATCGGGAAAACTTACATTCGGATTCAAAGATGATTTTCCCAAATATGATTTACGTGTCTCTATGCCCGGATGTGTAGCCCTTACATGCTCCGACAACGATTACGGCTTCCAATATACTCCGATTCTTGAAACAAATGCCAAAGGTGTATGGATTGAAAAAGAACAAACAGATTTACAGGAATCACCAGTAGAATGTAATGCTTCGGCAGGAGAGAAAGAACAAACCTATATCACAGCTTATGCCCTTTCACGCCAACTGAAAGATAAAGAGCAGCGTATTATCATCTCTGGTGATGCGGATTGCATAAGCAACACCGAACTGACTCTTTCACGCGAAGGATATAGATCAGGAAACTTTAATCTGATTATCGAAAGCTTCCGCTGGCTTTCCGGAGGAGAATTTCCAATCGACATACGCCGTCCCCATTGTACCGACAATAAACTTTCGATCGGAGTGAAAGATATTGGTACAATGAAAACTATTTTCATAATCATTATACCAGCTATCCTCTTACTTATAGGAGTTGGCATCTGGTTTTTCCGCAGAAGAAATTAATAAGAGAAAAAGATGAACTTAAGACTTATACTTAGAATAGCCCGTACCGAACTAGCGGTACTCTTTTACTCACCGGTCGCATGGTTGCTGCTGGTCGCATTTACATGCCAAGTAGGATTCGACTTTATGAATATCCTGACGGAAATAGTAAAAATAAAAGCATTGGGCAACACGATCACTTTTAGCGTCACAGCCGGTTTTGTCCTTGGTCTCAAAGGAATATATGAAGTAATACAAGAAACCATTTATCTGTATATTCCTTTATTAACCATGAATTTAATGAGTCGTGAATATTCATCAGGTTCTATCAAACTACTTTATTCATCACCGGTAAGCAGTGTTCAAATCATTACCGGCAAGTTTGTTTCAATGGTGGTATTTGCCCTAATCTTTGTCATCATCCTTGCCCTACCGACAATCGTAATGTTTATCTCCGTGCCGCATGTCGATATTACACTTATCTTGGCGGGATTGTTATCCATGTTTCTGTTGATACTGACCTATTGTTCTATCGGTCTCTTTATGACCACACTCACATCTTACCAGGTTGTGGCAGCTGTTGCCACCCTTTCCGCATTAGCATTTCTCAATTATGTGGGAGGAATTGGACAGGAGTCCATATTCTTTAGAGAAATTACTTATTGGCTATCCATTAAAGGACGTGCCAGTGAAATGGTTGGAGGATTGATATGTAGCGATGACGTTATCTATTTCCTTGCCGTAATTTTATTATTCCTCTGGCTATCGGTCATTAAACTGAATAATGAAAAAACACGTCGCTCACTCCTTTCAAAAACAATGCGCTATGCCTTAGCTGTATGTACCATTATAGTTATCGGCTTTGTCAGTTCCCGTCCGGCAATGATGGGCTTTTATGATGCTACCCGCAGCAAACAACGTACACTTTCAGAAGAAAGCCAGAAAGTAATGGAGCAATTGTCCGGACCTATGACGATCACAACTTACGTCAATATTTTCGATAAAGAATTTGATGTCGCTTCTCCAAGAGAGCAAAAAGAGGATATGGCACGCTTCAAAATGTACACACGTTTCAAACCAGAGATAAAAATGGAGTATGTTTACTATTACTCTACACCGAAAGACAGCACCCTTTATCGCCAATATCCGAATAAAAACATTCGTGAGATAGCTTATGAAGTTGCCAAGAAGAAGAACTTCAATCCTAAAAAGCTTAAAAGCGCCGAAGAACTGAAAGAAAAAATAGACTTGGCTAAAGAAAATTATCGATTTGTGCGGGTTGTTGAACGTGGCTCCGGTGAACAAGCCCGCCTTCGTTTGTTCGACGATATGGAATATCACCCTTCTGAAACAGAAATCTCCGCAGCATTGAAGAAAATGCTTGTTACTCCTGTGAAGGTAGGCGCCATCACAGGACATCAGGAACGTTCCACCACTAAAAAGGGAGATCAGGATTACTCACTTTTTGCCACACATGGACGCTTTCGTTATTCCATGATTAATCAAGGCTTTGATTTGGTGGAACTGAATCTAAAGGATATGAATGATATACCAAGTAATATCAATATATTACTTATTGCTGAAATGCGTTCTTCCATGAGTTCCAAAGAACAAGAAATCATAGACCGTTTTCTTGAACGCGGAGGTAATATGATGATTATGGGCGACGTCGGACGTCAGGAAGTAATGAATCCTTTACTCCGGAAAGTCGGTTTAAAACTGTTGCCGGGAATCATTGCACAACCTTCTGATGTTAA
>NZ_EQ973372.1:0-13228 GCF_000157055.1 Bacteroides sp. 2_2_4 | reverse complement strand
GACAGTATAGGAGGCTTCTATAAACGTATGGTTGACAGGCAGAAGCATAGTGCAGTCACCATGCCATCGGCTGTTGCTCTGGAAGTTGTCGATACAACAAAATTCCATCCAATAGTTTTATTGCAAAGCAACGCTCAACAAACATGGATTGAGTATCAAACAAAAGATTTTGTGAATGATTCCCTTTCTTTGGACTCTCTTCAAGGTGAAAAGCTAGGAGCCTATCCCACGGCAATAGCGTTAACCCGCAAGATAAAAGGCAAAGATAAAAAACAACGGATCATTGTGTTGGGTGATGCAGACTGTTTCAGCAATGCCGAACTACAAAAAAGCTCAAGACCGGGTATCTATTCATTCAACTTCAATATGATTCCCGGTTCATTCCGTTGGCTATGCTATAATGAATTTCCGGTATCTTCTTCCAGAGCCCCTTATCTCGACAAAGATATCAGCCTGACTCCTATGGATCTATCCACTATCAAAATTATCTATTGCTATGGCATTCCATTTATTATTGGTCTGTGTGGCATTTGGATATGCTGGAGAAGAAGAAAACGATAAAAAGAAAGAATAGAGAAACTTCCGGCAAGCAGATTTTGTGCCTGTCGGAAGTCTAATTCTTTCATAAACTCCTTCAAAACTATGCCTTCAACCGCATCACAAACCGACTTCCCTTCCCCAATTCACTCTCTACCGTCAGCGTACCACCATGAGCTTCCACAAAATCCTTCGAAATAGATAATCCCAAGCCACTGCCTTGTACTTTCGTTCCGGGTACACGGAAATAACGGTCGAAGATGCTTTTGTGATAACGCGGGTCGATACCCTTTCCAAAATCCTGAACATAGAGTTCGATCATATTTTCATCCTGTTTGGCACCGATAATCACACGCCCGTTTTCTTTAGAATAACGGATAGCATTACTTAGCAGATTTGTCAATACCCAGGCAATCTTTTCACTGTCGACAAAGAGTTTGCCGATTTTCTCTTCCGGATATTCCACTTCTATCTGGATATTAAACTTATCCGCTTGCACCTGATTAGCTTTGATCGCATATTCGATCAACTCAATCGGTTTGGTGATCTTCGGCATAAACTGTAGTTTTCCGGCTTCCACCTGGGTCATGTTAAGCAATTCTCCGGTGATACTCAACAAACGCTCGCTATTCTCCTTGATACTCTTAGACAGTTGCTCCTGTTCATCATTCAATGCACCGACACGCTTATCTTCCAACAGCTGGAGGCTCATCATAATAGCAGCAATCGGAGTCTTCAGTTCATGAGATATCGTCGAGATAAATGTAGTCTTGGCAGAATCCAGTTCCTTAAATTCCGTGATATTCTTTAATAAAATAACATCACCCAGTTTGCGAGGTTCCCCTTTTTCAGCCTCCGTATTAATGATAGGGACATAAGAGGCCTTAAAGTAACTCTCTTTGTCGTCAGCATATATCTTCAATGGTTCCTTCTGCTCGCTTGGCGTCACCAGTTCACGGATCAACCGCCGCAACAGGTCATTCTTCAAAGCCAGTTCCTCCGCCGATTGACGAATCACATTCTCCCGTTTCAGATTCAAGACATTGAGTGCTTTCTCATTGATAAACAGAATTTCACGCTCCATATTCAAGCCGATCACCGGATCATCTATACTGTTTACAATTGCTTCAATAAATTTCTTTGCAGAAAGAATATCCGACAAAGTACTGGCACGATATTCGGTCAAACGCTCCGCCATCCGGTTAAAACTATCCGCCACATCCCGGAATTCTTCATTATTATTCATCTGCAGACGCTTCTCATAATTATGATTGGCTATTTCAAGAATTCCCTCTTTCAGTTCTTTAATAGGCTTACTGATAGTACGGGGCAACCAATAAAGCAATATCAGTCCGGTCAAGATACAGATTCCTCCCGTTACGGAAATCCATAACAAAGCACGTTCCAATCCGGGCGTAGCAGCAGGACTATCAGGTTCTGTCGCTGTCAGAATTTGAAGATTCACAACTGAAAGTGTTACCAGCAAAATAATCATTCCGGCCAGCATTCCGATACCGAGAATCAGTTTCGTTTTAATATTCATAACGTTCATACGATTAATATTATGCAAGTATAATCAAATCTACATTAGCTTGTGACAAATTATTTAAAAACTTTCTATATCCCAGTATAGAACAAATAGCGTATGGCAACCTTAAATTAGGAGTTCCCATGCAAACAGTCGATATCTGTTTCTCTTTACAAACCTTGACGATGCTCCCCAAAATATCCTTCGACTGCACCTGCACCACCTCTCCCCCAAGTTCCGCCACAAGCTTAAAATGGTTCAACAGATACCGTTGACTGGCTAGATCAATTCTATCCATACTCTCTTTCGGAGTCTGAACATACAGGGCTATAAAAGTAGTATTATACCGGGTTGCCAACTTTGCCGCCTTTCTGATAATTCGCCGAGGTGTTTTCTCATGACTACTGATACAAGCCATAAATTTCTCGTGCCGAAGTCCGACGGCTACTCCCATCACCACCTCATTCTCCACCTTTTTTTCTACCCGCAACGCTACTTCCTTCAAAGCCAACTCACGTAACTGAAGAATATTCTCTGTCCGAAAGAAATTGTCCAATGCCGTCTGAATCTTTTCCGGACGATAGATCTTTCCCGCTTTCAAACGTGCAATCAGTTCCTCTGCCGTCAAGTCAATATTCACCACCTCATCCGCTTCCTGAAGCACACTGTCGGGCACTCGTTCTTTCACTTCAATACCCGTAATCTCCTGCACTTCTTCATTCACGCTTTCGATGTGCTGAATATTGATTGCCGAGATCACATTGATTCCCTCATCCAGCAAAGTTATCACATCCTGCCAACGTTTCTCGTTCAAGCTACCTTCTACATTCGTATGAGCCAGTTCATCCACAATTACAATTTCTGGATGGACACGGATAATCGTATCCAGATCCATTTCTTCCAATTCTTTCCCCTTATAGAAGATTTTGCGACGCGGAATGACAGGGAGCCCTTGCAGCAATGCTTCCGTCCCGGCACGTCCATGAGTTTCGATATAGCCGATTTGCACGTTCACACCGTTCTCCAGCAGTTCATGCGCCTCCTGAAGCATACGATATGACTTTCCCACACCGGCTATCATACCGATATAGACCTTGAATTTGCCCCGGTGGGACTTCTTTATCAGATCCAAAAAATACTGTACACTATGTTCTCTATCATCCATTACGTCAATCTGTTATTTTAAACATCCTAACCCGTAGTAATCATCACGATCACCACGGGTTTCACAAAAATTCATGAGTTTATTTTATGGCCTTAAAGTTACGCCAAATACTAAATGGGCGTCCTCCAAACGTGGATTCCATATAGCCTGTACAAATATAGGCAATGAAAACTTATCATTAAAATTTATTGCTTTCGTTGCTTTCAAAGCTAGGTTCGTCACTGCAAACCCATTCACATTATACTGCGGAGTCTTATAAGGAACCACTCCACAAGTAGCATTCAGATCAACTCCTTTCACACTGAACGGATAATTCAGTTCTACGTAAGAAGAGTATGCCTGCTTTTCCTCCCCCTCATCAGTCGTTTTTCTGTCAGCACCGGCAAACATGGTATACCATGCGATAGATAACGGGAACTTTTCAATAGGAAGCGTATAAGCTAACCCTGCTTCAAAATGATGTCCGGTGTCTCCACTTTTAAAATGGAAATAATTATTGGTAAGTTCTCCATTAGCCACATCAGCTTGTCCGTCCCACCAAAGAGTGGCTACAGAAAGTGTCGGTCCCGCTTCACCAAACTTATAAGCTGCGGTTAGGTCAATTTCTTTATTACTCTCACTCAAACTGGTTGAGCCCCATGCAGTAAGCGAGAAATTACCTACGCTAAATCCCAAAGTCGGCTGAAAGGAAGCGGCTCCCCCCTGATAAATACCACGCCATACATACGAACTTACCAAATCACCTTGTATAGTAAACTCTTGTGCTTGTGCATTGCTAGTTCCCAACATACATACGGCTGCTACAGCCATTGTTCCTAAAATACTCTTTTTACTAAAAAAACTTTTCATACTTCTTATCTAATTCTATTTTATGTTCCTGTAAAAAAGCAGCGCCCCATCCAACCCTGTTAATTTGAACCGCGGCATAACCCAAACGGTCCGGACAGGAACGCTGCTCAATCTTCATCTACTTATTGCTTTCCTCTAAAGCGATATTCAATTTCAAGACATTCACCTTTTCTGTTCCCAACAACCCCAAAAACGGTTTTTCTATGCTTTTATCAACAATCGCTCTTACTTGTTTTTCTGTTAATCCACGTGCTTGTGCTACTCTCTTCACTTGTACATACGCACATTGAGGAGTGATATTAGGATCCAGTCCCGAACCACTGGCCGTAACCATTTCGGCAGGCACATCCGCACGATTCAAATAAGGATGATGTACAAGGAAAGTATCAATACGCGCTTTCACTTCATCCAGATATTCTTGATTCGTAGGCCCTTTATTACTACCTGCGGAACTCGTCGCATCATACCCGTCACCGGCAGAAGAAGGACGTCCCCAGAAATAAATATCTTTTGTAAACATCTGACCCACATTGGCTGCTCCCACTACTTTCCCATCCAGCGTAGCCACCTCGGCATTTCCTTTATTAGGACCTGCTACCTGTGCGAACACCCACAGGATAAGGATATAGAACACGGAGAAAAAGACACAAAAAGCAAGTGTTATTTTTAATGACTTCAATAAAGTTTTCATTGCTATTGTTTTTTAATTAAAAGAATAAACCTACTATTAAATCTATCAATTTGATTCCCACGAAAGGAGCAATCACACCACCCACACCATAGATCAGCAGATTACGGCGAAGCAAAGCACTTGCACCTATCGGTTTGTATTGCACACCACGCAAAGCCAGCGGAATCAGAATCGGAATAATAATCGCATTAAAAATGACTGCCGAAAGAATAGCACTTTCAGGACTATGCAGATGCATGATATTCAGAGCAGCCAGTTCGGGAATAGCGATCATAAACAAGGCCGGAACGATAGCAAAATACTTCGCTACGTCATTGGCGATAGAGAAAGTAGTCAGCGTACCACGTGTCATCAGTAATTGTTTACCGATTTCCACAATCTCGATCAACTTCGTCGGGTCGTTATCCAAATCGACCATATTACCAGCTTCTTTCGCTGCCTGTGTACCGCTATTCATGGCTACACCTACATTGGCCTGTGCCAGAGCAGGAGCATCGTTCGTTCCGTCTCCCATCATTGCAACCAATTTACCAGCCTGCTGTTCCTTCTTGATATATTCCATCTTATCTTCCGGTTTCGCTTCGGCGATAAAATCATCCACACCGGCTTTTTCAGCAATATATTTTGCAGTTAACGGGTTGTCACCTGTCACCATTACCGTCTTCACTCCCATCTTACGCAGACGTTCGAAACGTCCCTGAATACCCGGTTTGATAATATCCTGCAGTTCAATAACACCAGTCACCTTTCTGTTTACACATACTACCAGCGGTGTACCACCATTGCTTGAGATAGAAGAAATAATCTCTTCCACTTCTTTCGGAAATTCATTCCCGTCACCTTCCACCATCTTACGGATGGCATCAAAAGCACCTTTACGAATCTGCGTTCCATCTGCCAGGTCTACTCCCGAACATTTGGTTTCAGCCGTAAACTTAATCATACGTGCTCCTGTTGTATTCAGATTACGCATACGAATGCCCGACTCACGTCCCAATTCTACGATAGACTTACCTTCCGGCGTTTCATCGGATAAGGAAGACAACAGACAAGTTTCCACAAAATCGTGCAGATCGACACCCGGAGCTGTATGGAAATGAGTTGCTTTACGATTACCAATGGTGATAGTACCCGTTTTATCCAGCAGTAATGTATCAATATCGCCCGCAGTTTCAACCGCTTTACCGGATTTAGTAATCACGTTGGCGCGAAGTGCACGGTCCATACCGGCAATACCGATGGCAGAGAGAAGTCCACCGATAGTTGTCGGGATCAGACACACAAACAAAGAAATAAGCGAAGCAATAGTGATGACCGTATTACTATAATCGGCAAACGGTTTCAAAGTCACACACACAATGACGAAAACAAGCGTAAAACCTGCCAGCAAAATAGTCAACGCAATCTCATTCGGGGTTTTCTGGCGGGAAGCACCTTCCACCAATGCGATCATCTTATCAAGAAAACTTTCTCCCGGTTGGGTAGTCACCATCACCTTTATATGATCGGACAGTACTTTCGTGCCTCCTGTTACCGAACTCTTGTCGCCACCTGCCTCACGAATGACCGGAGCAGACTCACCGGTAATGGCACTTTCATCAATAGAAGCCAACCCTTCAATAATCTCACCGTCGGAAGGAATCACATCTCCTGCCTCGCAGACAAACACATCCCCTTTCTTCAACTGTGAAGAACTGACAGTAACGATTTTATTGCCTTCCACTTTCTTTGCCGGTGTCTCTTCACGAGTCTTACGCAAACTGTCGGCCTGTGCTTTACCACGTGCCTCTGCAATAGCTTCGGCAAAATTGGCAAACAGCAAAGTGATAAACAGAATGATAAACACGGCAATGTTGTAAGCAAACGAACCCTGTGAAGAATTAACAATGGAGTAGAGCGTCACAAGCAGCATGACTACCGTAGCCACCTCTACCGTAAACATAATCGGATTCTTTATCATCATTCGTGGGTTCAGTTTCACGAATGATTGTTTCAAACTTTCTATAACTTGCTCCTTTGGAAACAAAGAAGCTGATTTATTATCTTTCATATCTTCTCTAATTCAGTATTACAAACTTAAATGTTCAGCAATCGTGCTCAATGCATGTACCGGGAAGAATGACAGAGCGGCAATAATGAAGATAACTACAAATGTCATTACTCCGAAAGTCAATGTATCCGTCTTCAACGTACCGGCACTTTCCGGTATGAATTTCTTCTGCGCCAGTAGCCCGGCAATGGCAACCTGTCCGATAATAGGAAGGAAGCGACTCAGAATTAAAACGATACCACATGTCCAGTTCCAGAAATAAGTATTATCACCCAAGCCTTCGAAACCGGAACCGTTATTGGCAGCACAAGAGGTGTACTCGTAAAGCTGTTCACTCAAACCGTGGAATCCTAAGTTGTTCAACCATCCACCTTCACTTTCCACAAAATCTGGATGGTGTACATAAATATAACTTGAGATTGCCGTAAACACCAAGATTACAAACGGATGAAGCAGAGCTACAATCGTAGCGATTTTCATTTCGCGGGCTTCTACTTTCTTACCGAGGAATTCCGGTGTACGTCCCACCATCAAACCGCTGATAAACACTGCAATGATAATGAATGTATAGTAGTTCATCCACCCTACACCTACACCGCCAAACCAGGTATTAATCTGCATATTCAACATTTCCATCATACCGGACAGAGGCATGGTAGAATCATGCATACCATTCACAGAACCATTGGAAGTTACGGTCGTTACAATACTCCACAACGCGGTTGCTCCGGCTCCCAAACGCACTTCCTTACCTTCCATCGCACCATTGTCCTGTGCAATTCCCAGCTCATCGATGCGCGGATTACCCCCCATTTCCTGACTGACATTAATGCACACACCGACCAGAAAAGCGAAAAGCATTACTCCGAATATACTGTAAGCCAACTTCTTTCTGCGGGTATAGAAACCCAGTGCAAATACCATCGCCATCGGGATAATCAAGATAGACCAACATTCTACCATGTTAGAAAGATAAGTCGGATTTTCCAATGGATGAGAGGAGTTCACGCCAAAATATCCACCGCCATTCGTACCCAACTGTTTAATAGGAACAATTGCGGCCGTAGGACCTTGAGAAACCATCTGTTCCTGACCTTCAAGAGTAGTGACTTTCATCTTACCGTCAAATCCCATCGGAGTTCCCTGAAGAATCAGGATAAAACCTACAATCAGAGAAAGAGGTAATAAGATACGCGTACAACTTATTACCAGAAATTGCCAGAAGTTACCAATCGTTTTGGTTGTTTTTGCAGCAATACTCTTCATAATACCTGCCATAGCAGCCATACCTGTTGCTGCGGTAATAAACTGGAAAAGCATGATGACGAACAATTGAGTAAAATAAGTCAGTCCGCTTTCACCGCTATAGTGCTGTAAGTTACAGTTCACCATAAAACTAATACAAGTATTGAATGCCTGATCCGGAGTCTGCGGTCCGTTGCCGTCCGGGTTTAAAGGCAACCATCCTTGTGAAACCAAGAGTACCATTCCCCAGAAAAACCAGAAAGCATTCAAAATCAACAATGCTTTCAGGAATTGTTTCCAGTTCATTTCTTCATTGGGGTCGATTCCACAAACTTTATAAATGACTCTTTCGATAGGAGCCATAAAATCAGACCAGGTCTTTTCTCCTCTGTAGACCTTGGCAATGTATTTTCCCAGTGGATAAGCCAGAATCACCATCAAGGCTATCTGAACAACCACGCCTAAAATTTCTGTATTCATATACTTTTTACCTTAAACTGTGTGTGTTACTTTAAAACTTCTCGGGTTTGATGAGCACATACATCAAATAACCGAAGATTGCAATACCTAATACGAATAATGCTGTGTACATAATCAATTCTCCTTTTTTCTTTAAATATTCTCAAACCAGTCTACACATTTCCAGAACAGCCAGAAACAAGCGAAACCGCTCAACAGGCAGAAAATAAATGATAGTGTTATTCCCATGTTTTTACCTTTTAAATGATTACTATAAATTTTTACTTGCCATTCTTCATGCCAAATGCGTGCCACAAAAAACAAAGAATACATAATAAGCTAACATTCAAACAGATACAGACAGGCAGTTACTTTCTTACCATCCGACACACCCTTCCATTTTGAAAAAAGGATTCTATTTTGAAAGACTTTCTGTTTTTTCGTGATTTCAGAAGAGAAAAAATAAACAAATTATCATTTTGAAAGGGGATTTTCATTTTGAAAAGACAAAAGGAGGATACTACATCTTTATAATCTGTTGATAATAAACGGTTAAGCATCAACATAAGTCAATTGGTACATGCTTTGCGAAGAAATAGATATGAAACTTTATATTATTGCAAACAGATTACCTGTCAAAGTAGCCGACACAAACGGCACATTCGTATTTTCGCGTAGCGAAGGCGGACTGGCAACAGGTTTGGATTCTCTCCAGACTTCTTATGAGAAGCACTGGATAGGTTGGCCCGGAATATGTACAAATGAAGAGAAGGACCAGCAAGAGATTAACGAGAAACTACAGGAAATGAATTTTCATCCGGTCTTCTTGTCGGAAAAGCAAATTGAAAACTATTACGAAGGATACAGTAACAGTACTATCTGGCCTTTGTGTCATTACTTTTATGCTTATACCTTATATAAGAACTGTTTCTGGCAATCCTATCAACAAGTCAACCGACTCTTCTGTGAGGAGATTTGCCGGCTGATACGTCCCGGCGATAAGGTATGGATACAGGATCATCAACTGATGCTACTTCCCGGAATGTTGAGGAAAATATATCCGGAACTAAGTATCGGTTATTTCCATCATATCCCGTTCCCTTCTTACGAACTCTTCCGTATTCTTCCGGAGCGTGCCGAGATTCTGAAGGGTTTGCTGGGAGCAGACTTCATTGCTTTCCATACTCATGACTATATGCGTCACTTCATCAGTGCCGTAGAGCGTGTGCTGCATCTCGACTTCAAACTGGATGAAGTACAGATCAACAACCGGATGGTCAGAGTAGAAGCATTGCCGATGGGAATCAACTATGAATCCTATCATCAGGCTTCAGAAAATAAAGAAGTACATCAGGCCATTGAACGAACCCGGAAACTTTTCGGCGAGCATAAACTGATCCTGTCAGTAGACAGACTGGATTACAGCAAAGGCATATTGCACCGTCTTCGTGGCTTTGCCACCTTCCTCGAACATCATGCCGAATATCACGGTAAAGTTACATTGGCAATGGTCATTGTCCCTTCACGCGACCATGTAGGCAGCTATGCGGAACTAAAAACAAAAATTGACGAAGAAATCGGCTCTATCAACGGACGTTACTCCACAATGAACTGGACTCCCGTATGTTATTTCTATCATGGCTTTTCACTGGAAGAACTGACTGCCATGTACTATGTGGCCGACATAGCCCTCGTCACTCCACTTCGGGACGGAATGAATCTGGTAGCCAAAGAATACGTAGCTACCAAATGCGACAATCCCGGTGTACTTATCCTTAGCGAAATGGCAGGTGCCGCCGTAGAATTGACGGACGCTATCCAAATCAACCCGAACGATACGGAACAAATAGAAAATGCTATTTGCCAGGCACTTGAAATGCCCGAAGAGGAACAAAAACAACGCCTGCAACGTATGCAAAGCATTCTGTCCGTACAGACAGTCAACAAATGGGCAGCCGACTTTGTCAATGAACTGAACGCGACATGTATGAAAAACGATATGCTACGAAAAAAACGTATCGTAGCCGCTAGCATTGCACAAATCAAACTCAAGTATAACCAAGCCAAACAACGCCTGATTCTGCTGGACTATGATGGTACACTGACGGCTCTCAAACCACGTCCCGAGGATGCACAACCTACACCGGAACTCATTTCTATTCTACAACAACTGGCTAGCGATCCCGCCAATCATATTGTTATCAATAGCGGGCGGGATCACTTTACATTAGAAAAATGGCTTGGCACCCTTCCTATTTCTATGGCTGCCGAACATGGGGCTTTCTACAAAGAGAACGGAGTCTGGCATAAAAACATAAAGAAGATAGAATGGGGAGCAGGTATTCTCTCTATTCTTCAAATGTTTGTAGACCGTACTCCCCGTTCCCATCTGGAAGTGAAGGAAACTGCCCTGGCCTGGCATTATCGTGAAAGTGACGCATGGCTCGGCACATTAAGAGCCCAACAACTCGTCAACACGCTGATTTCGCTCTGTACCCGGCAGAAACTACAAATTCTGCAAGGAAATAAAGTGATCGAAATCAAATCACCGGATTGCAATAAAGGTTCGGAGGTGGGGCGTCTGCTAGCCAACAGACGTTATGATTTTGTTATAGCGATGGGAGACGACACTACAGATGAAGATATGTTTCAGGCATTGCCGATGAGCGCTATCACCATTAAAATAGGTAGCGTATCCGAAGCCGCCAACTATCACCTGTCTGCCCAATCTGACGTACTTCCTTTCTTACGGTCTTTACTAGGCAAACAAAAAACTGCCACAAAAGAAGGAAGTATTAAGAATCGCCTGACTTTCGCTTTCGACTTTCTCAAAGATCTATTAAAAACTCAATAAAAAGCAATCAATATGAATAATTTAAATTATGGAGTGATAGGTAACTGCCGAACGGCAGCTCTCATTTCGCAGAACGGAAATATCGAATGGCTCTGTTTTCCCGATTTCGATTCTCCTTCTATTTTTGCCAGTATGCTCGACCGGGAGAAAGGAGGAGCTTTCGGATTCGAAGTTTCCGGAGACTATCGCATCACACAAAATTATGTCCCCCACACCAATATTCTTTCTACCCAATTCTCCTCCGATGAAGGAGAATTCGTAGTGCTCGACTATATGCCCTGCTATCGTTCACAAGACGAAACAGGGCATTATTTACCTGCCGAATTATACCGCTACATACATTGGATAAAAGGGAAACCGCGTTTCAAGATCAACTATCATCCGGCCCCGAACTATGCGCAGGGACAAGTGATCCTTAATATCACTCCACAGTATATCGAATCCTACTGCTCCTTTGACAACAAGGACAGACAATATTTATATGCTTCCCTGTCTCTTCAGGACATCAAAGAGAAAAAAGAAATCATTCTTGAGAAAGACGAATTTCTCCTGCTCTCCTATAACGAGAAAGTGATCCCAATCGACATAGAAAGGGAGAAAATAGAATATTGCCGTACGCTGGTATATTGGCTGAACTGGACAGACAGAAGCAAGAAATACACTCTATATAATGACGTAATCGAACGGAGTTTATTGGTTCTGAAACTAATGTCCTACCACAACGGAGCTGTGCTGGCAGCACTAACGACAAGCCTTCCGGAAGCTGTAGGAGAAGTGCGCAACTGGGATTATCGTTTCTGCTGGCTTCGGGATGCTTCCATGTCCATCGAAACCATGTTTCAAATCGGACATACCGGTGCAGCCAAACGCTTTATGAAATTTATCCAATCCACATTCGTTTCCAAACATGATTATCAAATTATGTATGGCATCCGGGGCGAGCACCAACTAACCGAAGTGATACTCGACCATCTATCCGGTTATAAGAACTCCAAACCTGTACGAATAGGAAATGATGCATACCATCAGAAACAAAACGACTCTTTTGGTTACCTGATGGACCTGATTTACCAATATTATCGCCTCATGCCCGGCACACTGGATGAAATTGAAGACATGTGGGAAATGGTAAAGACCATTTTAGCAAAAGTAGTAGAAAACTGGAGAAAGCCCGATAAGGGAATCTGGGAGATCCGGGGAGAAGGACAACACTTTGTTTCTTCCAAAGTGATGTGTTGGGTAGCTTTAGATCGCGGAGCTAAAATCGCTCAAATGCTTAACAAATATAATTATAGCGAACGTTGGCAACTGGAAGCCGAAAAAATAAAGAAAGACGTGATGAAATATGGCTGGAATAAGGAACTTCAAAGCTTCACACAGACATATAATAATCAAGCAATGGATTCTTCATTACTATTGATGGAACCCTATGGATTTATAGAAGCAGATGATATACGCTATCATAAAACAGTGGAAGCTGTCAAGAAAGCCCTTTTCCATAAAGGACTTATGTATCGCTATAACAGCAAAGACGATTTCGGGTTGCCTACTTCTGCTTTTACGATTTGTACATTCTGGCTTATACGGGCATTGTTTGTAACCGGCCATAAAGAAGAAGCACGCTGCCTGTTTGACGAAGTTCTGAAATACTCCAATCATCTCGGATTGTTTAGTGAAGATATTGATTTCGAAACCAAAGAACAGTTGGGCAACTTCCCGCAGGCATATTCACATCTGGCATTAGTAAATACAGCTATCTTATTTGCAGAAGAAGAGAAGAGGTTATCTTTTATCCGGCCTTAGAGAACGCCCTGATTCAGAAGTGATAAAACACAGAAAGCCCCTTGATT
>NZ_EQ973373.1:57950-90104 GCF_000157055.1 Bacteroides sp. 2_2_4 | reverse complement strand
GCACCTTTCAGGGAAAACGCATTATACTCTTTCCTTAATCTTTTATACATTTATCTTACACCAATATTGTCTTTTCATCTTATTAATAAGATATTTATCTTTCATTTACAATATTATTTGAGTACATTTACGTGATTATAAATCACAATTAAAATGAAGCAAGAAACTAAAAGAAAGATTGAGATCAGCAACCTACATGAATTTGCTGATTCATTAATATTGATAGATAACCGGATAGACCGTTGTAAAAAACATCAGGCCAGTACCATTGTTCTTATTGCAATTTCTGCTGTTATATGTGGCGCTGATACTTGGAATTCAATAGAAGACTTTGGTAAAAGTAAAGAATCTTTTTTTGCAGCCAAGCTTTCCAATTTTAATGGTATCCCTTCCCATGATACATTTAATCGCTTTTTCTCGGCATTAGATCCTTTAAAATTTGAAGAATCTTATAGGCAATGGGTCCAAAGCATTCTCAAATGTTATTCGGGGCATATAGCCATTGATGGTAAAACCATACGAGGAGCCTATGAATCCGAACAGGACAAGCGTCATCGTAAACAAGGAGTGCTTCCTGATTCGAATACGGGAAAGTACAAATTGCATGTCATCAGTGCATTTGCAACAGAACTGGGAGTCTCCCTTGGACAGTTATGTACACAAGAAAAGGAAAATGAGATAGTTGTCATTCCTGAATTATTAGATATGTTGTGTATAAAAGATTGTATTATTACAATTGACGCTTTAGGATGCCAGCGTACAATTGCAGAGAAAGTCATAAAGGGAGAAGGTGACTACATTTTTATAGTGAAAGATAATCAACCGAAATTAAAGGAAATAGTACTGTCAGTAACAGAAAGTATTGTATCAAAAGGTACAACAGTACGATTTGACAAATATGAGACGCATGAAGAAGGACATGGCAGGAATGAGTCGAGAATCTGCTATTGCTGCAACGATCCTGGTTTTCTGGGAGCAGATATTAGAAAGAAGTGGAAAAATATACAGTCTTTCGGATATATAGAGAATACCAGAAATACAAACAAAGGCACTACAGTGGAAAAAAGATGTTTTATATCTTCCTTGGAACCTGATGCGCAGAAGATACTTAAAAATAGTAGAGAACACTGGGAAATTGAGAATAATCTACATTGGCAGCTAGATGTCAATTTCCATGAAGATAATACCAGAAGAAGAAATATATCAGCATTAAACTTCTCCGTACTGGCGAAAATTGCATTGGCTACATTAAGAAACAACAAAAGAGAGATACCAATCAATAGAAAAAGATTAATAGCAGGGTGGGATAATGAATTCTTATGGGAACTTATTTTACATGATTTATAATGCGTTTTCCCTGAGGCACCTTTGCCCAACTATACCGGCACACTAATCAAACTATACAGGTATACTTACTCAACTATACAGACATACTTACTCAACTGTACAGGCATACGAATGCAACTATATCAGAACCTTAAAACAACAATTCCAAGATGTCAGCATAACTATACAATAAAAAAACAGGCTGACAATAGAACTCTTAATTCTTATTGTCAGCCTATTGTCAGCTTCTATTGTCAACATGTATTATACTGTAATTCACTTCTTTAACTTCCGTTCTGACAGATTGACAATAAAAACAGTATAAAAACGAGTAGTACAGTTAGTTCTTGGTCAGCAACCGTTTCTCTGAAATCGTTCCCAGATCTTTTCCGTTAATGGTGATATCCGTTGTATTTTCGATCTGTATCATAGATTGGTCAGGAGTGTCAATTTCAACATTCTCGATGTTGAGCTTTGCCACTTGATTCACTACAATACCCTCTTTAGCACCAGTAACCACCATATTCTTGATGGAAATATTCTCAATCGGCATTTCGGGAAGTCCGTTCAGATACGCCGCCCGTCCTGCTCCCCTGCAAAACACATCCGAGATATAGATGTTCCTAAAAGCAGGAGTCTCTTCACTCACACTCGGAATCGGTTCACCGGGAGCACTTTTGGCCGCATAATATAAATCGGCAATCAAAGCATCATTAGGAATATCAATCATATTTATATTGTTGATGTAAATATTCTCCACGACGCCACCACGTCCACGGGCACTTTTAAACCGCAACCCGACATCCGTGCCGATAAAAGAACATTCGGACACATATACATTCTTCACTCCTCCGGACATCTCACTACCAATTACGAATCCGCCATGACCATGCAAAACGGTATTGTTTCTCACAATCACATTCTCACAAGGTTCACCTCTGCGACGGCCATCTTCGTCTTTACCAGACTTCAGGCAGATTGCATCATCTCCCGCATCAAAGAAACAGTTGGCAATCAGCACATTCTTGCATGATTCCACATCGAGCGCGTCTCCGTTCTGCGAATACCAGGGATTGAACACCTTTACATCATTCAATATCAAAGATTCGCACGAAAGCGGATGAAGACACCAGCTCGGAGAGTTTTTGAAAGTCACGCCTTCCAGAAGCACCTTTTTACTCTTCACAATACTTAGCAGTACAGGACGCAGCCAACTTTTCATCTCCTCCCATTCTTCACTCGTGATTTCAGCCTGTTGATTCCCCTGGCCAGACATGAGAACGGATGCTTTCAATGCCCCTTCATTAGGATACCACACCTTGCCGTTCTCATCCACATTACCACCGGAGTTCACCAGATTCTTCCACTGTCTGTCCGTCATTTTATCCTTCTTCACAGGACGCCATCTGTCTCCCGCTCCATCAAAAACGCCATAACCGGTAATAGCTATGTTTTCTGCATTCATTGCCGAGATAGGCGACTGGCAGCGCCGTGTATCCAGTCCTTCAAATGAAGTCGTAATAATCGGATACAACGAGGTGTCACCGCTAAACACAATCAAAGCATTCTTTTCTGCATGCAAATTGACGTTACTTTGCAAAACAATGGGGCCTGTGAGCCACAAACCTTCCGGAATGATTACTTTCCCCCCTCCTTTGTCGTGCACTACTTTGATAGCCTTATTAATAGCCTCCGTGTTCAGCGTCACCCCATCGCTTTTTGCTCCGAAATCACAGATATTTACCTGATAATCGGGAAAAACGGGACGCTCTATGGCGGGCATGGAGAAAGGAAGGTCTGCATACATTGCCTTCAAATCTGTCTCCACATCCACCTGCTTGGCAGTACCCTGACAAGCACAAAATAGTCCTATGATGACTGGTACCAAGCCAGTCATTCGATTCAATCTATTCATCGTATCTTTTTACCTAAACATTTTATTATTTGAACCAAGCCGCATCGGTATAGCCATCCCAACTCATGATGGTTTCACGTGTACCGAAGTATTGATCGTATTGTTCCTTACTAAGTTGCAGCACTGTATTGCGCACCGTTGCCGGAATAGATTGATAAATATCCGAACCCGATTCAGTCTTGCAGTTGTAAAGTTTGCAGCCGGTGGCAACAGTAGGTACAGCCGGTGTCAGCGGTTTATTCTCTCCTACAAAGTTAGGACCGTACACATCGGCAAACGTACAGTTTAAGAAGGTCAGATTGTCCGGCTCGAACTGATAAATCAAAGTAGAGTTAGTGACGCCTTCGCCTACCGTGAAACGGCTGTTCAAGAATACATATCCCAAGTAACCCGCACTGACACGCGCTTGCATTACAGCACGTGTACCGGTAGGCGCATGAAGTTCGCAGTCTTCAAACAGTACCACCTTACCCGCCCCCCAGATGAAATCGGTAGCTCCGGCTATGAAACAATCTTTGAACCAGTTGTAACCTCCACCGGGAAGCAAAGTATCCTGGAAACTCAAGACACGGCAATTGATAAAAGCAGCCGATTTGTTGTTAATATAAAGTGCCTCGGCCTGACCATTCTTGCCTAGTGTCCAGCCATACGCATTCTCTATCGTCACATTTTCAAAGCGGATTTTATCACTGTTACCATCGAGTATCACCACCGAACGACCTCCGGAAGAGGGCACAATAGTGCCGGTAGGGGCAAACTGATCGATATTGGTTCCGCCGCCTATACCACCGTTAATATCATTGCTGTTATCATATTGAATATTGACAGCCGTATTATCACTAGCATTTCCTTTTACTGTGATGTTGCTTTGATCGCGCAAGTAGATAATCTCCTGATAGATACCGTCATCCATCCGGAATGTCTTAGCAGCATTCAAATCGACATGTGTGGCACAGAAGTCAATAGCACCTTGCAAAGTATAGAAGTCAGCATTGGGGTCGGTGTGACTAATTTTCACCTCATAGTTCTGTCCGGTCAATGCTGGTGCCGGCTTCGTCTTGAACGTCCATGCACGGCCATATACTCCCTTGAAGTCTGTTTGTTTCACTGCTGCCTGTTCGATGGTTACATAATATTCGGTGTCGGGTTGTAAGCGCTGTTGATGAGGCTTGATAATGAAACTCTTACCTTCCACCCGTGCCGGATAATAATTGACGATACGACGACTGACGGAAGAACCGGTAGGCGTAACGCCGATAATATCCATCCACGTATTCAGTTGGGTCTGACCGTTTACGATAGACTGTCTGCGTTCTGCCATATTGATTTCATCTACCTGTTTATGGTCGCTCATACGATAGATGCGGATACAACCACTCGTACCAAGTTCGGGTGCAGTGCCTTCAAAGGCGATTTTCAGTTCGGTATCTGCTAGTGCTTGCTGCGTGCCGTCGGCAGGTGTGAAGGCATATCCTGATACAGGAGTCTTGTCACCTTCGGCCGTTCCGTCCTCACTGCTTCCGTCTTCCCAGGGAGCTGATGAGTTTCCACCTTCCACATTTTCAAGACGTCCCATCTCTACAAAGCCGCTGTCGTCTATGTAGAGTGCGAATGTGTAGCTATAACCTTTGTGGAATTGCGGCAAAGCAATGTCCAAATTAGTAAATATCCACTCTTTCTCTCTATCGTCCAATACGAAAGACACTTTATAGCTGTCTGTCAATGCCGATGGAAGAATGATAGCTTCGTAGAATCCTGTTGTAGCATTGTGATAAGGGTTGATTGTAGCAACAGAGCTTTCGTCAACCGTCAGTACATCTGTTTGTATATTGAATGAAGCGGCAGTTTGCATCCCCTCAATCCGTACATCACTTACTTCCAACGGTTCTTTTTCCATATTCACAAACTTCAGAATCACTTTTGCCAGACGATGGGTAAAGTTTAATGAGATATGGGGTTCGTTCTCCGGAGAGTAGGTGTATTCTTCTTTCGTGGCAGCATATAGTAAGTCGCACGCCGTACTTCCTCTTTCTTGAGCGGCCAGTTGCACGGGATAATTAAAATTACGTACATCGGCATTATACGGATAGTATGCCACAAACTTCACCGGTGTTCCATCATTTTGCACTTTCAGCGGTGTAGTGGAAGTGAAAGAAACCGACGCACCCTCTTCCGAGCAGACATAAGGTACATTCGCTGCTTCTGTGACAGGTTCAAGAGTCTTCATATCCAATACGTATGTTCCGATCTTATCTCCGTCATTCCATGACGATCCGTCTTGGGTGACACGGGTTGAGAAACCTGTGAGGTCTACACCGAAGGTAACCTCTCCCGCAGTAGTAGGTTGTTTTGTACCTGAATCTTGCTCATCATCCGAACAAGAGAGGCAAAACAAACCACCTAACAAGGGATATAATAATGAATGAAATAATTTCATAACTGTAATGTTTAATCAGTATTACAAGAGTAATTCAATGGTTATTTTACATTCTTATACCAACGCGGGTCACCTACTTGAGCATCAATTCTCAGTTTGAAGTTGCCGTTTCCTGCATCTTCAAACAGTTCGGTAACTGTTTTGGACGTATCTATCCAGGCATTAGGAAAAGTATTGGTATCAATTGCTTTTCCATGTACATTCAATACAGGCATCTGTCCGGCTTCGGTAGCTGCCGCTGCATAGTTACCGGAGAATTCCCGTACATCCATTTTATAGCCTATGTTAGGGTTACTTGTAACGAAGCAGGCCGAAATATTATTCTTATAATAGAGATTACCATTCGCATATCGGCTTTCAAATGGAGTCTTTGCCATATCTGCCAATGTGCAATTTTCGACAGTGATAACTACACTATTGGCATCTTTCACGTAAATGACGCGTTCTGTCATTTTATAAAGTGTAGAGTTAGTGATAGTGATTGCTTTAGAACCATAATAGTTGAAGACATTTTGCATATTGGCAAACAGACAATCATCGATCACTACAGCAGAAAGTAAGTTTTGTGCCCCGTTATCTCCGGTTGACCAGTCACAAACAGTCTTCATGTTACTAAAGTTACACTTCTTGAAATCTACCACAGCATCAGTAGCGAGTTGGGCAGTTTCATTGTTAGTCAGCAGAGCGGTTGAGTTATCACCTGTAATATCTAAGTTATTCAATGCTATCTTTTGAAGACTGGTATATTGTATCTGTTTCAGATTCATCTTCACTTGTTTTTCTGTATCACCAATCAGTAACAACTCTGTTACAGCTTCGGGCACTACCATTGCATCGCTAAAGGTATAACCTTCTGCATTGGCAGCAAATACTAACGCAACTTTACCGGAAGCACCGGACAATATTGTCGACAGGTTTGTTTCTGCATTAATCGCTTTTTGAGCATAATCAGCAGGAATTGCTTCATTCTCTGAAACTTTATCACCGTCGCCATCCTCGCTGCCACCATCACCCCAAGGTGTGTTGCTGCCGGAACCACCGCCTATTTCTCCGCTAGTCTCTTTTCCTACATTGATATTGAAGGTATACTCATAGCCTGCAACAAACTTATCTATCTTGCTGCCTTCAGGCACTGTGTACTGATACTTACCACCGTCTGCCATGATAGTGAGCGACATTTTATTTATCAACTCTTCAGCAGGCAACATGATACCAATAAAAGATTTATCTCCTGTTTTCTGCAGGGAAATAGACTTCTGCGTATCCATGTTAGTCAATTTCCCGTCTATCAGGCTGAAAGTAGCTGTGGTATTCATCCCCCCTACCGTTATACTTGTCACATTCGACACGTTTTCATTCGTAATCTTAACACGTAGAAGCACTAACTTATGATGGAAAGTGAATGCCAATCCACCTGCCAACAATGATTCCGTTGACTGGTTGGCAGCCTTTGCCCACATTAAATCGTGGGCAGAGATACCGTCAGACTGATCGCTTACATCTACTTTATAAAGTGCTGCTGTGGCATCAATAACATCTGCAGATGTAGTATGCGGATAATAGGCTACGAAATTCGTAGGCATATCATAGATTGCTATTCCGGGATCGGACGAGAAGTTCGCCGTAAGCCCCTCGCCAATCGTCGTATATTTCACGTTAAGGGCATCGTTCAACACATTCTTATCTTCCGTATCGAACATATATATACCAATAGCATCACCGTTCTCCCATTCACTGGTTTCGCTATTCAATCGTGTAGTGAAACGGTCGTTGCCCGAACTGATAGTGCGAAGCATTCTTTGACCATCGCCATCAGTAAGAGAATTTTCATTAACTTCACTACAAGCTACTGCCAACGTTCCGGCAACCGCTAAGAAAAATAAATGTTTCAGATTCATAATATTATATTTTAATTTATTCTTAATCATGTAAGTTCATATTCTCAATTTAAATTTAAGGCAACCAACGAGTATCACCGGCACGGTTGCTTACAATCGGAGAAGAGGTATCCTTAATCGTCAAGTCTCCATTAGCCGGATCGGCAAACAGTTCGACTGCCGTAATTTTCAAATCGGTCGCATTCATATTCTTACCTCCCAATGTATAGTCTGCGGTGGTATAGTTATTAGAGAATGTAGTAGTAGTGTTAGCACCGATAGCAAACAAGTCACCGCAAGGGGATGCCAACAAGATACCTTCCATTACCAATTTAGAACCTACGGCAGATTCAATGTTAATCAGACGTTGATTACGGCTGTAGTTGTAAATAGTTACATTCTTATATTCCAGGTCGATAGGTTTATCCATATAAGGAGCATAGAAAAGGTTACCCCAGCCATAACCATTGGTTCCATCATTGTCGTTGCTAAATGTACAGTTGCGGAAGATTGCACGGTCTACCTGGTCATAAGAAACTCCGTTATCTTTGTCGAAAGACTGAAGATTAAATGCACCATAAGCACTTGTTTGCCATCCACAACCTTCGAAACGGCATCCTTCCATTTCCAGATTCATAATGTACTTGGCATTAGCGGACTGATGGCGCCAGAAACCTCGGCGAAGACTTATGAAATCGCAATTTACAAAGCTGACATTCTCTATTGTGTATGCCTTGCTGGTATTCATAAAGTAGTTATTGTTTGCTTCATGACGGAATTCAATATTATCAAACTCCAGACTGGAGAGGTAAGAACCCTCTGCAATACTCCAACTACCTTCCAAAACAACAATAGGTTTAACTCCATCACGACTACCGGCCAAACGGAAGCCTTTCATCAAAGCGAACGGAGTGACGCGGTAAGAAGAACCTGCAGGCAAATAGTATTCTGTACCTTCGGGCACTTCAGGATCGACATCGTTGTTCAGCAACATCGCAGATAAATCGTCATCCAAGCCTACCGGTATGGACATAGCCGACGGGCCTGCCGTACGGAACGTTACCTGATTATAAGGTTTGTCATATTTACGCGGTTTACTGGTATCATACAGGTTGACAGCATACAGTGTATTCTTCGTTAAACCATCCACCTCGGCAAATCCCTGCATCATTTCTTCAATGGTCAGATAGCGGCTAATACCAGGCAGTGTCGTATTCATCATAGGGATAATGCTTATACTATCCACCGGATTCTGTTTATTGTCTTTCTTCCAGCGAATGATAGCCGATGATTCCGTAATTTCGGTTTTGGAAACATCTTCCACCAGTTGGGCATATTCCGGACGAGCTTCAGTAGAGGCACTGGTGTATTTCCATTGCGAGTTGTTGGTAGCGTTGGCAGCATTACTGCGTACACGAATATAGAAAGTAGTTCCGTAAGGAATATCATCGATAAACACATAAGGATCAGTGGTTTCTATCTCCATAAACAAGCTGGTATAATATTGATCCTGATGTAGTTGTACCGTATAAGAGATAGCATCGTTCACTTTATACCATACCAATGTCACAGAGTTTGCTTTCACCTCCGGTTTCTCCAATACAAACCGGGGCTGGAACAGGTCGTCCACTTTCGTATATTTATCATCTGCCTCGCAGCCTATGAACAGGGTGCCGCAAAGGAGTGCGGGCAGCATAGCCGTTGCAAGTTTTCGTAATAACTTTATCATAACGTTTGTCTTTTTACTGATTAGTATCCATAATAGTTCCGAATCAATCCGCGATGGTCTGTTATAACCTTTGCAGGATAAGGACACAGGTATCTCACAGGATCGGTAGGTTTCACTAATTGATCGTTGTTCTTGTTGATAAATCCACGGAAACTCCATGAAATAGCATCCAACGTTTCATAAAGCTGTGTTTCTTTGTTCAACACTCTCCATCCCAACGCATACTCCAATACTGTGTAACCGGCAGGGCGACCTACACCGGGACCATATTCGTCAATACCTACAATGTCTAATACCTTTCTATCAGAATGTTCAGGGTCCGTCACTTGCTTGTAATAGATATTAGACGGTACTTTCTCAATGCCTGGTACGTAAGCTCCGTTAGCTACCAATCCCCAATTAGTCATCTCGTTATAAAGATTGTAGATAACTTCACCATATTTATTCCAACGCGCAAGATCGTATTTACGAATACCTTCACCACCAAACTCCCATTTACGCTCATCCATGACTGCTTGGAAGAAATCTGCTTCATTAGTCAGGCTCTCTACATAACTTTCTACTTTATCCGTCCATTGAGCCGCATCGAAAGCACGGCGGCGAACACGCTTCAGTGCTTCTTTGGCATCGTCACGCGGTCCGTAAAGTTCATTGACTGCTTCAGCATACATCAGCAAAACATCTGCAAAACGCATACGTACACTGTTGATACCTGTATTAGAACCACTGGAAGCACCCAGCGGAGACTGCATATAGAGTTTGGACCATTTACCAACACCCATACCAGTCACTCCCATATCAATCTCCTGATTCAGGTCTTTATCATATTTATAAGGTACACAAGTCATATCACGACGCAAATCATCCTTATCAAACGAATAAACATACGTACCGCAGAAAGTTACATAGTTGCGGGCGCTGCCATAAGAGTGCTTACCTTCTGCAATAGTAACACCGATATTATAGCCATAACGACTGGTGACACTTTTCAGCATCGGAACAGCGAACATGACATCATCGTTGTTGGCAGTCTTCCAGTTACATTCATTTACCCACAAGTTTTCAAAACTTTGAGTCAAGTCGTGTTTGCTTTCTTTGATTACCTTCCCCAGATAAGTGATGGCAATCTCATAATAATGTTCAAAGTTATCACCTCGTTCCATGTAACCTACGTGAGTCACATCTTCTTTGTCGGCACGAAGAGTCCAACCACCCCGATAGAGAGCCAACTGTCCGATAAGCGACTGGCAATATTCGCGTGAAGCACGTTCTACGCCATAATCCAAATCGACTGCATATTTCATCATCGGTTCTACAGCTATCAAGTCATCAATCAGATATTCCAGAATGACATTGCGGTCGGTAGTACCCAGACTGAAGAAGTCATCGGTCGCTTCCGTTGGTTTGATAATAAACACTACATCTCCCCATGTACGGATCAAGTCCAGATAGAGCATGGCACGAAGAGTTTTCACTTCTCCATACATCTGTTGTGTTTCGGAAGGAGTATCACCTGTTACTTTATCGGAAAACAATGGTGACTCCTGCACAGCCTGCAAAAAGTCGTTGGCATAATTGATAGCATAATAGATATTGTTCCAAGTAGCGTTCAATACCGACCAGGTGGGACGGGAATCAAAGCAGCCTATATCCGAGCCATTGGTACTGACAGTGTTGTTCTTGAACGAACTCATTTCCACATCGGTATTCGTATTCAAACCGCTGGCAAGGTTACTTCCGTACAATCCGTCTTCCGTCATGGAAGAGTAGATACGGGTCATCAACGCTTTCATCTCCGATTCGCTGGAAAATATGTACTCGGGAGTAAAGCCGGAGGCGGGCTGCACATCAAGAAAATCATCGCAAGACGTCAAAGTGAACATAGTTCCGGCAATGAGTGAGTATATTAGTTTCTTATTCATTGTTCTTTCATTTTATAGATTTCAATTAAAAAGTCAACTGTGCACCAAATGTATAGGTACGGCTACGCGGATAACGGTTATAATCAATGTTCGGTGTCAAACCGGTAGCGATGTTCACCTCCGGATCATAACCACTATATCCGGTAAGGGTAAACAGATTATTGCCCGATACATAGAAACGCACTTTACTCAAACCGACTTTCTTCGTCCACACACTTGGTAAGGTGTAACCGAGGGTAGCTGAATTAAGACGCAGGAATGAACCGTCTTCCACGGCATACGACATACAGATGGGGCGTCCGATGGAAGTGGGATTCCACATGGTAGCATTCTTATTGAATTCTGCCAGTACTTCCGGACTGTAACGGATCTCATTACCCATGTCGTCGAAGTTACGCCAGCGTTTATCTGAAGCGATGTCCATCAGGAAGTTGTTCTCTTTATTGTCCGCCCAAGTGGTCAGCATAATTTTGTTGGCATTCAGTACATCAAAATCATACATAAAGTTGAAGAACATACTCATATCAAATCCTTTATAAGTAGCATTCAGACCAAAACCTCCCGAGAATTTCGGAGTAGTGTTGCCAATAACAGTACGGTCGGCTTCTGTCAGCTGATAAGGATTGGTGCTGTTGGGATCTACCGGAGTGAGTTTCTTGAACTTGGCATTACCGGGACGCGGAGTGTCGGACAATGGGCTTGAATCTACCACTCCTTCTTTCAGTTTCCATGTTCTGGATTTGGAGTCGAAAGATTCAAAATCGGCTACGGTATAGAATCCATCATTGACATAACCGTAAATCAAACCACTGGTACCACCCACATAGGCACGATAATCATCAGAGTTCACGACGTCATTTCTCCAGGCCGAAGTGAGAATCCATTCTTTTTCACCACTTGCCAGTTTATCAATCTTGTTTTTATTATGACCGATATTGAATGTGGCGTTCAGTGAGAAGTCTTTCGTTTCTATCAGCCAGGCATTCAGTTGAAGTTCTATACCCCGATTGGATGTCTGTCCCACATTGGTCATCAGTTTAGTGTAGCCTGTGTAACCTGGAATATCCGAAGGCACCAGCAAATCTTTGACTGTATTCCAGTACACATCAATCGTACCGCTAAGGCGTTCTTTAAAGAAACCGAAGTCAATACCAATGTTACGTGTGATGGTGGTTTCCCATTTCACATCAGGATTGTACACATATTTAGAGTTATAGAAGTTATAGTAATAGTGGCTGACTTCTCCCCATCCGGCAGGACGGGAACTGCTTACCCCATACAATTTCTGATAAAGGTCGGCATCGATACGGTCGTTACCGGAAGAACCGTAGCTTAATCTCAACTTTAAGTTGGATACGACCTGATTATCTTTCAAAAAGTCTTCGTTAGAGATACGCCATGCCAACGCTCCTGCCGGGAAGAATCCCCAACGGTTACCTTTGGCAAACTTGGAAGAACCATCGGCACGCAGCGTTACCGTAGCGAGGTATTTATCATTATAGCCATAGTTGATACGGCCAAAGAATGAAGAAATACGAGAGGGAGAGGCCGCTGACGAGGAGTTCTCGTAAGGAGTACCCAGCGACAAATTATCAAAGACCTTTTCTGCCGTGATATTTTCCGGAAAAAAACGAGTAGAGTAAGTTTTGGTAGTAGTCTGGTTATGCTTGATTTCCTGTCCCAACATCAGACGGATATCATGTGCTTCTTTTAGCATAAAGTTGTAGTTCCACACGTTGGTAAGCTGCCACTTGGTACCTTGTTTCATGCTCCATTCCGCCACCGGCTGGTTATTGTTGCTACGAGCTTTACTGGTCTCCATACCCCAGAAACGGCGTTGTTCTTCAGAGTTATTCTCGAAACCAAATTCACTACGGAAAGTCATACCCTTCATAATATCCCAGGTCACGGCTCCCATCGTATTGAGCGACTTGTTGATTCTCTTTTTATAATTTCTTTTCGATTCTTCTTTGGGATCAAAAAGAGTTTCCTCTTCCAGTTGATCGGGATCGAAATACGTATCGTCTTCGGGAAGTTTCATATATTCATCCAGACCCTTAGTCGGTTTTTCACGCAAAGCAGTCAACAAACTAACGCCTTCCGTACCGGATCCATCTACTTCCTTATGCAACAAACGCGTGCGGTATTCCAACGTCAGGAATTTAAAAGGTTTGAAGTTGAAAGAAGCGTTCATATTGTTTTGTTTCAGTCCGTTGCCTACCATCACACTCGGTTGGTCCTGATGGATAAAGGATAGTTTATATTTGGCTTTCTCCGTACCGCCATTCACACTAAGGTCTACATATTTGGCCACCGGATTGGAACCGAACACCTCGTCCTGCCAGTCAGTTCCGGCATTTCCCTGATAGATGTAGTGTTCGTAAGCATGTCCATACTTATTATTAAAAGCTGTAGGATTAGAGCTTTTCTGACGCGCATTTTCATATTGCATCAATACAAATTCGTAAGGGTCCATCACATCCAGTTTGTTGGAAAGTTCTTTGGTCTGCACATAAGTGTTCAGGCTAATGACAACCCGTCCTTCAACAGGACGTTTGGTTGTCACCAAGATTACACCGTTGGCACCACGCGCACCATAGATAGCTGTGGAAGCCGCATCTTTCAAGACCTCGATAGATTCAATATCGGTAGGTGGAACATCGTTCAGACTGCTTACTTCAAATCCGTCCAATATGATAAGCGGACTGTTATCTTGTGTAATAGAACCGCCACCACGTACCAAAATCTTAATTTCAGCATCCGGCGAACCGTCTACAGCTGTCACCTGCACACCCGGCAGTTTACCGACGATGGCTTCAGCAGCAGAAGTGGTCTGTACTTTCTCCAATATCTTGCCGGATACGCTGGCGATAGAACCGGTCAGGTTACCTCTTTTCTGCGTACCATAGCCGATTACGACTACGTCATCCAACATTCCGACAGCTTCTTTCATGTGGATATTAATGTTCGAGGTACGTCCTTTCAACGGTTCTTTTGCTTCTTCCATACCTACATAGCGAACTATCAACACGGCCTTGGCTACATTGGGCACACTGGTCAATGTAAATTTACCATCCAAATCGGTCGTTGCACCTATTGAAGTGCCTTGCACCGTTACTGTGGCACCAATTACCGGCCCCATATCGTCGGTCACCGTACCGGTCACGGTAGCAGTCTGTGCCATAGCACCCACTGCTACCCACAGCAGGATAAATATGCTTATGATTATTTTATTCATCATTCTATGCTTTTATTGTAAATAGATTTATTTGCTCCACACCTTTATTTCTTTTCCATTACTATTCCGCCTTGGTTCTGATAATAGATAATGTGCTGAACCAGGTTGTGGAAATAAACTTCGATGTTCGGATAGCGTCCGTTAGGATCAACCGACGAACTGATTTTTTGTGCATCACTCGGATCGTTAGGATTCAACCCGTAAGCTTCTTCCCAAATATCAGGAATTCCATCACCATCCGTATCAGGCCAAGGATTCAACGACTTCACCTTAATGTAACCTTCAGTATCTGATACTGTATCAATGATACCGGGTTGCTTGGCTTTGCCGTCTTCTTCGGGTTTGGAACCGATATAGGTGTAAGTACCATTCTTTACTTCGCGAACGATACGCTGATCTATCACATCTCTACGCAAAGAAGCTCCGGCATATTCCAATACTTTATCGTAAGCTTGTTCAGCCGTGTGACTGGTCAGTTTGCTGAAAGGTTGGTAATCTGCCATCTTCATAGCTTGCTTTTCTGCTTCAGGAACCGTACCCAGTGAAGAATCGAATTGTCCCCAAACACCCTCTGTCCAGTTATCAGCCGTGACACCTGTGTTACCTAACACATAATTGCCATTGATATAAGCTCTGGCAGTAGGATCACTTGACAGGATACGGTAAGAACGGTTGTTTGTTCCGGTAGCTGGCCCCGGTTTATAATAGCAGTTGGTCAGGTTGAAAGCAGCATACTTTCCGCCATAACTGCCTTGTCCTCTTCCACTCCAGTTGTAGTAGACATTATTCCTCACATCGAAATATCCGGTAAAGTCATAAGATTCTTGTGTACCGGGAGCAGACAAATCGGAGATACGCGGGCAGCGGCTACCGTGGTGTGCTAACAGTATGTGGTGGAAAGAAGCATTATCTCCACTAAACATAGCACCATAACCATGAGCACCCTTGGCATGGTTAGACAGGTTCATACTTTCAGAAGCGATACACCATTGTGCCGTGAAGTTCTGTACGCCATAGAAAGTCAGTGTTTCATCCACACTCCATCCGGCTGTAATATGGTCGATAATGGCATCTTTGAAATAGCGTCCGCCAATCGCATCTTCTCCATAATCGGCAAACTGATCGCCCGGACGGCAACGCAAGAAACGAACAATAGCATTCAGACTGCCACCTGCACCAATAGCCGGATCTTTCGACAGGTTAAAGGTGAAGTTGTAATTCTTCAATGTGATACCGTCGCCCGGTGCGGTCTGACCAATGATACTCAAATTAGGATATTCATTCAGATACAGCCCTCTTTTCAGTTCGATGATACCGGATACATCAAAAATGATGGTGCGTGGTTGGTTGGATTTCTCAATTCCGTAGCGTAAACTGCCCTCAATAGGGGTTTCGTTTTTGTTATAATCTGCCAGCGTGGTCACACGATAGATTTCGCCGCCACGACCACCGGTAGTAAAACGACCGCCACCTTCGGCACCCGGGAAAGCGAGTATAGAAGTAGAATGATCGTCACCGATGCTTGTATCGGGTTTACCATATTGGAAGATGGTAATTACTTTATCCAACATCTCTACCGTTGCTGTACGTGGAAAGACTGTTTCATTATTTTCGATATTCAATACGACTTCATTGGCAGTAGAGTTTTTCTTATCCTGCGTAATCCAACTCTCGGATATTACAGCATCGTAATCTACCGGGTTTTCTCCTTGCGGAGCCGAGATAACCAGTTTAGGACATTTATAAGGAATGATATACTCATCCTGTTCTATCGTCACCTCACCGCTTACACCGTCTTGTGTCACTTTCAGGACACGCTGCAATGTATAATCTCCTACGGATTTGAATATCAGGACGGCTGTTCTGGTTTTGTTTGCATTTGCATCTACGGCAAATGTTACTTCATCCGTCACAAAACTGCGGGTTCTGGGAGTTGCTTCCTTCAACTTGATCCAGTCGTACTCTGCTGCTATCTCCAGTTCCCATTCCACATTTGCCACTACTTTGCAGGTGAATGTACCTCCCCGGAATGACAAAGGGGCTGATGAATAATCAAACAAAATATCGGGATCGGCCCCCAGTTGCTCTACGCTAATCTCTTGTTCCAATGTCGAGCCTGCACCCGACATTGATACTTTTACTGTTCCGGTGCGCTTGGGGCCGTCTGTATTCTCGGTAAAAAACAAACGGAGATCACCATTCCCCTCTCCGGAGCTTTTTGATATAGTCAACCAGTCGCCTGTCGAGGTCACTTCGGCAGTCCATGTAGAGGTAGCCGTTACGTTGATTGTAAACGAACCGTCTACGTTACTCAACTTCACCTCATTCTTCGACACTTCCAGTTTGGCAGCTGTTGCACCCGCATTAGATTCGTCGTCCGAACTACATGCGCTCAACAATCCTACCAATAATATGAATAGAAAATATCTCATGTTTTATATCTTTATATTGTTAATACTCTATTGATTATTTAATCCAATGCGGATCACCAATTCCATTTGTATATACTTCGGAGTTTTTATCGGTAATAGTGAAATCTCTACCAGCCACATCTTTGAAGAGTGTTTCCATAGGGAGAGCTGTTTCTACCGGTATTTCAGCAGTATCAACTCCCCAGTTAGCCACTACAAAGCCATTGGTGCGATAGTTATTCTCGAAAGTCTTGCTTGTGACGTTTCTTGTAGTGAACCAAGTTCCCTGTCCGACTTCACAAACACCACTAAAGAGATTATTACGGACAACTAAGTGGAATGAAGAGGTATTCTTCGGGTTTAAGTCGAAGAAGGTCATTGCAGCAGGAGCCATACTCACAAATGTACAATTCTCTATTGTCACATTCAATTCGCCTGTCATACTACCCAAACCGGTTATCAAAGCTCTTGTCAGATTGTTGGCATGGAACGTAGAGTTCTTGAACACAAAGTTGTGTACCGGCGCGTCCTGCTTGGTAGAAAGACCGAACAGGCCACTTCCACCGGAATTCAAACCTAAGAAACGACAATTCTCAATCACAATATGATCGGCAATCTGTTTCTGTGCAGCATCTACTTCCTGATACCACATTGTACGTACCAAATCGCTGATTTCACAGTTCTTCCAAGAGATAGTAGATACATGGAAAGCTTGGTTTTTAAACTTAAAGAAATCGGAAGTTGTCACCTTTATTTT
Source organism: Bacteroides sp. 2_2_4 (assembly GCF_000157055.1). Taxonomy (NCBI): domain Bacteria; kingdom Pseudomonadati; phylum Bacteroidota; class Bacteroidia; order Bacteroidales; family Bacteroidaceae; genus Bacteroides; species Bacteroides sp. 2_2_4. The sequence goes on along the minus strand of NZ_EQ973373.1, from coordinate 72,492 downwards.
CAGATTCTCGAAGTGGAAGGCTTCAATAATGGCATCAGGACAGTTGATACTCATGTTGCCCATTTCCATAAATGCCAATTCTTCACCATCACCCGGTGCCTGTCCCATGATGTAGAGAGCTTTCGGTATTTCGGTCTGTGTACCTAATTTATAGGTAGCACCCGCTTTCAGGAAAAGTTTCACCTCATTTACAGAAGCATCCGCCAGCATTGATTTACAGATTGATTCAAGGTTCTCTTCCGGACTTACATATCTGTATCCGTCAGGAATTCTCATCGGAGCTTCCGGATTGATATCTTCTTCGTTCCATCCTTCCGAAGCAATTGTTACAGTGTAATCTTGTATGATCGGTTCATCTACGTTGTTCAGTGCAAACGCCACTTGTACCGTATCATCAGGCAAGATGGGGAATGTGCCATCGATAGCTTTAGATTGGACTACCGTATTATTCTTATCCAGATAGTCGATACGCACAGATACTGTTCCGCCTTCGCTTTGCGTTTGAAACAATACAAAGTCATCGGTGTAGTTCACTCCACCGGTTGTTGTCTCTTTCTCGCGTTGCACATCTGTCGGAGCTTTTACAAAAGTAGCATCCGATAGTTTATATCCTGATATTGGTGAAGAAACGACTGCGCGTAATTTCGAGTAGCTTTTATCCGATTTACGATCGGTAGACTTCAGACGAAGCACACCTGTACGATTGTACATACGCACACTAAGCGGTTCGTCGAACGGGGATTTATACGTCACCGGTGCCGAAATGGCATATTTTGTTTTAGCCGTCGGATCCTGATGTATCACAATATCATTCAGATTCTTCGGACTGGGAATAGAATCGGATTGTGTGGTAGAAATAATGTTATAACTCCCATTGGGCAACTGAAAGCGATAAAGCGACGAATAGTTGGCTACATACTCACCATCGGCTGTATAGATAAACAGGGGTTTGTTAGAGGCACCTGTGTTCACCGCCCACGGTTCGTCATCCAGAAACAGTTGTATCTCTTTTACTACCGAAGTGGCATATCGTTCTTCTTCCGAACAAGCTGTTATTCCCAACAGGAGCATTATTCCCGTCAGTGAATAGAATATATTTCTCATATAACTCCTGTTTTAAAATTCTGAAACTTCTATTGTAAACGGTTGAGTGGATGTACTCTTATACATGACTGTGCGTACCGAAGGCCACGGCTCGTCCAAGTAATTCTCATCCGTAATTTTCATATGTACGGTAGAACGCTTGGAAGACTCAAAGCCTATACCGGTATCAAGAGGGCTGATGATGCGATTCACCTCCTCGCCTCCTTTCAGATATACCACATCTATAGATGTTCTGGAATCTCCATTCACTGTGGGAAATGAATAAACGGAAGCTCCAAAGCCGGTAGAAAGATTAGTGGAGATAGTCACATTTTCTGTAATACATTCTTTACTCTTTACTTTATAGCCTATTGCCACATTTGTAAAAGTGACATTCAACTGGTCAAAACGAGTGATAGCACTCAATTCCTCCTCCGTCTCTTTCGGCTGGAACACTGCTTGCCCGACTAAACGTTTCAATTCTACGTTGAGCGAACTGACCGAGTTATCTGAAGTAAAGCCTACGACATCCGAAATATAAACCGGCTTTTGAATATGAGCATCCTGATAAACTACCACTTTGGAAAGACTATCTGTATCCACCAGATGATCGGCATTTGCCACGATGAAGGTTTGCAGATTTTCTCCTAAAGGAAGGTCGACTTTTAAATCTCCATTATTTAAAGGGAGATTTTTTCCATATACCATGGAATCTTGCAGGTAGACATAAACACCGACCTCTGTAATTCCATGTTCAGCAAAAGTTTCAAGACTAGCCCTACTGAAAGAAACGCCAACCGGGTGGGTTTCGGGCACATTGGGAAGTTGTTCATTCGGTTTCCATTCATCATCCATTTGCTGTGAACAAGAAGAGCAAAGCAGAAATGACAGAAGAAATAAACTTGCTAGATGTTTCATAAATATTAGTTTATATATAATTTAAAGATATACAATTATTAAAAGAATAAAAATTCTATGCCCTTTTTCTTTAAAAGGCGGATTCAAGCCTAAGGAGGATTGGCTATTATAAGTGCTGGCTTCATGTTTCTCATTTGTTTAGATTTTCATTGTACATTAATGATGTTTTTCGCTAGAGTGATTTTTTTGTTCTTTCACCAGTGCAAAATTGAGGATTAAGCAAGAGAAGATAGAGTAAGATTTAGTAGAAAAGGAGTAAAAAACGGACTGGGGTAAAAAAGTGCCCCTCTGGTATAGCCATGCACAAAAAAGATATGCCCTTCAAATGTTATCATAAAACACCTGAAGGGCATATCATCTAAATTCTCCGCATTGAACGGGGAATTGCTGATTACCTATTTGTTCTGTGCATCGACTATATGTTGCACCAAACTATTCAAATATACCTCAAGATTCGTATATTGTCCATTCGGATCTTTCGTTTTTGTATTTCCATCTACGGGATTATTCGGATCAAGTCCGTTTTTTATTTCCCACTCATCAGGTATGCCATCACCGTCCGAATCTACCGGTGCCGAAAGACCTGCTATTGATAATTCCGGCCAGGGAGAATCGCCTGTGTCTTTGGGGCTATTGATAAATCCGGGTTTATTTCCTTCTCCGGTGAAAGTTGCCGTTCCTTTCCGGGTGTCGGAAATGATACGTTTGTCTACTTCATCACGATAATTACAGCAACCTGCATAATTCATCACCTGTTCATAAGCCTTGTCAGCCGAATAAGTAGTGATTACTCCAAAATCAAGAGGTTCTTTCAGACGGATAGATTCTTTGGCATCTTCTGTCCAGAGGAAATCTACTTTTTCATCATTCTTCAACTGGGCATAGACTCCGTCCGTCCAGTTATCGGCAGTAACTTTGTTGTTACCTTCTATCTTATTTCCATCAATATAGAAAGTTCCCCATTTCTGCAGGTAAGGTTGAAAAGCCAAGTTCTTTTTGGGTTCTCCATCAACGTAAACATAAGCTTGCGGATAAACTCCGACTTTGGCAATACGATATTGCACCTGTTTGGAAGCCTGTTTTGTTGCCGGTCCCGGTTTATAATAGTTATTGACGATATTGACATGCTGATCTTCCCCGCCATAGCAGCCGTTTCCAGCCCAGTTGTAGAAAACATTATTCCGGATATCAACACATTCGCCAAGAGCTAATGTAGAAGGACGAGGGCCCAGACGAGGCACGCGACTCTCACAGTGAGCGATCAGGTTATGGTGATAAGAAGCTTTATGTCCTCCCCAATTGCCTCCATATCCATGTGCCCCTTTTACATGAGTCGCTTTTCTTAATGCTTCAGAGCCAATACACCATTGTACCGTAGAGTTTTCCATACCATAAACGGAAAGACATTCATCTACACTCCAACTGACAGAGCAATGGTCTACCATAATATCTTTCTTATCACAGCCGCCCAACCCATCGGGTTCTTTCCCACTGGCTTCTCCGGGGCGGAAACGAAGAAAACGGATAATTACATTATTAGAATTAATAGAAAAGCCATAATCAGCCAGACAGATTCCTCCGGGAGAAGTCTGTCCTGCAATGGTGAGATGATCTTTCCCTGTTCGTAATTCCGATTTCAGATGAATCGTACCTGCCACATCAAAGACAATCGTTTTAGGTCCATTTTGTTTCAAAGCCCAACGTAAAGTCCCCTGCGAACCATCGTCTTCCAAAGAAGTCACATGATACACTTTACCACCACGGCCGCCTGTCGTGTATCTACCGTGTCCTTCAGCTCCGGGAAAAGAGATCACTCGATCTTCCCGGCCGCCTGTCTCCTGTTTTTCGGGTATGTCATAGGAAAAGGACATCATTCCTCCCGCAACCATTGCCAGCAGACAAACATAAACTAATTTTCTTTTCATTTCCTTATTCACATTATTAGATGATGGAAACAAAAGTAGTGGAAGCTTTTCATTCTGACATTCATTTTTTGACCGATATGGGGGAAAAATCAGTTTTTATGATAAGATTGAACAAATTTTAGATCCCCAGCCGCTCTTTTAATAACCGGTAACCGGAAAGACTTACTTTAAGTTTCACGCCAGTCTTCAATAACAACTGATAAGTTTCTTTTCCAAAAAGCTCGACCCGCGAAATTTGTGTTACGTTGACAATCGTAGAACGATGCACACGCACAAAAGTATCAGGAGACAGATGGGTCTCAAAATATTTCATAGTTTGTTCTTTCAGATATTCTCCGGTAGGGGTTATCAACATTACATAATCTCCACAGGCTTGTATGTAGATCAGTTCGTCTGTCTTTACCAGATGAATGCGGGAACCGTCTTTCACCGTAATGCGATCTATTAATTCTGTCTGTGGTTCTCCTTGTTGTTCGGTCACAGTTAGCTGATGTGCAGCCAATTCTTTATCCAGTTCCTGATTCTGTACTTCTTCTTTAGTTACAATCAGGCGATACCATAAAGTAATGGCAATCAAGGTTGGCAGTCCGAACAATAACCGGAAAGGTATGGTCTGCGCAAAAGGAATATAGGATATGCCTACAATCCTCACCATGATATCACAGATCATAAAACTACCCGCCAGCCATAACAGGCTTCCAACGATTATCATGATTATATCCGTCTGGAACAACGAAACAAGACCGACCACAAACCAGGCCAAATAGGCTATGGCTGCCAGCCAACCAATTGTTGCCACTCCATCTACCAGAGCAGGAAGATAGTCGTTTCCGGTATATCCACAGACTAAAACCACCTGTGTCGCAACCAGAATCAACGCCAGCACCAGCATCGGAATCCAGCGGAATGGATAATCTATTATCGGATGTGGTTTCATACGCTAGTCTTTAACTTCCAAGCCTCCGAAAGAAAGCGTTCCACGAATGACCAATATATTCTCCTTGTTTACATTCCCATTTTGCCAGCGTTTGTCATCACATCCTCCAAAGAAAGCATTGCATTTGAAGACGACTGTCCAATCCGACGGGACATAAATCTCGACTCCTCCCCAACTGCAATCCAAATCAATATAGGTTTCTCCCGGTGCAATATGGGTATGGCGAAGATCAATAGTCGTCCCCCCGAAAGAGGTACGAATCATAGCTCCTTTAAACAACTCATCAAGTACTACGTGACGTGCAGCTCCCCAGACATTCTCCGAACGCAAAAAGCCATCTACTGATTCCGATTGTTGTTGCTCACTCTCAAAGTTCATGCCGGGTCTACCCTGATGCATCTTCATCCATTGCCGACGATGTTCCATTGTATGCTGACGAGCCCATTGCGCCCTCTTATTTCTGCCGGGTTTGAAGATAAATAAAACACCTGCTATTATCAGAGCGAGGGGCCACACCATTGCCTGTGAATTTTCCGGTAACCAGGAAAGTCCTCCTATCAGAAAATAGACACCCGCCAGAAAAAGGATGATTCCACCGATGAAATGGCGGCGAATCATTGCATATATACCTAATAATATAAGGAGTGAATGCCAGGATACGATCAAATCAAATACTTCTGAAGTTATCCATCCCATATTACGGGCAAACAGTAGAATCCCGGAAAGGATAAAAAGCAAAGCTATCAGTATTTTACCGGAAAAGCCTGTAGCACGGGGAAAATTTTGTTTCTCTTCCATTGTTTCTATTATTAATTGATTAATGGTTCAAAGATACATCATTTCCCTATGCTTCCACAGGCTTTTCAGTTGATTTACGGTATAAATTCCGATGAATGCCGGATAAAAACCGGTGAAAAAATCAATTTATAAATCTCTGATTCGTATATTTGCCGGCCTTTAGAACACAAATAACACCCTTCAAAGCTAATAACTACACCTCGCAACAAACTAAAAAACAAAAAATACGAGGTGAAAAACAAATATTGCACATCACTATATCTTCATTCTCATACTTTTGTAGCGATGAATGAACTCTCATCGGGATTTTTTATGAAATATCAAACAACAACCATTAATTAATAAACATGCAAAGAATGTCTAACAAAGTGAAAAACATGCGCTCCTTATTGCTAATACTATTTTCAGCAATATCGCTTAGCGTATCTGCGCAAACGATTACCGTAAAAGGTAACGTGAAAGACACCAGCGGAGAGCCTGTTATTGGAGCCTCTGTTGTAGAAAAAGGTAATACTACCAATGGTACGATTACAGATTTAGATGGTAATTTTTCTATTAAAGTTGATGGCAAAAAAACATTGGTTATTTCATACATAGGTATGAAAACTCAAGAAGTAGCCGTTCAAGGTAGAAAAACAATTAATGTACAAATGGTCGACGACTCGAAAGCTTTGGACGAAGTCGTAGTAATTGGTTACGGTACGGTCAATAAAAGAGATTTAACCGGTTCTGTAGCCTCTGTTAGTGCCAAAGACTTAGCTGCTATACCAGTAGCAAGTGCATCTGAAGCCCTTACCGGTAAACTTGCCGGAGTTAGTGTTACTACTACTGAAGGTTCTCCCGATGCAGATATAAAGATCCGTGTTCGCGGTGGTGGTTCACTATCACAGGATAACTCTCCTTTATATATTGTAGACGGTTTCCCTGTTTCAAGCATTAGTGATATCGCTCCCTCGGAAATTCAAAGCATCGACGTATTGAAAGATGCTTCTTCCACAGCCATTTATGGTGCCCGTGGTGCAAATGGTGTAATCATCATTACTACCAAGAGCGGAAAAGAAGGTAAAACGCAAGTAGACTTCGGTGCTTCTTTCGGTTTTAAACAGGTAACCAAACTGACTGAAGTCTTGAGTCCTTACGATTTCGTTGCTTATCAGCGTGAAATCGGTTCTCTGGATTATGGAAACTTTGCCGATATGGATATTTGGCGTTCTATTGATGGTACCGATTACCAAGACGAGATGTTCGGACGTACTGGAAACCAGCAACAATATAACATTAATGTAAGTGGCGGAACCAAGCAAATGACTTATAGTGTCAGCTATGCCCATAATGAAGAAAAAAGTATCATGCTTAATTCCGGCTTCAAAAAAGACAATGTAAATGCAAAAATTAAATCAGAACTGAATAAATGGATGACACTGGACTTTAACGCCCGGTTAAGTTACTCTACCATTGACGGTTTAGGTGGTGGTGCTGATACCAATGAATCCAATGCTGCCAATTCAACTGTGGCTAATGCTACCGTATTCCGTCCGGTTGATTCACTTAAATACAGTGATGACGACGAAGAAAACAGTTCGGCACAACAGAAATCTCCATTGGAACGTCTGCTTGCAACGGATAAAACCCGCAATACTTTCAACCAGAACTACAATGTAGGTTTAAACTGGAAACCATTCAAGAACTGGACATTCCGTTCCGAATTCGGATATGGATGGAAGTTTGACGATACAGAACAGTATTGGGGAGTAGATGCAGTATCTAATTCTAAATATGGATATAACGGTCAGCCACAAGCCTACCTGTTGAGAGAAAAGACGATGAGCTGGCGTAATGCCAACACATTGACCTATGATAACAAAAAACTGTTCAAAGGTCGTGATAAACTCAATGTATTGATCGGACATGAAGTAAGCAGCAGCCAAAGGAAATCAATAGAAAATGTATCTGTAGCTTTCCCTGTTACTATGAATTTCGATGATATGAAAGCAAATATGGGTTCGGGCAAAGCTTTAGCCAACCAATCTACCATTGCTGCAAAAGAAAACATATTATCATTCTTTGGTCGTGTGAACTATACTATGATGGATAAATACTTGCTTGCTGTTACAGTACGTGCAGACGGTTCGAGCAAGTTCGGTTCCGGAAATCGTTGGGGTGTTTTCCCGTCAGCAGCTTTGGCATGGCGTATCTCTGACGAGGCTTTCATGAGTAACACTCAAGACTGGCTGTCAGCTTTGAAACTACGTTTAAGCTTCGGTACTGCCGGTAACAACCGTATCAATTCCGGTTTGCTTTCCACCACTTACTCTTTGGGAGGTAATGATGCACGCAATCCTTTCTTCAACGGAGAAAGCACTACCATGTTGGAACATGGAACGAACTTATACAACCCCGATTTGAAGTGGGAAACAACAGTCACCCGTAACATCGGTATTGACTATGGATTCTGGAACAATCGTATCTCCGGTGCTATCGACTTTTACTGGAATACAACCAGAGACTTATTGATGCGTACTGAAATTCCTTCTCTCTCCGGATATAACTATCAGTACAAGAACTTCGGACAGACATCCAATAAAGGTGTAGAATTGTCTGTTAGTGCTGTTTTATTTGATAAAAAGAATTTCTCTTTGAACTTCAATGCCAACATTGCTTACAACCGCAACCGCATTGATAAACTGAATACAGACTCTCCCTGGCAAAGTAGTAACTGGTCAGGTAGTACAATGGCCAAATACGAAGACTTCCGCGTAGAGAAAGGCGGACGTTTGGGTGAAGTTTGGGGATATAAGACAAACGGTTATTATACTGTATATGATCCTGTCACCAACCCTACCGGCGAACTGGTTTGGGCAGGTAGCGAATGGGGATTAAAAGACGGAATGCAAGATAACAGTCCTACTATCACCGGTGGTAAATACTATCCGGGTGGTTTGAAACTGGAATGTGATAAAGATGGTAACCCTCTCAAACAACGTTTGGGTAACACTATCGCTCCTACAACCGGAGGTTTTGGATTCGATGGTCGTGTAGGTAATTTCGATTTCAATGTATTCTTTAACTACTCTCTCGGAAATGTAATTGTCAATGGAACAAAACTGGCAGCTTCTTTCCGTTCAGGTTCAAGAACCGGTTATAACTTAAACAATGATTTCAGATTGTCTAACCGTTACACATGGATTGATCCGGAAACTGGTTTGAACCTGTCGTCCAGCTCTACAGATGTCCTCAATACCTATGGAGACATGACAACAGCAGGATTACGTCTGAATGAAATAAACGCTAACGCCAATATGTACAATCCGGCCAGCGCTACTACCATGCAGCTGACTGATTATGCAGTAGAAAAAGCCTCATTCCTGCGTTTGAATAACATTACTATCGGATACTCTCTTCCGAAAACAATTGTAAGGAGAGCGTTTATGCAGAATGTGAGAATCTATCTGACAGGATATAACCTGTTCTGTTGGACTAACTACAGCGGAGCAGACCCTGAAGTCGATACAAGCAGTAAGAAAAATGCGATGACTCCGGGTATAGATTACGCCGCTTATCCTAAGAGCCGCACATTTGTGGGTGGTATTAACGTTACATTCTAATTAAAACATTAAACAGATTGATCGTATGAAAATATATAAGACATTATTCCTGGGGCTGGGGTTAATTGCCCTGTCTTCCTGTTCGGACTTCCTGAATCAGACCTCACCGTCTGAATTGGATAATGAATCAACTTTTAATAATGCCTATTATACAGAATTGGCACTTAATAAAGTTTACGGCAGCCTGACGCAAGACCAGACTTATTCTAACTTCCTACCTATCATTGCCGGAACCAATACCGACTGTGAACTGATTGACGGTTTGGGTACGGATGCAAGCAACACGTCCAGCGAACGTGGTAATATGAACTACAACGCTAATCCGGGATGGTCACAACTTTCCAAAGTATGGGATGCCATGTACGGAGTAATCGAGAATGCGAATCTGGTAGTAGATGGTATAAACAATAGCCAACTGATACAACAAGCAGGAGCAACCCGTACCAGCATGATGAGATTCCGTGCAGAAGCGATGACATTGCGTGCGATGATTTATTTCGATCTGATCCGCTTGTTCGGTGATATTCCTTTCAAAACAGAATCTTCCAACAGCGACCTGTCTAATGTTTACATTGGAAAGGCAGATCGTGACGATATCATGGATGAATTGATAATTGAACTCGAGGAAGCTATCGGATATTTACCTTGGGCTGGTGAAGACGGTCNTACAACCGAACATGTAAGCAAAGGCTATGCTCACGCTCTCTTGGCTAACATTGCAATGACACGTGCCGGATATGCTATCCGCGAACAAGCTAAAGACGGATATATCACCGGAGATAACAGTGACGCTACTTATCCTACTCAACGTTGCAGCGATACCAAACGTAGAGAACTATTCGAATTGGCCGAAAAACATCTGGCAGCTGTTGTCAGTTCAGGAAAACATAAACTGAATCCTTCTGTAGAAGAATACTGGCGTTTAATAAATATCGGACAACTAGATCAGACTTATCAAGAAAACCTGTTCGAGATTCCAATGGGACTAAACAAAAGTGGTGAGCTGGGATATACTATCGGATATCGTATAAACGGTGCCAGTTCCCTATTTGGTCCGAAAGGTAACTCATCCGGTAAGTTGAAACTGACTGCTCCTTATTATCTGTCATTTGGCGAAGGAGATATCCGCCGCGATCTGACTTGTGCTATTTCACAACTTTCTACAGACAAAAACACCAAAGTATTTAAAGAATATATGTTAGGAAATGCTCCTTTCGGTCTTTATTGTGGAAAATGGGATTATCGTAAGATGATGGAAAACTCTGAATGGTACGCAGCTGTATTGGCCAGCGATCAGAAAGTTTGTTCCGGTATCAACGTAGTGAAAATGCGTTATCCGCAAGTATTGCTGATGTATGCCGAAGTTGTGAACGAACTTTATGGTAAGGGTGCAACAGCCGAAGGTTGTACATTAACAGCCACAGCAGCCCTGAAAGAAGTACACGACCGTGCTTTCACCGATGCAACCAAACGTGATGCTGCATGGACTGCTCTAATGGGAAAAGACTTCTTCGATGCAATTGTTGACGAAAATGCATGGGAACTGGCAGGAGAAGGTGTTCGTAAGTTCGACCTAATCCGTTGGAACCTGTTGAGCGAAAAAATAGACGAATTCAAAAACGAATATACAAATGCAGTGTATAATGGTACATATCCACAGTATGTGAACTATAAATATCGCACGGACAATCCGATGTATATCGATATGACTTCTCTCGTATTTGGAGCTAAAGTAGGTGGAGAATATGAAAACAAGAGCTTTTTCGGAGCTGAAACCAGTGACAAGGAGCAAAAGAATCTGAAAGTAAACTTGCCTAGTATTTCTGGCGGATTGAACAAGGCTGTGAAGAATCGTTATTTATTGCCGATAGCTTCTACAACCATCTCTACCTCAAACGGTAAATTACATAACTCTTATGGTTATTCGGATTAATCTTAAAATCGTAAAATGATGAAGAATATAAAAAATATATTGGGAATGGGAGCTTTCATGCTCCTGACCTCTTTGGCTGTATCTTCGTGTACAGAGAAAAGTGATTGGGATATTGACTCTTCCTATAGCCGTCCTTTCGGAACTGATGAAAACGGAATCAGTGTAGAAACAGACAGTAAAGTAGCCAGAGCGGTAGTAACTTGGAGCTCAACATCCAATACCGACTATTACATTATCGAGATTAGTCCTAACGAGATGACTGACGAAACTCCAATGGGATCAGAAGAAAATGGAAATATCGTTTATGGAAATGATCCTGCCAACCGGATCAAGCAGTCACCTTACACAATGGATAATCTGGCGGTAAATACGACTTATTATATGCGTATCAAGTCTATTTCCGGAGAGAAGGAATCTCGTTGGGTAAATTATAAAAAGACTTTTGCTTCAGTTAAGGAAGAAGCTATCCTAAATATTCCAACTACTGAAGACTTACCTGAAGGTCAAGGAAAAGTACGTATGTCATGGGAAGCCGGATTAGCAGTCGATCATTTCGAAATCATGGAAACGGGTGCCACAGAAGCAACTTCACGTGTTATTTCGTCAACAGAAGCTGCCGCAGGTGAAGCATGGGTTGAAAATTTGAAGTCATTCACTGAATACACGATTACTATTTATAATGGAAATAATCCGCGTGGTTCACAGACTGTTACCATCCCTGGTTTGGAAATCGAATCTACCATCAGTGATATAACAGCAAATTCAGCTGTATTCTCATGGGAAGAAACGGTGGATGTAGATGAATATGCTTGTGTTCTTTCTACCGAAGGAGTACCTGAATCAGGAACCCAATTATCACCAGCAGATATTGCTGCACATAAGGTGGCAATCACAGGTTTGGCTTCCAGTACGGAATATACGGCTTATGCTTTCGCAAACGGCTCTATATGTTCTCGTATCACCTTTACAACTAAGAAAGGTAAACCGACGGGGTATACTGAAATGACATGGGAAGATGCCCTTGCCAACTGGGATAATCTTTCAGGAAAAGTATTAATCAATGTTTCCGGAACAGAAGGATTTGCACAAGAAAAAGAAAGCATTGCTGCTGGCGTGACTCACCTTATTTTCTGGGGTGACAGTCAAGACGGACAGGTTAATATGACTATTAAAAAAGGCATAGGTGCCAGCGGAATATGTGATAAAGTAGAATTCCATAATCTGAATATTACCGATGAAGGAAATGCAACCCTTATTTATCAAAACGGTGCTTCAGGTTGCATCAAAGAAATAGAAGTTACCTCGTGTACAATTACCAATATCCGTGGTATCGTTCGTATGAATGCAAGTACAAGTAATGCTATGTCTGTTACTATTGACGACTGTATCATCAAAGGATTGGGAAGAGCAGCAACATCCAATCATTATGGATTACTTCTTTCTGACAAGGTAACATTAACAACTCTCAATTTAGTGGTTTCCAACACTTCTATTATTGTATCCAAGGGAGCTTCTGCGTCTCAATTCATAAGACACAAGTCAGGACAACCCGGTACAATAACAATCAAAGATTGTACATTCTATGATATGTCAGCAAGTGATGCTTTCTGCAGAGATACAAAAGACATGACAATAACTATATCAAACACCCTGTTTGCCAAAGGTGGAGTTAAACCTTTCTACAACACAAGTTCCGTAGCTACAACCCTGAACGTAAACGGCTTGTATAAGGCTTCTGACTTTTCATTTGTTACACCCGACTGGGGAAAAGACTATACTAGTCTTCCTCTGACTTCCGATCAGCTATTCCCTAATGGTTCAAGTGAAGATTTGACTTTTGGAGCAGATGTTCCTGAAGAATACAGAGTCGGTGACCAACGTTGGAACAAATAACTAAATAAAACTACAAGGTTTTCCGTCAAGTCTGGAATTTGCATTTACTTGACGGAGAATCTTCTCTAAAAAGCAACAGATATTATGAATACAAATTCAATCAATACAATAAGTAAATACTTACTTCTGTTCTTGTTGATTCTTACAGGTGCTTCCTGTAATGACAACGATGATGCAGAAGATACAAGCATCCCTGTTCTGATTTCACAGAATATCAATGATGGTGATGTAGTAGGTCCGAGCGGATATGTAGAACTGACTTTCAGCAAAGCTATGCGTCAGGCTCCGGATACAGAAATCTATTTCAACGGAGGAGTAGTGCGTGTATCCATCAACTACGAAAAAGTACGTTATACCTTCTCTGGTATGGAAAACAAAGAATGTACTTTCGAAGTTCCTGCCGGAGCATTAACGGATATGCAGGGAAGAGCTTACGACGAAGACTTCTTTTTAAGCTTTACTGCCAAATCTGAAATTTCGGGCGGTGGAAAAGTATTCGATGCAATTGTTGATTCAAAAGGGAATGGTGATTACACTACTCTCCAGGCTGCAATCAACGCCATCACTACCCCACCTACCAGTCCTTATAAAATCTTCATTGCCAACGGAACTTATAATGAATGTGTCCGGATCAATAAGAATAAACCATTTGTTCATTTAATCGGTGAGAGCCGTGATGGTGTTAAAATCCAGTTTGCAGTAAACCGTGTAGATGATTCAAGTAATGCTACCTCATGGCCTTATTCTATTTTCAACGAAAATTCACCAGCCCGCAAAGCCGGATATAGTGAAGACCAAAACACAGTAGTGTTGATTGAAGCCACAGACTTTTATGCTGAAAATATTTCAATCATCAATCTTTATGGTGCATTCTCAAATCGTCACACTGGTGGTTTAGGTAAAAACGGACAGGCAGAAGCCTTGATAAACCGTGAAGACCGCTTTGCTTTGAATAACTGTTTGCTTGTCTCCTACCAGGATACATGGTGGACCCGTTATTGGAACAATACAACCCCTCATCGTGCATACGTTTATAACTCATGGATTGAAGGTCATACAGATTATATCTGGGGAAGTGGCGATGTACTTATCGAAAACAGTACATTCTATAATACAGGCAATGACGGTGGTAGCGTTATAACTGCTTCGCGTACCAGTGAAAGCGATAAATACGGATATGTTATAAAAGATTGTACGGTAAACGGTGATGATACAAAATTCTCATTCGGACGTTCCCAAGCCACAACCACGAAAACTGTCTGGATCAACACCAAGTTGAAAATGGATATTATAGATTCACACTGGGGATATGGTGGACAAGTACCTACACTATATGCTGAATATAACACTATCGACAAGAATGGAAATATGATTGCGGAAAGTAAAACAATCACCTCCGGAAACGTTTCCTTCACTAGTTCAGTGCTAACAGCATCCGAAGCTGCTAAAT
>NZ_EQ973373.1:0-57644 GCF_000157055.1 Bacteroides sp. 2_2_4 | reverse complement strand
GAAAGAGTATATGGAAACTCCCCTTGCAGCACCTACCAATGTCAATCTGTCGGGAAACACTCTGACATGGGATGCAGTATCCGGTGCTGCCGGCTACCTCATCTTTATGAATGGTAACTATGCAGGGCAAACGACAGACACTACCGTTACACTAACCAACACTGACGAAAGCAATATTTATACAGTGAAAACTGTAAGCCAGTACGGTACAGTAAGCGAATAAAACCAATAAGATTTAATAAAGAGTTCTTTGTCACATCATCAGCAAATATAATGTATGAGACAAAGAACTCTATTTTTTTAAAAGATAATTTGTATGCTCAAATCTATTAAAATGGGATTATTGTGCTTCTGTGTAATCAACCTATCGGTTGCTTGCAGCAGCGAAGACCCAAGTATCACCGATGAAACACCGGGACAGAATACCGGTAACGGTGGTAATGAGAACGAAGGTGGTGAAGAAGAGACACCTGCCGAAACGCGTTATGCCTTTCCGGGTGCTTACGGTGCAGGTCGTTATACTACCGGCGGAGCAGGCGGAGATGTATATATAGTAACTTCGCTTGAAGACAACGATAAGACAACACAAGGAACATTACGCTACGCATTAAATCGCACGGGAAAGCGCACGATCGTATTTGCAGTAAGTGGATTGATAGAACTGAAAAGCCCCTTGAGGATAACCAACGGAGATGTAACGATTGCCGGCCAGAGTGCACCGGGTGACGGTATTTGCCTGAAAGGACATCCCGTATCCGTACAGGCGGACAACGTAATCATCCGTTTCATGCGTTTCCGCATGGGATCGGACAACTTTACAACAGAAGCAGAAGCCGACAGCGGTGATGCATTGTGGGGAAAGCAACATAAAAATATTATCATTGACCATTGTTCGATGAGTTGGAGCACTGATGAATGTGCTTCTTTCTACGATAACACTAACTTTACCATGCAATGGTGTATCATCAGCGAAAGTTTGAATCGTTCGGTACACACCAAAGGTAATCACGGTTACGGAGGAATATGGGGAGGATCACCCGCTACATTCCACCACAATTTATTAGCCCACCACAGCAGCCGTACACCACGTTTATGCGGTAGCCGCTATACAGGGAAACCGGAAAATGAAAAACTCGATTTACGAAATAATGTTTTCTATAACTGGGGACCGACCAATGGTGGCTATGCAGGAGAAGGAGGAAGCTATAATTTCGTGAACAACTACTACAAGCCCGGACCAGTTACCAATACCAAGAAAAATATTGTAAACCGTATCTTCCAACCTAACGGTGATGACGGTACAAATAAAAACACCAAAGGTATATGGGGTACTTTTTATCTGAAAGGAAACTATTTTGATGGCACATGTCCTGAATTGAAAGCCGAATATCAATCTCTGCTTACTTCTGTAAACAATGACAACTGGCAAGGGTTACACCCCAATGCAACAGAAGCCGTTCCTTTACCCGATGGAGGAGAAAAAGCACTTCAGTCAAGTAACGAATTTACTATTTCCGAAGATGCATCCGAATTCACTCAATCGGCAAAAGAAGCTTATGAATCAGTATTAAAGTATGCCGGTGCTTCCTTAAAATATGATGATGTCGATAAACGCATCATAGCCAACGTTCGCAACGGAGATTATACGGCAGACGGCAGCAATGGCAGTGAAAAGGGACTCATTGATAAAGCCAGCGATGTAGGTGGCTGGCCGGAATATAAAAAGGAAACCGGTCCAAAAGACACCGACGGCGACGGCATCCCTGATGAATGGGAGACTGCCAACGGTTTGAACCCCAAAAGTAAGGCCGACGGTGCCAAATATACTCTAAGTAAAACGTATACCAATCTGGAGGTTTACCTCAACAGTCTGGTAGAAACGTTGTATCCCAACAAATAAATCGTCTATATCCCCAAACAGTTAAAAGATAATGAAGCAGAAAATATCTCTATTTTATGTAGCTATTGCATTCAGCATCGCAGGATTATGTACCTCATGCTCTTCCGACGATCCTGTAGATGATACAGGTGGAGGAACAAATAATCCAGGTGGGACATCTTCTGATGTCAAGCAACTGGATTATGGAGAACTTCTTGCTTTCCCATACGCCGAAGGCCACGGTCGCAATACCACCGGAGGACGCGGAGGAAAAGTTTATCATGTGACTAGCCTTGAAGACGACACCAGTGGAAGTATCAGCGGAAGTCTGCGCTGGGCTATGAAACAAGACGGTCCTAAAACGATTGTATTTGATGTGTCGGGTACCATCTATTTGAAATCGGAATTAAAAACCCAGAAAGATGATCTGACCATTGCCGGACAAACATCACCGGGCGGTATCTGTATCGCCAATTACCCATTTACGATTAATTCCAGCAATATCATCATTCGTTTCATCCGTTTTCGCCCCGGAAACTCTAACGTAGACTGCGACGGATTAGGAGGTTGTGACAAACAAAATGTAATCATCGATCATTGTTCAGTAAGCTGGGGAAGCGATGAATGTCTTTCTGTCTATGGTATGCAAAATTCTACCGTACAATGGTGTTTAGCTTATCAAGCCTTACGTGTGACTGATGTAAAGATCAATGCTGCCACAGGTAAATTCGCTTCTCACGGATATGGCGGTAACTGGGGAGGAAACTATGCCTCTTACCACCATAACCTGATAGCCCATTGCGAAAGCCGTGTTCCACGCCTTGGTCCCCGATATACTACATTAGCACTGAACAACAACGATGGAGAGCGAGTGGATATGCGCAACAATGTTTACTACAATTGGGGAGGCGAAGGCTGCTACGGTGGTGAAGCGCAACACGTGAATATCGTTAACAACTACTACAAGCCAGGCCCCGGAACCGATGAAAGCGGTAAAGCAGACCGTGCTTACCGTATCGCCAAGCCGGATGTATATCCGGAAAATTACTCCGGCGAAGCTTACAAAAAATGGCTTCAAACTTGGGGGAAGTTTTATATCGACGGAAATAAAGTGGTAGGCAATACGACTGTTAGCAATGATAACTGGACAAAAGGCGTATTTGAACAAATGGATAATAAAAACTGTGCAACTACGGAGCTTTGGAACCAACATACCCAGATAAAATCAAGTTCACCGGTAGTTAAGACAGGAAATGTAAGAACTCATACGCCGGATGAGGCTTATGAACGTGTGATGAGCTATGCAGGAGCCAGCAACTATCGTGATAAAGTCGACGAGTTGATAATTAGCGACGTTAAAAACAGAAAAGCAAGTTGCACGGGAGATGCCAGCAAATGGGAAGGTCTTTCCGGCTACTCACAAAACAAAAGTGGATATATCAACGACCCGAAAGATGTCTGCACAGCCTTAGGAGTAAGTGATCCCTACGATGTTCTGAAATCTGTAACCAATGCAAACGTGAAAGATACGGACGGTGACGGTATTCCCGACTACTGGGAAGAAGAATATGGTTTGAATCCCAAGAAATCTGCTGATGGAAAAGAAACGACTATTGACAAAAACGGGAAGTACACTAATCTGGAAATGTATCTCAATAGTCTGGTGCACGAAATCATGGTAAATGGTGCGACAGGTGGCAGTGTTATAGAATAATTTTAGTAAATTCAAACCCAAATGATAAATTAGTAATGAAAAAGAATATATTAGCAATCTGTAGTTTGATATTGGCTTTTCCTCTAGTGGGACAAGCCATGCAACCTGCCATTTCGGTTGAAAAAACATCAAAGGACTATCCTACCCCGGATCGTTCCAAAGTTCTCGCCTTCCCCGGTGCCGACGGAGCAGGAAAATATACCACCGGTGGTGCCGGAGGTACTGTATACACTGTTACGTCCCTGGCAGACGACGGTTCGGAAGGGACACTTCGCTGGGCTATCAGCAAGAAAGGTCCCCGCACCATTATCTTTGCGGTTAGCGGAATTATTGAATTACAAAAAGCATTAAAACTCAGCAATGGTGATGTGACCATTGCAGGACAGACAGCTCCGGGTGATGGCATTTGCCTGAAAAACTATACATTCTCTATTCAGGCAGACAATGTTATCGTCCGTTTCATCCGTTCCCGTATGGGAGTCGACATCAAACAAAAAGGTGACGACTCAATGAATGGTACTAAAGCGCACCAAAACATTATCATAGACCACTGCTCCATGAGTTGGTGTACGGACGAATGTGCCACATTCTATGATAACCGTAATTTCACACTTCAGTGGTGCATCATCAGTGAAAGTCTCGCCAATTCTATCCACGAAAAGGGAGCACATGGTTATGGGGGTATCTGGGGTGGACAACCTGCTACTTTTCACCATAACTTACTCGCCCATCACACTAACCGCACACCCCGTCTTTGCGGAAGCCGTTATACGGGTCGTCCGGAAGATGAAAAAGTGGAATTATTCAATAATGTGATTTATAATTATGGCAGTGACGGTGCTTATGCCGGTGAAGGAGGTTCCTACAACTTTATCAATAACTACTATAAACCGGGACCTTTCAGTGCGACAAAAGGTTCTTTCAAACGCTTGTTTACAGCGTATGCCGATGATGGCAAAAACAACAATAAAGCAGGTGTTCATGGTGTATTCTATTTCAAAGGTAACTATATGGATCCTACCTGTCCCAAACTGACCGATAAGCAGAAAGAGGCTCTTTATAAAGTGAATATGGATAACTCTTACGGACTGGTTATCAAAAAGGACTTTGCCACAGAAAAGGAAGTACTGTCTAAAAAAGCATTTGACATAGCCGAACATACTTCTTTGCAACCTGCCAAGAAAGCCTACAAAGATGTTCTCGAGTTTGCCGGTGCTTCATATCGCCGTGACGCCATAGACCAACGCATCGTAGATGAAACTCTCAAAGGCACTTATACTTACGAAGGTTCTCACGGAAGCACGAATGGAATGATTGACCAACCGTCTGATGTAGGAGGATGGCCGGAATATAAATCAGAAACAGCACTTGTTGATACAGATGGTGATGGTATTCCCGATGAATGGGAAAAGAAACACAACCTTAATCCCAATGATCCTTCAGACGGAGCCAAATATACATTAAGCCCGGAATATACAAACCTGGAAATGTATATGAACAGCCTTGTGAATCATCTATACCCTAAAAAATAATTTCGGATAACCAAGATGAGGGTAAATGTATCGGAACTCTCATAAACAAAAAATCACCCTCGCCACAGATAGTTGTAGTGAGGGTGATTTCGATAAAAGGGGAGCTTTGAACATCCCCCTTTCTATTTCTTTCCTTTCCTATTATTATCTCCCCACTCTATCCCGATACTCTGTAGGCGTCATTCCAACCTGTGCTTTAAAGCATTTACTGAAATAACGCGGATCATTAATGCCGACCATATACGAAATCTGGGTCATATTAAATTCTCCGGTTTCTATTAATTGTGTAGCCCGCTTGATACGCATTTCTTTGATAAATTCAATCGGAGCCAATCCGGTAAGTGTTTTCAGCTTCTTGAAGAAGACAGAACGGCTGACAGCCAGTTCCCGAACCAAATCATCTACCACCAGTTCTCCATTATCCATGTTCTGCTCCATCAATTCAATCAATTTATCCATAAACTTACGGTCGTTGGGAGACATTTCGAGAGTTGTAGGTGGAGTTTCGGACACATCTTCTTCAGCAGACGGCATATCCGTAGCCACAGGCACTTCCTCCTGACCGGTAGAAATATTGATATGCATCAGACTATCCCGGTAGAAACTTTGCAGTTTCTTACGCTGCATCAACAGATTTTCCACACGTGCTTGCAGATAGGTAGCACTGAAAGGCTTCGTTATATAATCATCCGCACCATATTCCAATCCCTCCAGTTTGCTTTCAATCGTAGTTTTGGCAGTAAGCAAAATGATAGGTATATGGCTGGTCGTCATATCCGCACGCAGTTCACGCGTCATTTCGATACCGTCTTTTTCAGGCATCATCACGTCACTGATGATAATATCCGGCAGGTACTTCAAAGCCTTGTTTGCCCCCTCCTTACCGTCAGCAGCTTCCACCACCCGGTACATCGGAGAAAATATACTGCGCAAGAATTCACGTAACTCCTGATTATCTTCGACTAACAGCATCAATTCTTTGGAGTTCTCTTCTTTCGCAAATTCTTCCCCATACACATCATCAATCTTCTCCGAATCATCGCTTACCAACGTTTCAGACTGAATGGAAGAATTGGCAATATCCACTACCTGTCCCATTCTTGCCGGAGCATCCGCATCTTCCAGAATAAACTCGGCTTCCTTATCGTAATGTTCTTTTCCCTTGAGGAAATCGACTTTGAAGCAACTCCCTTCTCCCAAATGACTATCAACGGAAATAGTCGCTTTATGCATTTCCACCAACTCTTTCACCAATGAAAGTCCGATACCCGTACTAGCCTGATTGAAAAGATTCTTATCTACCAGATTCTCAAAACGGACAAACAGTGACTTCTTTTTGTTTTCTGCGATACCGATCCCCTGATCTTGCACACCGATAGAAACTGTCTTTTCATCTTCCCGGATAAACATCGTAATCATCTTGCCATTCGGCGTATATTTAAATGCATTGGAAAGCAAATTGAATACAATCTTTTCCAGCTTATCGGCATCCACCCAAAGATAAAGATGTTCCTTTTCGGTCTGGAACAGGAAATCAATCCGATGTTCCTCGGCCACAGCTTCAAAATTATCCATCACCTTACGGACGAAAGGTACAATATCCACCCGCTGCACCTGCATCTTCATCTTCTTATTCTGAATCTTGCGGAAGTCCAGAATCTGATTGACAAGACGGAGCATCCGATTCGTGTTCCGTTCAACCACCACTAACTGTTCGCGAGCATCAGCCGGCAATTTATCATTCTTCAAGACCTGCTCCACCGGACCAGCTATCAACGTAAGCGGAGTACGCAACTCATGCGATATGTTAGTAAAGAAACGCAGTTTTATATCTGAAATCTGCTGTTCGACCGAAACTTCATGCTTCAACCGATAAATAGTAAACAGGATATAAACGGCTACGAGAATAATAATCAGAATAAAAAGAACATAAAGCACATAAGCTACCGGCGTCTCCCAGAAAGAAGGCAGAATAACAATGTTCAGTATACGTTCATTATCCACCCACACACCATCACTATTCGTTGAACGAACACGGAGCACATACTCTCCTTTCGGAAGATTCGTATAAGTCACACTACGCTGCTTGTCGGCAAAAGTCCATTGTTTCTCAAATCCGTCGAGAATATAAGCATACTGTATATTCTGCGGATTAGTATAATCGAGTGCAGCGAAGTGAACGGAGAAAATATTCTCTTTGTGTGAGAGCACCAATGGGTCGGTATCGTCAATATCCACCTTCAACAAGGAGTTATCTCCGGGCGTAATATCCTCATTAGTCACCATCAGTTTGGAGAATACGATAGGTGGGATATAGCTACTCTTACGAATAGAGTCGGGATTAAATATAAAGACTCCCCCACTGGCACCGAAAAGCATACTTCCTTTAGCCGTCAATGTGGAAGCCGCTTCACTAAAGCGCACTGGGAAAGTAATACTACGTTCGTCGTAACTTTCAAAACGTTCTTCAGACGGGATAAATTTACAAATTCCATTCTCCGTACTAATCCATAAATTCTCCTTACTATCTTCGCGGGCAGAAAGCAAGACGTCGGAAGGAAGACCGTCCAGTACGGAATATGATTTGAACTCTCCGTGGCCGTCCTTACTGATAGATATCAGTTTGTTGAGTCCCCCACCGAAAGTAGCCAGATACAGTTCCTTTTTCTTAGTGGAAATAATCCAATGGACATCATTATTACTCAGACTTTGCGTATCGTTCGGCATACGGGAGAAATGATAAAACTGCACATCCTCCGGTTTCTTAAAGTTCTCATCAAAAGCAACAGCTCCCGTAGTTGTACCTACCCACAGGCGTCCATTATTATCGGAAGTAATGAAACGCGCTTTGTAGCAAGGATCAATCGGATACCCTTTCAGATTATTCCGGTGATTGATAAACAATGTCTTTCCTGCTTCATTCTGCGTGATATAATTGATACCTCCGGCAAAAGTAGCTACCCAAATACGACCATAATGATCTTCATAGATACAATACACATTATTATCGCTCAAACTGTACATATCCTCTTCACGATGAAGATAACGGGTCAGTTTATAAGACATTCCGTTGGAAGAAGTCGGCTCGGCACGGACAAGTCCGTCTCCTTTTGTTGCAATCCAGATGATTCCTTTCGAATCCTGAATAACAAAATAAACAGTTCCCAACATGGGAGTACCGGTAGTAGAAACGATGCCGCTTTCGGTCAGGTATCCTTTATAAGCTTTATCGGCATCATACATACGAAGCATACCATCTTTCAAGCCAACCCACAGATTACCCAGTTTGTCTTCGCACAGGGCACGTACCTCATTATGCAATGATTCATGTTCATGCGGCATGGGAGTCATCATCGCAAAAGGTACATTCCGATAAGTCACCTTCTCCAATCCCTTGGAGTGGGTGCAAAGCCATAAATTACCTTGTTTGTCGGAGAAAGCCGAATGAATCTTATTGGAAAAACGCCAGTCACGACTACCCAGTCCATTATAGAAAGGAACCAATCGTTTTTTTTGAGGATCGAAGTAAGAGAAACCTCCTCCATAAGGGTGTACCCAAAGATACCCGTTTACATCTTCATGGATATGGAAGGCCGGACGGGAACGTTCAGGATTACTGTATTCAATAAGAATCTGTTCACGGGTCACCACTCTGGTCGAGGGATTAAAATGGGCTACAACACCCGGTTCTTCCTGCTCGAACCACACTTCCGAAGAACGGTCTACATAAGCAGAAAGGATTGGTTTTGCGGGTAAAGCCTTACAAGTCAGGAATGAGTAATGCACATTTGTTTTGGTCCGCAGGTTATAAGTAAAGAAACCATCCGAATCGGTAGTAATTACAGAAACGTCCGGTGCAACGGGGTGAATGGAAGTGATCTGCCCTTTTGTAGGAAGTTCGATCAACGTAAATTCTCCGCTATCTTTCTGATAAGACCAGATACGTCCCTGATCCGAAGCAAAGCAGATGTCCTTATCCCGCTCCTGTACTGCATAGAAAGCCTGATTCATTCCGCCAAACTTTCCTTTTGTCTCCGTGAAATAGGAATCCGGTTCTTTCTTTCCGGGATGGATCATGCCGAGGCCGTTGTCTGTTAACAGCCAGTCATTGCCTGCTTTATCCTGATAAACTTTGAATACATGTAAAGAGGGAAACAGTTCCGTCTTACTGGAATAAATATCCCATGTCAGGCGATGATTCTCATTTGGATGAGTCAGGATGCGGATAGCTCCGTCATTTTCTGTCAGCAGCCAGACGGTTCCGTTCGGCATCACCTCAATGGTATGCACATTGAAAGCACTCCCCTCCTCTCCGGCAGCAGGTACTTGTTCGAAAGTCTCTGTCTTCGGGTCGAAACGATGGACACGATTATCATAAGTCAGTAGCCACAAAAAACCATAACGGTCTTCATAGATACGGTCTACGCGATTATTGGTCAGACTGATGTAATTTCCCTGACGAGCCTTATATGTTTTGAAGGTATAACCGTTGAAACGGTTGATTCCATCCCAAGTGGCAAACCAAAGGTTGTCTTTGTGATCTTGCAAGATGTTCATCACCGTATTTTGGGACAATCCATCTTCAGTAGAATAGTGGGTGAAAAAACAGTGCTGCTGCGCATGTGTCGAGAACACAATAGCTAGCAAAAGAATTACTGAAATTAAGGTTTTCTTCATCATATAACTAGGTTCTGTGCCGTAAAGATAGAAAAATAGTTGTACTTTTATGCAATCTTTAGCGGCTATTTAACAGAATCGAACCATTCTATAGGACAAGTGATCTATTGTCTTTTATATATCCATTGTTTTTTGCTTAGTAATTCATTTCTTTACATATTCGTCAAGTCAACGTTTCACTGTTATCAGTTTGTTTCCGTCCGCTACCGGACCCCATCCATCTTCGCCTGCCAGTACAGTCGTAATCTCGTATCCTTGCAGGTTTTTCAGTTGTTGGGAGAAAGCGGCACGCGCTTTCGGATTGGCTCCTTCGCCCCGACTCTCATATTCGGCATAGAAGACTGTATTTTCGTTCTCTTTCTTGCCCCAGTTATTCCAACCGACAGGGAGAATGTGTTTACCTAGTTCGCAACGGATAAATACAGCTTGCGCATACGGACGCCAGGGACGAGACAGATATACTTTTGTAGCTTCCGGTTCCGCAGTCAGTTTGCAATCATAGAATACATAGCCATATTTTTTTCCTTTATCTGTAGAGGGAGCGGTGACATAACCATCCCGTTTGCTATGAATGTGACAACGGTTGAAAACAGCCGTAGACCAGCCGAAGATAAAATCAACCGTTCCTTCGATGTAGCAGTCTTCATAATATTGGCGGCTTTGCTTGCTGTATGTATAGAGGGTATCTTGGAAGCCGAGGAAACGACAGTTCTTAAAATAGACACGATCGGCAGACACAAAGCAGGCAACTGCCTGTCCTACGGGACCTGATGAGTTCTCGAATGTGATATTCTCCGCATAAAAATCGGGGGCATAGATGTAACAGCTGGACGAACCGGAAGTTCCCATGTTCTCGCCGAATACATTTTTCTTGTTTGCAAAACCGTCATAAGTCAGTATCGCACCGTCTTCTCCAATCAAAGAGATATTAATCTTGGATTCGGGGATGATGAGCTTCTCTTTATAAGTTCCTTTACGAATCAGGATAGTGGTACGAACGTCTTTGCGAAAATCGGGAACAGCATTGATAGCTTCCTGCACAGTAAAGAAATCACCGCTACCGTCTTGGGCCACTACATAATCGAATTGACGGATATATTTCGCCAGTTCCGGAATTTCCTTGCCGATAGCATCCACTGCCAGTCCGGCAATTGTTCGTGCTCCGTATACGTTTAAGTGAGTATTGTCTTCACGACCTTTCGGGAAAGCCGGCACCTGATTGGGTTCGACAAACATGAATAGTTTCTTTGATTCTACTGGTCCCAGTCCCTGCACCAGGTCATGAGTAATCTTGTTCATGTCGATGAAAGTCACTCCCAGTTCTTTTGCCACATTGCGGGGAGCATCCAGATAGGCACCATGCGTATCGAATAAAACGGTTCCCTCTTTCGGTTGTTCCTTTTCCCCCGGTGTGCGGCGGACATCTTTTGCGATGGCAGCATCCTTCGGCTGTACGAAGTTTCGACGGACGATAGAGTTGAACAACACCGGAATTCCACCTTTGGCGCGGGTTTCATTCACATACCGACGAAGATTTTCATCAAAAGTACTACCCGGATCGGTGTGACGGGTAGAGTCTGCTTTCTCATCATTATGGCCGAACTGGATAAAGACATAATCTCCTTTTTTCACTTTAGAAATTACTTTTTCCCAGCGTCCTTCGCTAATGAAGCTCTTGGAACTTCGACCGTTGGCGGCATGATTGTCTATCCGTATGTCTTCGGAGAAGAATCCGGGAAGTACCATTCCCCAACCACGTTCGGGATTTCCTCCGTCTATTTTCTTGTTAGCCATTGTCGAATCACCTATCATAAAGATAGTGATGACCGGTTTGTCTGCACGAAATGCAGAAAAAAGAATAAGAGCCGTTGCAAGTAGCCCTACCATTTTAACCCTAAGTGTTTTCATATTCTTCATCCCCTCCTACGAGTTTTATTTTTTGTTTTTATCTGCCACCTGCAACGTTTTGCTTGTATCTTACTTGCAATCAACTGATTGCAGCGTTGCAGATACTGTTGCAGATACCGTTGCAGATGTTTATCTGCAACACCTTATATAATCCTGTTTTGCACACAGGCAAATTCAGTTTCCACGCATAGGAACTACAGTTTCCCCGGGAAGAAACGCTAGTTTCCACGTAGAGAAACGACAGTTCCCACATAGGGAAACTGCAGTTTCCTGCCTTGGAACAGGAGTTTTAAGCTAGGGAAAGCAAAGAGCCAAGCCCGGAAACAAAAATTTCAAGCTGCATAAACAGTCGGAAAACCTACGTATTTTTATTTATAGGGATACCAATTACTGCTTTCCTTAAAGATATTTTGCGGAGTATACTTCATTGCCTCCTTATTTGTCAACTGTTTAGCCCATGCCACACGCCCGGAAGTATCTGCGCCCGCACCCGTATTTCCGAATTCGGCATAACGGGCTGTCTTTTCGTTCTCCGGATTCTTCCAATTGTGCCATCCTTCGGGACGGATATGATTACCAAACTCACAATTGATAAAGACCGTTGCCGCATAAGGACGCCACGGACGACCCAAATATACTTTTTTCACTCCCGGAGCGGCTGTCAACTTACAGTTTTTGAAAACATAACCGAATTCTTCACTTTGAGGAGTGGAAGCGGCAGTGATATACGAATCACGTTTACTATGCAGTTCACAATATTCGAATAGAGCGGTGGAAGGGCCAAAAATAAAATCGGTAGTTCCCTCGATATAGCAATTCGTGAATAGAAGGCGCGCTCCTTCGGTTCCTGTATAAATAGTATCCTGATTTCCCAAGAAACGACAGTTGACAAACATCAGTCTGTCACCTTCGGTGTGAAGAGCTACCGCTTGCCCCAGTGGAGCCGCATTATTTTCAATCGTCAGGTCTTTGAAAGTGATGTCATTCCCTTCCACTTTGACCGTATAGGTGCGGAAGGTACCCATCTTATTTATATTAGCATGGTCATCGTAAGTGATAATCGTTTTTTCTGCGCTTTCGCCCACTAATTGCACATTCTTCACCCAGGAAGGAATGACCAGCTTTTCTTTGTATATACCATTCTTGATATAGATCGTCACCGTATAATCCATAAAAGCGCGGACAGCTTCCACGGCTTCCTGAATGTTACGATACTCCCCTGTCCCGTCGCGTGCCACGACTAATGTGTCTTTGCGTTGCTGTTGCTGTGCATAAACAGATGTTGCTCCCACACCCAGTAGAAGCAAACACATCATTCCTTTAAAAATACTCCTTTTCATTGTCGGAAATTACTTTTGTAAACGTTCGTATTCCAAGCTAGCCATAATAAAAGGTCCTACGGCTTTAGGATCGTTATTGCGGATAGTTTCATTAATATAATAGTCATAATCGCCGGAACGATAGACCTTTCCTCCCAATCCTGCCACTGCACAAGCCTTGGTGATGGTTACCAATCCGTTCTTGTCCACTTCGATAAAATTATCCAGGAATCCTTTGTAGCCTTTCAATGCCACATCCAGATAAGACTTATCAATATATCCCAAACGAACCGCCTTAAAGAGCGAATAAATGAACATAGCGGAACAGGAAGATTCTACGTAATTACCCTTATCACCACTCCGGTCCATCACCTGATACCATCCTCCGGTCTTCGGGTCCTGAAGTTTCTTCACCTGCACAGCTACATTATTCAATATATCAAGCAGGGAATCTCTTCCGGCTTCATGCTGCGGAATAAATTCGAGCACATCCACCAATGCCATCGCATACCATCCCATCGCACGTCCCCACGTATGTTTCGACTGTCCGGTCACCGGGTCCGCCCAACGTTGAGTGCGGCTTACATCGCACGCATGACGATAAAGACCGTTTTTAGGATCGTACGTATGACGGGCACAAGTGACAAACTGGTTGATTACATCTGCATAGTCCTGCGGAAGATTATTACGGAATGCATACTCTGCGTAGAAAGGAGCTCCCATGTAAATTCCGTCCAGCCACATCTGGTGGGGATAAATCTTTTTATGCCAAAAACCACCGTCCTCATTACGCGGTTGTCCTTCAAACTGGCTATAAAGCAGGTCGAGCGCTTTCTTATATTTAGGATTCTTGGTCTGCTCATAGATACGGAAAAGGATTTTTCCGGAGTTGATACGGTCGAGGCTATAATCGGTTAATTTATAAGCGGTAATGCTTCCGTCCTCGTGCACCATTGTATCCGCATACGCGATGGCGTAATCACGAATTTTCTTGTCGCCATAAGCGTCGTACACATCGAGCATGGCTCCCAGTTCAAGTCCGTGGCAATAATCCCATTTCAGTTTCGGCTGAAAGTCGAGCTGCCAGGATTCGGGGTAACGGATCATTTCCGATTCAGTCAGTCGCACAGACCAGGGAAGTTTGCTGTCTACCTGTTGTGCCGATACAGAAGCGGTCATTGTAACCAATAAAGCCACTATAAAAAAATTATAAAAAGGAGTTCGTCTCATGGTTTGTTATTTTAAGGATTCAACATAGTCTTTTTTCACGGTACGAAAGTAGTGTTTTTCCTCCAAACCCAGTGGGATTTTTTAGTCAAGTAGGTGCATTTTTTGTTTTTCGTGCACGGAAACGACTAATTTTGTGCACGCAAACGTCAAAAATGTCCATTTTTGATGCAATATCTCATAAATTAAGAGTTTCGTTTTGGAAGAAAGCAAAAAAGGTCTTACTTTTGGCACGGTTTACAACTAATACCCTCTGGGGAAACACAGGTAATTTATCATTAAAACAGAGAAAAAATAGAACAGAATGGAAGAAGTATTTAAGTACATTATCGGTCTTGGAGCGGCAGTAATGATGCCAATCATTTTCACGATTTTAGGAGTATGTATCGGTATTAAACTTCCCAAAGCGCTGAAGAGCGGTTTGTTGGTTGGTGTCGGTTTCGTTGGTTTATCAGTAGTGACGGCATTGCTCACCAGCAGTCTGGGTCCGGCATTAAGTAAAATGGTTGAAATCTACGGATTGGAATTGGGAATTTTCGACATGGGTTGGCCTTCTGCTGCGGCGGTAGCTTACAACACTTCAGTCGGTGCTTTCATTATCCCTGTTTGCTTGGGAGTTAACTTATTAATGTTGCTTACCAAAACAACCCGTACCGTTAATATCGACCTTTGGAACTATTGGCACTTCGCATTTATCGGTGCTATCGTCTACTTCGCTTCCGACAATATCTATTGGGGATTCTTCGCTGCCATCATCTGTTACATCATTACACTGGTAATGGCTGATATGACTGCTCCTGCTTTCCAGAAGTTCTATGATAAAATGGACGGTATCTCTATTCCTCAACCGTTCTGCCAAAGTTTCGTTCCGTTTGCTATTGTAATCAATAAACTATTGGATAAAATTCCGGGATTCGACAAGCTGAATATCGATTCTGAAGGTATGAAAAAGAAATTCGGATTGATGGGTGAACCGCTGTTCTTGGGTATCGTAATCGGTTGCGGTATAGGCGCATTGGGTTGTGCCAGCTGGAAAGAAGTATTGGATAATATTCCGGGCATTTTAGGACTGGGTATCAAGATGGGTGCGGTGATGGAATTGATTCCACGTATCACCAGCCTCTTTATCGAAGGTTTGAAACCGATCTCTGACGCTACCCGCGAACTGATCGCTAAGAAATATAAGAATAACACCGGTTTGAGCATCGGTATGAGCCCTGCACTGGTTATCGGTCACCCGACTACCCTGGTGGTATCTCTGCTGTTGATCCCTGTCACTATTTTCCTGGCTGTTATCCTTCCGGGCAACCGTTTCTTACCGCTGGCTTCTCTGGCAGGTATGTTCTACCTGTTCCCGATGATTCTGCCTATTACAAAAGGTAACGTAGTGAAATCATTTATTATCGGCCTGGTAGCATTGATTGTAGGTCTGTATTTCGTAACAGGACTGGCAGGCTTCTTCACACTGGCTGCTAAAGATGTATACGAAGCAACAGGTGACCCGACAGTAAACATCCCCGCCGGTTTTGAAGGCGGCGCACTTGACTTTGCTTCCAGTCTCTTCTGCTGGGGTATCTTCCACCTTACTTACAGTCTGAAGATTATCGGCCCTGCCATCCTCGTGGCACTGGCACTCGGAATGGCTATCTACAACCGTATCCGCATGACTAGAAACGACGCAAAGAACGCATTGAACAGTAATAAGGAATAAGTAGAAAAGCCTTTAACTGATTATAATAAGTGGTATATAATATATAACTCAATAAAAAACTCGAAAGATGAAAAAATTAGCAATTGCAATGATGTTGGGTATCGCAGCAATGTCTGCCTCCGCCCAGGTGAATTACAAGATGCAAGTGGCTTGCAGTCCGCAAGACGTGAAAACGTATGATACTAACCGCTTGCGCAGTAGCTTCCTGATGGAAAAAGTAATGGTTCCAAACGAAATCAACGTTACTTATTCTATGTACGACCGTCTGATCTTCGGTGGCGCAGTGCCTGCAACAAAAGAATTGGTACTTGAAACAATCGACCCGTTGAAATCTAAATTCTTCCTCGAACGCCGCGAACTGGGTGTCATCAACATTGGTGGCGAAGGTATCGTAACCGTAGACGGTAAAGAATATACGCTGAAATTCAAAGATGCCCTGTACGTAGGTAGAGGCAAGCAGAAAGTGACTTTCAAGAGCAAAGATTCCAGCAATCCTGCCAAATTCTACATCAACTCGGCTACTGCCCACAAAGAATACAAGACTCAATTGATTACTATCGACGGACGTAAAGGTTCTCTGAAAGCAAACTCATTTGCTGCCGGAAAGCTGGAAGAAAGCAACGACCGCGTTATCAACCAGTTGATTGTTAACAACGTACTTGAAGAAGGCCCCTGCCAACTGCAAATGGGATTGACTGAACTGAAACCGGGTAGCGTATGGAACACCATGCCGGCACACACTCACTCTCGTCGTGTAGAAGCATACTTCTACTTCAATGTACCGGAAGGAAATGCTATCTGCCACTTCATGGGCGAACCTCAAGAAGAACGCGTCGTATGGATGCAGAACGAACAAGCTATCATGTCACCGGAATGGTCTATCCACGCTGCTGCCGGAACAAGCAACTACATGTTTATCTGGGGTATGGCAGGTGAAAATCTCGACTACGGAGACATGGACAAGATCAAATATACAGAAATGCGCTAACCGTTGCGTATTCCTGTATGACATATAATTTTTCAGACGCAGATAACGCGGATAGCACGGATCAAAAATAAGAATCCGCATTATCCGCGTCATCTGCGTCTAAAAGATTAGACTCATTTGCTCTTGATTCACAAACTCGTTTATCTTCTTTCTGTATTACCCCCAACGTTGCAAATGATAATGCTATGAGACATTTTTATATCCTTTGAAACAAATAGCATATATAATGCAACGAATAATACATGATTTTGACCAATTTTTACAAATAAAATTCAGTCGAAATACCGACCTTTGTCAACGAAACAAAATCTATTTAAATCCATTATCATGAATGCATTTCAAAAAACAGGCGAAAAGATGACAAACTACAGATGGACCATCTGTGCTATGCTATTTTTTGCTACTACAGTTAACTATCTCGACCGTCAGGTTCTCTCATTGACGTGGGATGAATTTATCAAACCGGAATTCCACTGGGACGAATCTCACTACGGTACTATTACTTCTGTTTTCTCCATTGTATACGCTATATGTATGCTGTTTGCCGGTCGTTTTGTCGACTGGATGGGAACTAAAAAAGGTTTTCTATGGGCTATCGGTGTATGGTCGGCAGGTGCTTGTCTTCATGCCGTTTGTGGTATTGTTACAGAAGCACAAGTTGGGCTTCATAGTGCAGCAGAACTGGCCGGTGCCACAGGAGATGTGGTAGTGACTATTGCTACTGTCAGTATGTACTGCTTCCTCGCCGCCCGCTGTATCCTTGCTTTAGGAGAAGCCGGTAACTTCCCTGCCGCTATTAAAGTAACCGCAGAGTACTTCCCTAAAAAAGACCGTGCTTATGCTACTTCTATCTTCAATGCCGGTGCATCTATCGGAGCATTGATCGCTCCTCTTACCATTCCTATTCTGGCAAAAATGTTCGGTTGGGAAATGGCATTTATCGTAATTGGTGGACTTGGCTTTATCTGGATGGGATTCTGGGTGTTTATGTATGATGCCCCGTCGAAAAGCAAACATGTCAATCAGGCAGAGCTTGACTACATCGAGCAAGATAATCGCGAAGCAGGCAGTGCTCCAATGACAGACGAAAAAGATGAAAAGAGAATGAAGTTCTGGCAATGTTTCAGCTACAAACAAACATGGGCCTTTGTCTTCGGTAAGTTCATGACTGACGGCGTATGGTGGTTCTTCCTTTTCTGGACTCCGTCTTATCTGAATACTCAATTCGGCATCAAAACCTCCGACCCGTTGGGTATGGCATTAATCTTTACGCTTTATGCGGTAACCATGTTATCCATCTATGGTGGTAAATTACCTACCATCTTCATCAACAGAACGGGTATGAATCCTTATGCAGCCCGTATGAAAGCGATGTTGATCTTCG
Source organism: Bacteroides sp. 2_2_4 (assembly GCF_000157055.1). Taxonomy (NCBI): domain Bacteria; kingdom Pseudomonadati; phylum Bacteroidota; class Bacteroidia; order Bacteroidales; family Bacteroidaceae; genus Bacteroides; species Bacteroides sp. 2_2_4. The sequence continues at coordinate 39,305 of NZ_EQ973373.1, read as the reverse complement.
CCTTCTTCCCATTGGTTGTATTGTTGGCACAGCCGTTAGGTACGGTTTCTCCATGGTTCCCGGTTATTTTAATCGGTATCGGTGGTGCTGCTCATCAATCCTGGTCAGCTAACATCTTCTCTACTGTAGGTGATATGTTCCCAAGAACGGCTATTGCAAGTATTACCGGTATCGGTGGTATGGCAGGAGGCGTAGGTTCTATGATTCTTCAGAAAGTGGCAGGTAACTTGTTCGTATATGCTTCCGGAACAACAATGGTTGACGGCAAAGAGGTGGAAATGACGAAAGAATTGCTCGAACAAGGAGCACAATTCGTACACCCTGCCATGACATTCATGGGCTTCGAAGGTAAACCTGCCGGATATTTCATAATTTTCTGCGTGTGTGCAGTAGCTTATCTGCTTGGTTGGGTCATCATGAAGGCATTAGTTCCGAAATACAAACCTATCGTATTGGATTAATTCCATTTCAATAGATACTATCAATAAAAACAAAAGAGTAATCCGTCGCCGGATTACTCTTTTGTTTTTAACCAATTATTCAAAAAATGAAAAATAAAAAAGCCTCTTCTCACGAAGAAGGCTTTTTAGGTTTACTTATCCTGCATCATCCTCCTGCAATTTTTTTAAACGTAACACTAAAAAACAGTGTTTTGCATTCCTATAATGAAGTATAGTAAACGTTAAGATGAAAAAAAGGGAAGTCTCACGACTTCCACAATTCTTCTAACCTTAAATCTAAATCTCTATGAAAAAAACGTGTTGCAAATATAGGCGTTTGTTCAATATAGAGGTGTTAATGAATTGCATAAAGAGAGAATAAAAACTAACATCTGCAAAAATGATGCAATTTTTCAGGAGCCTTCTATTAATTTTAATAAACTTTTATAGAGAGGATTGCGTTCCAAGAGTTCGGGAACTCCCGTGATGAACATCTGTTTCCTTGCACGGGTCAAGGCAACATTCAGTTTCCGGTCAATCAAAACACCCTCTTCTTCTGTCAGATTGGATAGAAATTTTAATTGATAAGGGTAGTTGACACAGAAGGAATAGATTATTACATCACGCTCGCTTCCCTGGAACCGCTCCACCGTGTCAACCAGAATGCGATTCAAAACCGGAATACCTACTGATTCTATTTCTTTTTTAATCAATGCTATCTGACTCCGGTAAGGAGTAATGATTCCTAAAGTACGGGATTCGTCAAAATCCGACTGATGGTGTTCATAAATGCGAACGGCTAAATCCGCAACGATACGTGCTTCCGAATAGTTGATTTTGGCAGATGCTCCTGCTTTCTCCGGCACAGACGGATAAAAGGCTAAACGGCAGATCGTGTCCGAGTCCTCTATTTGATGAGGTAGTCCGACAGGAATCAGCCGCCCCCCGTAAAAAGCACGATTGGCAAATAAGGCAACTTCCGGATGCATGCGTCCCTGACGACAAAGCATATCATAGGAACGATGAATAGCAGACGATGAACAGGCTGCCGTACAGTTCCGATAAAGACGTTCGAACAAAGAATCTTTCAGATTGCTCAATCCGATAGACAGTAATGATTCATCATAGATTGCCGCCTGTTCCGCGTTTTGCTGCACAACAGCAGGCAGTTGCTTATGATCTCCGATCAATACAAACTTATCTATTGCATCTTTTTCATCTTCTCCACGTGCACAGAGGATTCCTAACAACTGCGGTTCCAGGATTTGGGTAGCCTCATCAATAATAGCTACATCAAAATGTTTCAAGCGAAACAGTTCCGGCTTACCGGAAATAGCCGCTACCGTTCCCACAATAATCCGACAATTCCGAATACGCTCGTAAACTTCCGAACGACGGTTGCAAGAGGATAATTCATTTTCAATCAGATGCCCGCGGTAGGCTTCATCACATGACAATTCACTTCCTACCCGGATAAAGTCAACTGCCGGAGCAATGGAAGCCAACGACTTGCATATCTCATCAACCGCCCGGTTGGTATAGGAAAGCAAAAGAATCTGCGCATCCTTGTCTGCATGGAAAGTCTCTACCATTTTCTTCAAGGCACATGAAGTCTTGCCTGTTCCCGGAGGTCCGATAAGAAGGAAATAGTCCTGTGCGGCTTTTGCCTTCAGGGCGACTCGCGTAAAATCGTCTTCCGAACAGAAAATCATGGAATCCAATGATTTATCAAACCTCGGAGGACGTTGTGACAGCAACAAGTCACGACGTTCTTTTCTTGCAGAAAGATAAGCATATAATCCCTGATACATCGAGCGGAATGTCGTATCCATTGTATCATGCTCTATGGCATAAAGGCTTTCGGCCGGAAGTACGGATGGATTCTGCTGGGTAGCACGCAAGCGGATACCTATTTCGTTTTCTGTCAGATACTCGATATTGCCTTTGAAAACCATTTTATTGGTGACATTATCTGTATCACAGTTTCGTTCATAAAGGATAATGGCGTCGCCTTGACGGAAATTAGGAAGGAAAGTTTCAGCATGAAGCATCTCACTTCCAGCGGTAAGAGTAAGTCCGGCTTTATATTCATCGGCGGCATGGTTCTCCTTTATTTTCAGATCATAAATGATTTCTCCAGCCTCACATTTCTCCGCCAATGTAGAGAGCCACAAAGAAGCTGCCCCTGTACGTCCCTCATAATCCACGTCACCGGATTTTGAGGTATAAAGTTCCTTTGTTATAAAGTTGTACACCGCATAGAAGTAATTCTTTTCCAATGCGGAAAGAGCTTTCAGCTTCGATTGAAAGTTATCAATAGAAGGACGCAGGTATGTTTCCCAGAAACGCCCTTTCAATCCTCGTTCATTCAAGGTGGAAGCATTGATTTCTTCCAGTTTTTGTGACGTATACTCCAGGCTGTTTCGTAATTGGATGCCATATTCATCGGCTACAATCCGGTTACGCAAATCAATTACCCGGCGTACCATCGCCCACGAAGGACGGGAAGGGTAAAGAAGCGGATAGCGGGTATAAAGCAAATAAGCTTTCACTTTTCGGTGATCCATTCCCATCGAATATTGCAATACCGCCTGATAAAGCAACATCTGTACTTTATTATTCTCTTTCGGTTCTACCTTGCCCCGGATAGCATACTCGTCCGCTTTACCGGATTTCATTTCGATAAAAGAAGACATATCCCGCTGCATATAGTCAAGACGTCCCTGGAGTCCGAGTGCTTCGCAAATATAAGATGGTTCGAGCACGGCATCTGTCTTGTCAAGCTCATAGCCGGCTGCATGAAAGGTGTCATTTACTGTTTCACGAATATGATCGAAGTGCAATTTGCAGTCTTCAAAGAATTGGCGTTCTTTCTCCTTGTCTCGCAAATCAGAGCAGGCGGCCAGTTCAATAGGATAACGCCGGAAGGCTTTCTGCATACAGGTACGATAGTCTATCTCTTCACTCTTTGCATGAATCCATTCGTCCAGAAAAAGGTTGGCTATATTTCCCAGTAATAAAGGACGAGCATTTTCGATCGGTTGAAGACGGGAAAGAAAATAGTTGGCCGGATGGTGTCCGTAGTCACGGAAACACTCGGCAAGGGAACTGATGTCGAGCAAGTAATCCGGTTCGAGTACGATAAAAGAAGGGGTCAGGATTCCTGCTTCATCGATGGCTACATCCAATAAATTGACTTGCGCATGCCGCCAAAGCAGCTTGCACGTTTCTGCAAACTCTTCATTGATTTGAGGAACATTATAACGGACAAGGTATGGTTGCTCAGAAACTTCATCCAAGGGAGTCACATACAGATATTGTTCGTCGGCATACTGGAAACAGACACGCATCCGCTGTACCCGCTCGCGGGCAGGAGGCGCAACCAAATAGGTGGCATCCGCACGCGGAAATAGTCGATATAGTTCCAGAGGAATATCTTCATCCAAGAGTTTACGGATAAAGAAAGCCAGAGTTTTCGCATCCCGCAAGAGTTGTTCTCGGTTGGGCTCTTGTTGACGGTTCAGGATAGCATTTGAAGTTAACCGGAAAGTATGCAGCCGGTTCTGCTCTGTAACAGAAAGACCCACCTTAGCTGACACAAAACTAATTCGTGCGGAAAGATCGGTCATCTGTAAACTTTCGTTTTGCATTTGCCCGCGACAAATGCGTTCCAGCAAGTCGCGCATTTGCTTATATCCTACGGCAAGATAGGCATCTTCTGCCCGGCAAACTGCTAAAAGGATTTCATAAGATTCTATCGCTTCATTCTTCGGACAAGGCAACTTCATCTCCAGTTTCATCTTCTACTTCCTCTTCCTCTTCGGTTTTCTTCTTGTCTTTTATCATCAAAATACTCATCTCGTACAACAGATAAAGTGGAATAGCTACGACACTCAATGTGAAGGGATCGCCTGTCGGAGTAATAATAGCAGCTGCTATCACGATGACAACCACCGCATGACGGCGGTATCTCCGCAAGAAAGACTTGTTCACCACTCCCAGCAAAGAAAGCAGCCATGTAACCAACGGAAGTTCAAAAGCCAATCCCATGCAGAGAACCAGCATCATAAAATTATCTATATAGGAATTAAGCGACAAGATATTCTCCACTTCCGAACTCAACTGATAGGTAGACAGGAAACGGAGAGTCAGCGGATAAACCATAAAGTAACCCAGCAGTACGCCGATGAAAAACATCACCGTTCCGATAGTCAATGCTTTACGCACGCCCTTTCTCTCATTCGGATAAAGAGCGGGATTGATGAAACGCCATATTTCAAAAAAGATATAAGGTATAGCCGTCACCACCGACATCCAAAATGCTGTCGACATGTGAATAAAGAAAGGAGCAGCCAAGTTGATATTGACCAGCTTCACATAAAATTGTTGTGTGAAGAAGTCATCGGTCAAATCAAATGTTTTACCGATATGCCGTAATAAATCGTAGAATATGAAATCATTGTGGCAAGGTGCAAGTATTACATGGTCGAAGAGGTAGGGCATAGCAATAAAATAGCCTATCGCCAATACAAACCAAACTCCAACTACCCGAAAAAGCACCTTACGCAGTTCGTCCAAATGATCCCAAAAGGTCATTTCTGCCATCCGTATGTTGTGCTCTTTTAGTTCTTAGAAGGATCTACAGGTTTGTCCAACTCGTCTTTTGCCTTGTTTATTTCATCTTTCGCTTCGTTCACACCGTCTTTGAAACTTTTTACACCTTTGCCTAATCCGCGCATCAGTTCAGGTATTTTCTTTCCACCAAAAAGAAGAAGGATAACCAAAGCGATAATAATCCATTCGGAACCACTAGGCAAAAAGCCTAACAATAATAAGTTTGTCATAAGTTTATTTGATATAAGAGGTTTTTAATAGTTGCTGCAAATATAATCATTTTCACCACAGGTTACATAGATTAGCCCTGTTTTTTATGACAACACAGGGTTATTAGAAAATTCTAATCCTGATAATATACCCGCTTCACCCGTGTCGATATACTTGTCAACACTTCATAAGGGATCGTATCCAGCTTATCGGACAACACCGTAATCGGAAGATCATCACCAAAGATGATAGCCTGATCGCCTTCCCGACAATCAATATCCGTCACATCGATCATGCAGACGTCCATACAGATATTCCCTACATAAGGAGCTTTCTTTCCGTTCACCAGGCAATAGGCGTTGCCGCGTCCCAAATGGCGGTTCAATCCATCCGCATAGCCGATAGGAATGGCCGCAATGCGTGAAGGACGTGCCAAATGCCCCATCCGGCTATATCCTACCGTATCTTCTTGGGGAACATCCCGTATCTGAAGAATGGTAGTCTTCAACGTACTTACATTATGTATAATCGAATTGTCTATCGGGCTAACTCCATAAAGTCCGATTCCCAAGCGCACCATATCAAATTGTGCATCAGGGAAACGCTCGATTCCTGCCGTATTACAGATATGACGGAGAATCTTATGAGAGAAGGCAGCCTGCAATTCTTGCGAGCCTTTCTCGAACAATTCAATCTGCCTGCGAGTGAAAGCGTCGAACTGCGGCGAATCACTTCCTACAAAATGAGAGAATACCGAACGGGGGATCACCGCACTCTGATTCTTCAGACGACGAATGAGCAATGGTATATCTTCTACCGCAAAGCCCAGACGGTGCATACCTGTATCCAGTTTCACATGAATCGGGAAGTTGGTGATTCCTTCTTTTTCTGCTGCTTTGATGAGCGCATCAAGCAGATGGAAATTATAGACTTCCGGTTCCAGCTTATAATCGAACATGGTTTTGAATGCCGTAAGCTCCGGATCCATAATTATAATAGAGGCGGTAATACCTGCTTTGCGAAGTTCGGAACCTTCGTCAGCCACGGCCACAGCCAGATAATCGACATGGTGTTCCTGCAAGCTCTTGGCTATTTCGTACGAACCGGCTCCGTAAGCGGATGCTTTCACCATACAGATCACCTTTGTTTCCGGATGGCGAAGCATGGAACGGTAATGGTTCAGATTGGCGACCATCGCTCCCAGGTTTACTTCAAGGATGGTTTCATGCACCTTCAATTCAAGTTCTTCGGATACCAAATCAAAGTTGAACACGCGCGAACCTTTTACCAGAATTACTTCCGAATGAAGTGATTTGAGTATGCCGGATGTAAGAAGTGCTTCTGTGTTAGGAAAGAAGTAGCGTTCGAGATCGTCATCAAAACGAGCGGAACAGGAGGATATTTCCTGCCCTACACCAATCAGTTTATTTATTCCTTTACTCTGCACCAACTGTGCTACACGCCGGTAGAGCGTAGCGGTACTTTGGCCGGTTTCCAGTATATCCGACAGGATCAGTGTCCGCTTCAAGCCTTTCTTTTCCGAACGGCGTACCAGAAAGTCGAGTGCAATATCCAACGATGCCAGGTCTGAATTATAACTATCATTAATCAATACGCAGTTATTCTTTCCTTCTTTCACTTCCAGACGCATGGCAATCGGTTCGAGACGGGCCATCCGTTCGGTGATCTGGTCGGCAGGTGTCATCAGGTAAAGACAAGCTGCCAGGCAATTCAGCACATTTTCAATGGAGGCGTCATCGATGAAAGGAATACAGAATGTATTATCCATTTCCAGATAACGATAGGATATAACGGTATGATCTTCTTTCTTGATTACACGGCTGATATACAACGGACGTTCAATATCCCTACGGCTCCAGGCTATTTCACGTGCAGTCAGCATTGATTTTGCGACACAATTACTGATTAATTCGTTATCGCCGTTGTAAATCACTACATCGCAGTCTTTGAAAAGCGTCAGTTTCTCCATGCATTTCTCTTGCAATGAGAAGAAATTTTCCTGATGGGCACCGCCGATATTGGTCAGAATACCAATGGTAGGCTTTATCATTCGTTTCAAGGCTCCCATCTCTCCCATTTCGGAGATGCCGGCTTCGAAAATGCCCAGTTCTGCTTCTTCTGAAAGTTGCCATACAGAAAGAGGAACTCCGATCTGCGAATTATAGCTACGCGGAGAACGGACGATACAACGATCCGGACTAAGTAACTGGTGCAACCACTCTTTCACAATGGTTTTTCCATTGCTTCCGGTGATACCGATCACAGGGATTTTAAATTTATCACGATGCGCTTCGGCAAGCTTCTGCAAAGCCTTCAGAGGATTGGGAACGATAAGGAAATTGAGAGTTGAGAGTTGAGAATTGAGAATTGGCTGCGCATCATCATCCTGCCCAGATTTCTCCATTTTCAATTCTCCATTCTCAATTAATTTAAAGTCTTCTTCTGTTATTACAAAATTGCGTACGCCCCGGTCGTATAATTCGGGGATATAACGGACTCCGCTATTTCGTTTGGTAGTTAAAGCAAAAAAGAGAGTTTCTTCCGGAAAACTCAAAGAGCGGCTGTCTGTTAACAGCCAATCAATAGTCGCTTTATGTTTGCCCATACGGCGGGCACCGATACTTTTGGCTATGGATTCAATCGCATATGACATAGTTCTGTTTCTTTTTGAAAATCTAAGTACGGGTATTTTCCGATAAGTCGTTCTATTTTTAACACTATTTGTCCTAAAAAGCGTTGATACGCCTCTGACTCGGGGTGAAAGGGTTTATGTGCCAAGTCCCAGCGGATGTCCTGCACTGCCATGATAACCTGCTTTGTTTCAGCGGAAAAGAAGGTTTCGGAGAAGCGTTCCCACAGGTAACGAATCGCCAGAGGAGACGGATGCAGCATATCGTCAGCATAGAAGCGATAATCACGCAATTCGTCTAATATGATTTCATAAGAGGGGAAGTAGAACACTCGTTCCGGGAACAATTGCTGCAACCGGTCGATGGCCAGTAACAACGTAGATTTACTTAATTGATTGGCGTGCATTCCGTCGCGTATATGACGGATCGGGCTGACTGTAAACAGCCATTTTAATTCCGGATTGCAGGCTGCCATTCCGGTGATGAGCGCTGTATAATCTTCTACAATTTCTTCAACAGTAAGCCGGTAACGTAAGAAATGGTTTTCCGGCAGTTGATGGCAGTTGGCTACCACTTGCCCACTCTCTTTTTGTTTATAAACATAAGCGGTGCCCAAAGTTACCATTAGCCAGTTCAACTCCGGTAGTCTTTGATGGGCGTGATGAAGACGGGCATTTATGGTATGCAACGTTTCTTCGGGCGTAAAAGCTGAAAAAGAGCCGTGATGCATCGGACTATGCCATAAGTCTTTGTAGGTAAACAAATCCTGGCTGGTATATTCTTTATGTCCCATAATCTCTCTCAAAGCGGATGAGACGGACAAAGGATTATAAAGGATACCAAAAGGATTCAGATCCAGCTGAAACCCGGCGTCCATTAATTGTCTCCCGATATTTTCTGCAAAACAGGAGCCCATCAAAAGAATACGATCTGCATGACTGACAGGTGGCATCCCGGCAGGCAATTCTACAGATGTTTGAAAGTTCATACGATTTTCCATCATTTCATTACGTTTCATATGCAAAAGTAATCAAAAAACAATTTCCTACCTCTTTTTCCTCACGATTCAATAATCTTAGGGAGTATGGAAAAACAGATACGTCCCTATGCCGAATAAGATTTTATAAAAAAAAGGGGGGCGAATATACTTTCTTTTCGTATTTTTGCACTAAATTTCCTCGAATCATGAAGAATGAACCGATATATAACTTGCTAAACACTATCAATTATCCTGACGACCTGCGAAGACTAGACGTAGAGCAACTGCCGGAGGTATGTAGTGAATTAAGGCAAGACATTATTAAAGAACTTTGCTGCAACCCGGGGCATTTTGCTGCCAGTCTGGGAACAGTGGAGCTGACCGTAGCTTTACACTACGTCTACAATACACCTTATGACCGTATTGTATGGGACGTGGGACATCAGGCATACGGCCACAAAATACTGACAGGACGCCGTGAAGCCTTTTCTACGAACAGGAAACTCGGAGGAATCCGCCCTTTCCCGTCTCCGGAAGAAAGCGAATATGATACTTTCACGTGCGGACATGCTTCCAATTCTATTTCTGCAGCTCTCGGTATGGCTGTCGCAGCCGCCAGAAAAGGAGATGTCAAACGCCATGTAGTAGCCATCATCGGTGACGGTTCCATGAGTGGCGGACTGGCTTTTGAAGGGCTGAACAATGCATCTGCCACGTCGAACAACCTGCTCATTATCCTGAATGACAATGATATGGCCATTGACCGTAGTGTAGGAGGTATGAAGCAATATCTCTTCAACCTGACAACTTCCAACCGCTATAATCAGTTACGTTTCAAGCTCTCGCGCATGTTATTCAAGCTCGGCATCCTAAACGAAGAACGTCGCAAAGCGCTCATACGTTTCGGGAACAGCCTGAAATCAATGGCTGCACAGCAACAGAATATTTTCGAAGGGATGAATATCCGTTACTTCGGTCCGATAGACGGACACGACGTAAAGAACCTGGCAAGAGTATTACGTGATATCAAAGATATGCAAGGACCTAAAATCCTGCATCTACATACTATCAAAGGAAAAGGATTCGGTCCGGCGGAGAAACACGCTACCGAATGGCATGCTCCCGGCAAATTCGATCCGGTCACCGGCGAACGTTTCATTGCCAACACTGAAGGAATGCCTCCGCTTTTCCAGGATGTATTCGGAAATACATTGGTAGAGCTTGCCGAAGCCAATCCGAAGATTGTCGGTGTCACTCCCGCCATGCCTAGCGGTTGTTCGATGAATATACTGATGGAGAAAATGCCCAAACGTGCGTTTGATGTAGGCATCGCCGAAGGACATGCGGTTACTTTCTCCGGTGGGATGGCAAAAGACGGACTGCAACCATTCTGCAATATCTATTCTTCTTTTATGCAACGGGCGCATGATAATATCATCCACGACGTAGCGATTCAGAATCTCCCTGTTGTTTTGTGCCTCGACCGCGCCGGATTGGTTGGCGAAGACGGTCCTACTCATCACGGAGCTTTTGATATGGCATGTTTACGCCCGATCCCTAATTTGACTATCAGTTCCCCGATGGACGAACATGAATTACGTCGCCTGATGTATACGGCACAATTGCCGGACAAGGGACCGTTCGTGATCCGTTACCCCCGTGGACGCGGCGTACTGGTGGACTGGAAATGTCCGCTAGAAGAGATCCCGGTAGGAAAAGGACGGAAACTGAAAGAGGGTAGCGACCTTGCAGTGATTACTATCGGACCGATAGGAAACGTAGCCGCCCGTGCCATCACCCGGGCAGAAGCTGATTTCGGTCTGTCGATCGCCCATTACGATTTGCGTTTCCTGAAACCGCTGGACGAAGAGCTATTACATGAGGTAGGACGCAAATTCCAACGTGTCCTGACTATCGAAGACGGGATTATCAAAGGCGGTATGGGTAGTGCTATCCTTGAATTTATGGCAGACAACGAATACAAACCAACCGTGAAGCGTATCGGTATCCCCAACCTATTTGTAGAGCATGGATCAGTTGCCGAACTGTATCAACTGTGCGGCATGGATGAAGAAGGGATTCTGACTAAAATAAAAGAATTTATCAATTGACATGAAGATTATTATTGCCGGTGCCGGCAACGTAGGCACCCATTTGGCCAAGTTGTTATCGCGCGAAAAGCAAGATATCATCTTGATGGATGATGACGAAGAGAAACTAAGCGCTCTTAGTGCCAATTTTGACTTGCTGACTGTTGCCGCTTCTCCTTCTTCCATCTCCGGATTGAAAGAAGTGGGCGTCAAAGAAGCCGACCTGTTTATCGCAGTCACACCGGACGAAAGCCGTAACATGACTGCCTGTATGCTGGCTACCAATCTGGGAGCTAAAAAGACAGTGGCACGTATCGACAATTACGAATATCTTCTGCCCAAAAATAAAGAGTTTTTCCAGAAGTTGGGAGTAGATTCTCTGATTTACCCGGAAATGCTGGCTGCCAAAGAAATCGTATCTTCCATGCGTATGAGCTGGGTACGCCAATGGTGGGAGTTCTGTGGAGGTTCTCTAGTTCTGATTGGCACGAAGATGCGCGAAAAGGCTGAAATCCTGAATATACCGCTGCATCAGCTAGGCGGTCCTAACATACCTTATCACGTAGTAGCCATCAAACGTGGAACGGAAACGATTATTCCCCGTGGAGACGATGTCATTAAATTGCATGATATTGTTTATTTCACCACTACCCGCAAGTATATTCCTTATATTCGTAAGATAGCCGGCAAGGAAGATTATGCCGACGTACGCAATGTGATGATTATGGGGGGAAGCCGTATCGCAGTCCGTACCGCACAATATGTGCCGGACTATATGCAGGTGAAAATAGTAGATAATGATCTGAACCGTTGCAACCGCCTTACGGAGTTACTGGATGATAAGACAATGATTATCAACGGAGATGGTCGCGATATGGATTTGCTCATCGAAGAGGGACTAAAGAATACCGAAGCATTTGTTGCTCTGACCGGTAACTCGGAAACGAATATTCTAGCCTGTCTTGCCGCTAAACGTATGGGAGTGGAAAAGACAGTGGCAGAAGTGGAGAATATCGACTATATCGGTATGGCGGAAAGCCTTGACATCGGTACTGTTATCAATAAAAAAATGATTGCTGCCAGCCATATCTACCAAATGATGTTGGATGCCGATGTGTCTAATGTGAAATGTCTTACTTTTGCCAATGCGGACGTTGCTGAATTCACTGTACCGGAAGGTGCTAAAATCACCAAACACCTGATTAAGGACCTGGGACTCCCGAAGGGTACTACCATCGGAGGAATGATCCGCAACGGAGAAGGTATCTTGGTGACGGGTGATACACAAATCCGTCCCGGCGACCATGTAGTCGTATTCTGCCTGAGTATGATGATTAAAAAGATTGAGAAGTTCTTTAATTAAGCATAAGATAACTAAACCAATTTATGATTAATTCAAAGATGATATTCCGGATTCTGGGCTTTCTGCTTCTGATAGAAACAGCAATGCTGTTATGTTGTGGAGCGGTTTCTCTTTTTTATAAAGAGAATGACTTGCAGAGTTTCCTGATTTCATCTGCTGTCACAGCCTGTATTGGCTTTCTGCTGCTTGCCATCGGGAAAGACGCAGTGAAATCCCTGAATCGCCGCGATGGATATGTCATCGTCAGCGCAGCATGGGTTACCTTTTCCCTTTTCGGAATGTTACCTTATTATATAGGAGGATATATTCCCAATGTTGCGGATGCATTTTTTGAGACGATGTCCGGATTTAGCAGTACAGGTGCCACTATTCTGAATAATATAGAGTCGATGCCCCACGGAATACTTTTCTGGCGGGCTATGACGCAATGGATAGGTGGTTTGGGTATTGTATTCTTCACCATTGCCGTTCTGCCGATTTTCGGTGTGGGCGGAATTCAGGTGTTCGCAGCAGAAGCCAGTGGACCTACTCATGATAAAGTGCATCCTCGCATTGGCATCACTGCTAAATGGATTTGGGGTATTTATGCCGGAATGACGGGAACGCTGATTATTTTATTAATAGGTGGTGGCATGAGTATATTCGACAGTGTATGTCATGCTTTTGCTACGACCAGCACTGGTGGGTTCTCTACCAAACAGGCCAGCATTGAATATTACCATTCACCTTACATAGACTATGTAATTTCCATTTTCATGTTCCTTTCAGGTATTAACTTCACGTTGCTGCTGTTGATGTTTAATGGGAAGATTAAGAAGTTCCTACATGATGCGGAACTGAAGTTCTACTTTATTTGTGTTTCATTCTTCACTCTATTCATTGCTATCTGGCTCCATCAGACTTCTTCTATGGGAGTAGAGGAGGCATTCCGAAAATCGCTTTTCCAAGTGGTTTCATTGCAAACTTCTACGGGATTCGTCACAGCTGACTATATGCTCTGGCCTTCTATCCTCTGGGGCTGCCTCATTATTGTGATGATTATCGGAGCTTGTGCCGGCAGTACAACAGGAGGTATCAAGTGTATTCGTATGGTTATCCTGTTTCAAGTAGTGAAAAATGAATTCAAACATATTCTTCACCCTAACGCCATACTCCCGGTGCGGGTAAATAAGCAAGTTATTTCCCCTTCCATTCAGTCTACTGTATTGGCTTTCACCTTTTTGTATGTGGTCATTGTTATCATCAGTGTACTTGTCATGATGGGCTTAGGAGTCGGTTTTCTGGAATCAATAGGAACCGTAATCTCAAGCATAGGTAATATGGGACCAGGCCTCGGCAGATGTGGTCCGGCTTTCTCATGGAGTGCATTGCCTGATGCTGCCAAATGGCTGCTTTCTTTCTTAATGCTCTTGGGACGCTTGGAATTGTTTACAGTATTATTGCTTTTCACTTCCGATTTCTGGAAAAAGAATTAAGAATTCAATAAAGGTAGTCTGTTTAATGCAAAAGCTACAATAAGGAGTACATTATCAGGCTATTACAAAGAGTACTTATCTATTCATATATTCTCAACGATACTCACTGTAATGAGAAAAAATACTCATCGCAATGAGAAAAAGTTCTCATTATAGTGAGAATTCTTTCTCATTACGGTGAGTATTCTATCGTATTTCTACGCTGTTATCACATCAGACCTTTCTAAGTAAAATCTTTCTTACAACAGGCTTATTTATTTCATAAATTTTATTGATAAGAACATCCATTTCCTGTTGGCGAGCATCACGGACAGCTTCAAACATCATCTTTGAATACATATCACGACGTCCCTTCAACCAAACGTTTTTATCCAAATTTTCATCCATCACCTCGATCGCTTTTCTGTCGTCAGCATACAACAATCCCTTTTGCTGGAAAAAGCCGAATTCACACCACGCATATTCTCTGAATGTTCTTTCAATTTCCCAACGATATTCATTCAAGTGCATCACCGTCAATGCTTGTTGGTATTGGGGAGTTTTGGATTCAGCAGCAAGATTAATGCCCTTTGCCAGTTCATCTCCACTCCAGATTCCAATTTCTTCATCGTCTATCAACAACTTATAATTGCCTTTCAGTCCTGTTACTTTCAACGTTTCACGGTTCATCTCTTCCATAAAAGGAACAACTTTCAGCACTTCTGCCTGGCTCTTTTTCTGTCCCCAACCACGGGCAATAGTATCTAAAGGATAAGGAAGAGCTTCTGCCAAATAGTCAAAACTCAAATCTTTTCCGTTCTTCTTTATATTTGAAACGGTACAATTTTCCGACTTAACGACTTGTTTTTTATTAGCATTAATCTCCATATCCGCTACTTCTTTACCTACAAATCCCTGGGCTTTCAGGAAAAGATAGGCCATTACCATGTGTCCGTCGTTATCGGGATGAATACGGTCACTGCCACAAAGGGTAAAGGTAGGATCTTTCTGCTGATATTGCTGATTAATAGCTGTCATAGGAGCATTTAAATCGGTAAATTCCCAATTATTCTTAGCTGCCGATTCTTTCTGATATTCAACAAGCCGTTTGATGGTTTCATTTTTTGTCTTGAACGGTGTATTCTCTTTGAGTTGTACGGTTTCATCATACGGAGAAGTCCCGACCATCACGATACGGGTATCAGGAAGATCTTTAAAACGTTTCTCCATCTGCTGGTAATTCTTTATACTTTCCTGATATTTCTGCTCACCGAATTCTTTGGGCTTATCACCGTTGTATTCAAAATATCCGGAATCATTCATACCAAAAGTAACCATCAACACGGAAGGTTTCATCACAAAAATATCTCCATCCAGGCGTTTGTTCATATCATAGGCCGTATCTCCACCAATACCACCGTTGAAAACACGGATAGGCATATCCGGAAAACGAGTCATATAATATAACCAGATGTATGAATGGTAATGACCACCATCCGTTATACTATTTCCCAGGAACACTGCTCTCTCACCCTCCTTAAAAGGTTTCACAGTTTGTGCAAACGCAGCAGTACATGTCATACAAGCCGCTGCAATCAATACAAAAAGTTTTTTCATGTCTTAATTTCTATTTTATAAATACTATAAGTTTATATACATTAATTCTATCACTCTTCATGCGTTTCGTCTATTTCAGGTTTATCATTCTGAAATAGGCAAATTCCGCCGGAACCTCTTTCGCTCCACAGTGAAGCAACCCCGGACGTTGCACCCTGTCCCAACGAATCAGGGATTCTCCTTTTAAGGGAGTGTCCAGTATGGGGTTCCAGATCTTTCCATCTTTACTTTTATAGAAGTTGAAAATACAGCCTTGTTCGACTTCTATCTTCAAATAGATGTCTTTATCAACAGCACCGGATTCATAAAGGATGGATTCGGAATTTTCTTTTATAAATTTCAACTGCAACTGTTTTCCTTTGACTCCCCAGGTTATCAGATTCTTATCGTCACCGTATAAAGTTAATCCCTGCAAACTCTCATTAGCGTGAATCACTTTTGTCTCGCAACTGTAATGAGAAGACTGCGGACGCAAGCATAATGCCGTCCCTCGCTGATTGTCTTTTTTCGGAGTTCCGGATAGGGATAGCTTTCCTTTTTTCAGTACTATGTTGATATCCGAATAAGGATAGTTCCAAGTCCAGTCTACTTTCAGTTTGTTTTCTGTAAAGTGATCTTCAAAATCGGTAAGAGGCTGCTGGATGGTAGTTTTAAAAGGCATGGGTTGTTTGGCAATAGCCAGTTTCCCCGTTGTAAAGCGCACCCAATGGTCTGCTGTCATCTCCATTTCCTGCAGAACAGGTTGGCGTCCGGCATAAAATCCTTCTCCTTTCAAATAAGCATGACACATATAAAACATTTTTCCGTCGGGAGTCTTTACGACTGTGCCATGACCACATGAGAGATAATCACCCTCACCACCATGCAAAACGGGATTTCCTGTATATTTTTCATAAGGTCCGCAGAAATTTTTAGAGCGTGCTACATATACATCATAGTTACTGGAAGGTCCACAGCAACCATGGGCTGAATATATAATATAATAGTAGTCCCCTTGTTTGAAGTGGTACTGGCCTTCCATGCCTATCTCTTCGTCATCCACCAATAAAGAGAATGGTTCACCTTTCAGGTGCAATCCGTCAGCAGAAAGTTTACAGCCTAATAGTTCTATCGGGCGTTTGTCCAGTCCATACGCTTTCCAACTGATATATAGCTGTCCGTTGTCATCATAGATAAATGCGTCAATAGCTTCTGTGCCATAGGTGATGATCGGACCATGATCGGTAAATTCGTGTAAAGGAGAATCCGATGTAGCTACTCCGATATAGGAAATTCCGGTACTCTTTTGACGTGCGGTGTAGTAACAATAGACTTTGCTATTGTGATAAAACAGTTCTGGCGCCCAAAACGAATTTGAAGTCCAGGAAGGCTGTTTAGAGAAGATATGTCCTGCCTGTTTCCAATTGACCATATCTTTGGAGGTAAATACCGGATAGAAAGGAGCCCACTCGGAAGAGGTACCTGTGGCATAATACGTATCATCTATCCGGATGATGGAAGGATCGGGCATGTCGCCCCGAATGACCGGATTCATAAAATAATGTTGTTCTTGCGCCACAAGTTGCAGCGCAAGACAAACACTAAACAGAAAGATTGTTATCTTCTTCATGAACGTTTTCTTTATTTTTTGAGAGGATCATATACGGCAACTGCCACGCGTGAATCGGCACAGCCATAATATAAGAACCATTTCTGATTGTAGAATACAAGTCCTTCTATAAATACGGTTCCGGCTGGATATTGTCCGCTCTTTTCAAAGTCTGATTCGGGAATATAGAAAGGTTTATCCAAGCGATCGATTAGTTTAGTAGGATTTTTGGCATCAAATAAGGCTTGTCCGGTGCAATAAGAGTTGGCTGTATACAGTGTGTCTCCTTCTGCGCCCGATTTATTTTTGCCGTTATAAAATAAAAGGATTCCTTTGTCAGTCAGGATGGCAGGAGGACCACATTCGGTCAGGTCACTGTCGAACTTACCTGCGCGGGGAGTCATCACTTTCAGGAATTCTCCATTTTCATCCAACATCGGTTCCCAGTTGACAAGGTCCGTGGAAGTGGATACATTCACAAACTTTTCTCCCCAGTACATCCAGTATTTGCCGTCAATCTTGGCAATCACTTGTTTGCCGTCAATTAATTTGGTTACGATAGAGGCAGATTTGGAAAATTCATCTATGAATCTTCCGTTGTATGCTTTTGCGAAAGCCGGTCCATGTTTTTCCCACGTTTGAAGATCACGCGAGGTGGCCACTGCCAAACGTGCCTGTTTGCGGTTCCATTGTGTGTAATGCATTACGTAAAGCCCGTCTTCTGTTACAGCAACACGTGGGTCTTCGCAACCGCCGGGATTTTCCAGTTCTTTCTGACTATCGTCTGCCGGATAAAATACAGGTACGGACATTCGTTTGAAGTGTAGTCCGTCGTCAGAAGAGGCATATCCCAAACGGGAGGTACGTGATCCGATACCGGTTGCCGAGTTATCTTCAGCCCGGTAGAGGACTACTACTTTTCCATTATAAACAGTAGCAGCGGGATTAAACGTATCACTCGCTTCCCATGCTACTGAATCCTGTCTCATCGGACAATAGAAAAAGGTTGTAGTGTCAGGAGAAATAATCGGATTAATACCTTCCGGACGCTGGAAATCTGCCCATGCCCAATCCGGGAATTCAGATGTCTGCTTCTTCCCGCCACAGGAAGTGACTAATGCGGCAGCCATCAGTAGATAAGCTATGTTTTGTAGTTTTCTTTTCATTTTCACGTTTGATATTATAAATAAGTACTTTTACAAAATAATCTTAGATGGTTAGGAGGCACGGATTACACGGATTTCACGGTTTTTAGAGTGATGAATATATAGAACAACAGCGTTAATCCGTGTAATCCGTGCCTAAATTTATGATATAAACTTATATGCCTCGTTAATTTGCTTTAAGGAAAAGAGGGAGGTGTCACTTTAGTTCCCCACTTCACGTCAGGCTTGGACGAGGTAGTGTATTCTATTGTAGCCCCATTATTCAGTTGGTCCCAATCGATCCATGTACTGTCATACGGTTTACCGTTCAGCTTCATGGACTTGATATAAATATTCTTTTCCGAACCGCCTTTTATCACCATATCCCCTTTCTTCAAATGAATTTTCACGGATGAGAATATCGGAGTGTTCACCGTAAAGCCTCCCACTCCCGGTATTTCGGGATAAAGACCGATACAAGCGAACACATACCAGGCGCCCATCGTCCCTAAATCATCATTGCCCGGCAGACCATCAATTTTACTTGAATATTGTTCATTCAATACACGGTTAATAATCTCCTGTGCTTTATAGGGAGTTCCTACCCAGTTGTATATCCAGGGAATGTGGAAGCTCGGTTCATTGCCGGAAGCGAACCAGGCATCATTATAACCGGCATCCAGACGAGTAAAGAATTCATCCAGACGTTTTTCTGCCGCTGCTTTGCCTCCAATGATTTCTATCAGACCGGCAATGTCGTATGGCACCATCCAGAAATAATTCTTATAGGTCGATTCACGGAAATCTTCAGTCAGTGGTTTCCACGAACCATCCGGATTACGTGATTGCAGCCATCCGGTTTCCGGGTTATACAGATTCTTCCATGAACGTGCGAAATGGAAATAACGCCAGCTTGCAAACTCATCTCCTACGGCATGTAAGGCAAATTGTGCGATTGCAAAATCAGCGGAAGTATATTCTAGTTGTATAGAAGCGTTGTAATATCCTTTATCCAAATACTGTTTCAGTCCCGGACGAGCCTCAACCTCCTGTGACATTGCTCCCGGTTCTTCCGCTCCTTTTCTCATGGTTTTGAAAATCGGTTTCGGGTCATAATTGCGGGCACCAAAAGCGTAAGCATTGGATATCAAGATAGGAGTCGGATCTCCTTGCATCACGCCGGTCTCTATATTAGCCATCACCCAACGCGGGAAAGCACCACCAGCTTCTTCGGCAAACAATTGGTGAGAAATAACAATATCAGAGGCTACTTCAGGATCAAGGATTGATAATAGTTGAATCTGTGTACGATAGGTATCCCAGTTGCTAAAAGAAGTATAGTGCTTGGAACGGGATTTATGCACTTTGAAGTCAGCTCCCATGTATTCTCCGTTCACATCGCTGCATACATTTGGGTGAATGAATGAACGATACAGATGGGTATAAAATTGAGTGGTACGATCCGGATTGCTTCCTTCTACTTCAATCTTACCCAAATAATGATTCCATTTGGATTCTGCCTGATTCTGAATCTGCAGGAAATCCCATCCGGTATTCTCCGCTTTCAGATTCTCGCGTGCATTTTCTACTGATACATAAGAAACCCCAATCTTATATTGGATATTTTTCTTCTTATTTACATCAAAAGTAAAATAGACTCCGGAGTATTCTCCTTCAGCAAAAGTCGTGTTCGGCTTCAGTTCATTTCTTTTCCATGTTCCCGATTCCAACGCATCCGTATCAAACTCTGCTACAAAATAGACTTTATACGGTGTACGGAGTCCACAGAAATTACCACCTTCTGCATATCCTTCACACTTATTCGGTGCAGTAATAACGATGGCGGCCTGCTCTATCGGAGTAGCGGAAATACCTCCACCGATAATTACCGTACCATATTGCTGATCGGCCGGATATTCATAACTCGCCATACCAGTTCTTTCGGTCACAGTCAGTTTAGCTTTGATGTCTTCCTGCACCATTGCCTCATAATAACCTGCATGTCCTTTTTCTTCAGAGATATTGATACGATAGTTGAGAATATTGTCCGGAGACATCTTCAGTTTGCCTTTTACCGGAAAAGTAGGGAAGTTGCCCATGTGTTCGCAACCGCCGCCACTCAATTGGTTGATGACGAATCCGGAACGTTTGGAAAAGTAAGAGGGGGTAAACTGCACCATTCCATAAGGGTAGGTGGCTCCGGGATAAAGATATCCCGAAGTCAGACCCACACCTTTCGTTCCTATCAGGGTATTTACCTGACGGGAATAATTACTCCCGGCGCTCTGCGCCGAGAGACTCCCCCACCCTCCAATCAAAACCAATAATAAACCTGTTAAAACTTTATTTTTCATACTGTATTCTCGTTACACTTTTTAGTTTCTTATTCTTTCGACAAAGAGAAAGGAGCGGCATACTTCGACGTACATCGTTCTTTATTCGGCTGACTCCCCATTTCGAAGCGGATGATTCCTCCGTCTGCTATATCGTCGTATCTGATAAAATTCTTATCCAACACACGTCCATTTAAGGTAGCAGACTGGATATAGAGATTCTCTTTACTATTGTTGTTCGCTTCAATCACGAATTTATTGCCGTTTTCCATCGTTATAGTAGCTTTCTTAAATAACGGACTGCCAATTACATACTCATCCGTACCCGGACAAACGGCATAAATGCCTAATGAGCTCAAGATATACCATGATGACATACCGCCTTGGTCTTCGTCTCCCGGATATCCTCTTTCTGTGGAATTATACAATCTTTCAACGATCTGGCGTACCCAATACTGGGTTTTCCACGGTTGACCGGCATAGCTATACAAATAAGGCATGTGCTGAATCGGCTGATTGCCGTGTGCATATTGTCCCATACCTGCCAGTTCCATTTCTTTCATTTCATGGATCACTCCTCCGTAAGTTCCCGGTTTAATAGTGCTGGGAAGGGCGAATACCGAATCCATTTTGGTCGTAAATCTTTGGTCGCTTCCGAACAAGTCTATTAATCCTTCTACATCATGGAATACGGACCAGGTATAATGCCAAGCATTACCTTCGCAGAAAGGTCCACCCCACTCCAACGGGTCAAACGGTTCCTGCCATTTACCATCGACGCCTTTTCCACGCATAAAACCGATAGACGGATCGAATACGTTTTTATAATTATACATCTGACGGGCAAAGACTTCCTGATAATGTTTGTTTCCAGTCATCTTAGCCAGTTGGTAGCCACAGAAATCATCGTATGCATATTCCATTGTCTGTGCACTCGATCCCATTGATTCCGGATAAGGAACATATCCCAGTTCAAAATATTCTTTCCAGAAACCACGTCCGTTGGCGCCTCCCCAAGGACCTTTATTCATGGCTTCGTGCGCGTATGCTTTTAAAGCTTTCTCCGGATCAAAAGTCCGAATCCCTTTTGCCCACGCATCTGCCAATAATGAAATGGAGTGATTACCCAACATTCCTCCTGTTTCTCCGGGAGCTGACCAGGAAGGTAACCATCCGCATTGTTCTTGTGCGGCAAGCAAGGCATTCATGTAACGTCCCTGCATGGTAGGATGAAGAATATTAGTTAATGGAAATTGAGAACGGAAAGTGTCCCAGAAGCCATTATCTGTATACATATATCCATCATATACTTTGCCGTCATAAGGACTATAATAATAAGGTTCTCCATTCGCTTTACGTTCATAGAATTTGCGTGAGAAGAGATTGGCACGGAACAGGCAGGAGTAGAAAGTCTTCATTTGTTCGTCTGTTCCACCTTCTACCTGGATTCTGTTCAATAATTCATTCCACGTTTTATGTCCACGTATTTTGGTGGCTTCCAAATTCTTATCTTTACCCAGTTCGTCGTTCAATGTAATCACAGCCTGCTCTGCGCTGATATAGGAAGAGGCAGCCTTTGCCTGTACTTTCGATCCTTTCTTAAATTTGATATAAGCACCATAGCCTTTGCCTTCTCCTTCCAACTTTTTAGGATAAATCTCATCTTTCTGATTTTCCCACATACCGTAATCCTCAAATGCTTTGTCGAACTGCACTACAAAGTAACTACGGAATGTCTTAGAGTTATTTACAAAACGTTGGTTATTCACCCAACCGGAGATTTGTCTCTTTGCCGGATCAATCTTGATTTCACTCATATCTGTATATCCGTCAATTACCAGATAGGCGTCTTCGGTAGAGGGATAAGAAAAGCGTAAATGTACACCACGAGTAGTTGGAGCCATCTCGATTGTAATTCCATTATCCAGCATCACTTTATAATAATGCGGCTTGGCTATTTCATTATTATGGCTGAACTTCGTTGCCCGCATCTCCTGATTTACAACTAATTTCCCCACCATCGGCATAAAAGAATACACTGCATAATCACTCATCCACGGACTGCATTGGTGAGACTGGCAGAATCCTCTGATATTATCTACCGCATATTGATATTTCCAGCCTTCTCCATTTTTCCCTGTTTGGGCAGACCACGTATGCATGGCATAAGGCATACCGGTAGTAGGGTATGTATTTCCATAACTTAATCCGAAATGAGAGTCGGTACCTTGCAGTGTATTGACATATTGCACAAGGTCTTTCATTTGGGCATATATACTTGTTGATAAGAAAGAGAAGATTACTAAATAAATGAGCTTGTTCATGGTTATTTTTTATGTGTTACATCTATTTCACTTGGCAAATCGAAACAACTATATCTATTTATTACCATAAGTAATACCCTGCCAGTCATCTGTACGGAAAGGGGACGCCGGAAGGTTAACTCCATTGTATAAATTACAAATTGGATTATCTGCCCAAGCATAACGCACTGCTATTGGGAAAGCAACTTCAGGAGATGAGACGATGATGGAATTACCATCAATCACAGCATCAGCCCAATGAAACTTATGATCAACGCCAGAGATAGTAAATCCTTTTACTCAAGTGGAGCATCGTTATCGTACAATGATTCCCAATTAAATACACGGTAGAAATAAGGACGATAGAAGTCAGCACTACCCGGTGCATTGAAATTATCCCAAAAGTTGGAACAGTCTGTATTGGTAGAGATCACCAATTCACCGGTACGTGATAAAGCCGGATGAATATTTACCATATAAACATGTTGATAACGTTGTTCGCCAATCTTATCAAGAAATTCGGGTAATGTAAAAAGAGTCTTTTGGTCGACAAACGGCCCATAAGGGTGCTTACTACGGAACATCAGCACGTCTCTCCCGAACCACATGGATTGTCCAATCATGTAGTAGGTATCACCTTTTTTAAATACCCAAGGCATAGAGCATGCACTTTCCAAAGGGATAATTGTAGAGTTTTCAGCATCTTGGATTGAGGGGTACTGCGTTGTCCACGAGAAATGTCCTTGCGGATCGGCCACATAATATTCCCACTGGCTGCCAAGGTCGCGTGTAGCGGTACGTGCCACAGCCACCTTATAATTGGAAGTTGTGTAAAGATAGATATGTCCGTCTTCGTCTTCCCACATAGTGTCGCCATAACCTAAAGTGTGGTCGTTAAAATTATCATTACGACTGATAAGTTTCATATAAGTAGCATCACCCGGCTTTCCTTCCAAGCTATAAGTAGCCAAGCAAGTACCAAAGCGGCGCATCAAGTTGTTCGGATCGGTATTATCAACGGCTCCCCACAACATTTGCATCTGATTGTTATATATCGTAGCATCTCCTGCCCAATAAAGATAATCCTGATCGATTTCTCCAGCTTGTATTTTTTCATCCGATAGTGTAGCTTTCGGATGACGAATGTGAGTACGTACCTGATAGTATCTATCCGCATTAGGATCGTTGGTTTGTACGTAATCAGCTAACCAAACAAGATTTTCATCCTTCTCACCAGGTGTTTGTACCATAATACTGTTACGAGGGAAACTACAATTACCTCGTGAACGATTTTCATTGATTACGCCATAGAAGCTATCATTGAACGACCAAAATATATTCCCGTCAGGCAAACCAGTGGTGAACACACCGTCTCCTCCATTCCAGCCCAACGACCGAGTGAAAAGGGCATTGTATTTCAAGTCTTTGTAGACGAACACTTTCCAATATTGTCCTGATCGATTTGGCATTAGTTCGAGATTCCATTCGGAATCAATTTGAGGCATCTTCACTTCTGAATTGCCGTAATAAGGTTCTTGCTGGTCACCACATGCTCCTCCAGCGAGGAGTGCGATACTTAGGATAAGATGAATTGGTTTCATGTTTAATAAGATATTTAAGATTATTTAATTTGTTTCTGCACCTGTAAAGCCGATAATACAAGCCATAAAGGTTGACAAAAAGATGCGTCTCATAATGTTATACTATTAGAGTTTAGGATAAAGACGATTCAGGAATGAAAAACCACTAATTCGGATAACTCTTTCTTTAGATGTATTTGATTTACTATCATTGCTCGAATAATACAATGACCTTTTTACTGAATAATAATACGTGAAAAAAAATATTGTGTTTAGTGGTGTATATCTTGTCAATCGTCTTAATACAAATTCAAGTCGTGAATTAGTCTCGGCTTATTGGCTTTAAATTGTTTAATTTTAATTTTATAAGTTTTACTATGAAATTGTACATGAAATCATTAACGCTACTCCTATTTTTAGGAACAGTTGCGTCCTGTAATGACAGTTTCCTCGATCAAACCCAAACTTCGGATTTAAATCGTGAGACCGTTTTTGCAGATAGTACGTATACCGCCAACTTCCTAACCGGAATTTATACCGACATCGGGTTTGATATCAACTACAACCGATGGACATACCTTTTGGCTAATGGTGGTGGGCTGCAAAGCGCTTGTGACGAAGCTGAATTTTATCCTTCGTCAACCATCTGGACAAACATGATGTTTGCTACCGGTACGGTTAATCCGGTTACGGTGAGTGATGACGCATGGTCGAAATGCTACACCAACATTCGTCGGTGCAACGTATTCCTCGCCAATATCGACCGATCACCGATGGTACAGAGCCAGAAAGCTCAATACATATCCGAAGCACTTTTCTTGCGTGCCTGGTACTACTTCATTCTGATGAAACACTACGGCGGTGTACCAATTATTGGTAATAATGTATATGATGCTACTTCGACAATGAAAACCTCGCGTAATACATGGGCAGAATGTGTAGAGTATGTGACCCATCAATGTGACTCTATCGTCCAACTCAATGTACTTCCCGTGAGACGAACTGGTCAAGAAAACGGTCGTGCCTCATCGGCAGCGGCATTGGGTCTTAAAGCCCGTGTCTGCCTCTATGCAGCCAGTCCATTATTCAATGGAAGTGATTTCGCTCCTACCGATACCAAAGAATTAGTAGGCTATCCCTCTTATGATAAAGAACGTTGGAAAACGGCAATGGATGCTGCCCGCGCAGTAATCAACCTAGGAACCTATAATCTCTTTATTAGAAGTAAAGATTTGAACGGCAAAGCCGAACCTGGTTTCGGATTCTACGTCGTATTCCAAGCCGGTGATACACGAAATGCCAATTTGACCGATGATGATGGTAAAAACAATAACGGAGCCTTTGCCGGCAATATCCTCGACCGTAAGTATCAACGTGAGTCTGGACATGAAGCTGCTTACTATCCCCCTAGTGGCAGTCACTCCGGAACACGCCACGGCGGGTACATATACAAAGAACTGGCAGATGCCTTCCCTATGATTGACGGTAAACCGATTAACAATAGCCAATACACATTCGATCCTTTGAATCCCGCCAAAAATCGCGACCCACGTTTCAACAACACTGTGATTTATGACGGTGCATTAGTTCCTGCCGACGATACTTACAGTGCTACCACAGTTGTTAACACATGGATTGGCGTAGGGCAGACAAGCGATGCCGTATACCAAGGCACTGCCACCGGTTTCTATGTACGCAAGGGATGTGATCGCTTATGTAAAGGTAGTACATGGAACCCAAGCCGTCACAACGATTCACTAATACGTTACGCCGACATTTTACTGATGTATGCTGAAGCAGCCAATGAATATCATGGTCCCGATTTCGAAGAAACACTAGGCGGGCAACAACTCGGTTGCTATCCTATATTAAAACTCATTCGCAAGCGTGCCGGCATCGAGCCCGGTGCAGATGGTATGTATGGACTTGAAAAGAATATGACACAAAAACAGATGCGCCAAGCCATTCAGGAAGAACGCCGCCTTGAATTTGCTTTTGAAGGACATCGCTTCTTTGATGTACGCCGCTGGATGATTGCTCCACAAACCGAAAGCAAAACCATGCATGGCATTGAAATCACTCGCGCCACTGACGGAACAAAGACTTGGAAAGAATTTGATGTACGCACGCATGTATGGCGTCCGGCTATGTACTTCTTCCCAATTCCTTACAATGAAACGGTGAAATCGAAAGATTTGCTACAGAATCCCTACTATAACTAATAAAATACCCAAAATATGAAACATAGCATACATTTGGCGGCAATAGCCTTGCTGACTACTCTGCTTGTGACATCGTGTGATACGTTCTCTGCTCCTGCTGATCCTGACAAAAACACGGAGCAGGTCAAAGACATATCAGGCACGTGGCAACTCACCACAGTGAGCCGCAACAGTAATGATATTACCGAGACCATGGACTTCAGCCAGTTCCAAATTGACCTGAAGAAAGATGGTAAGTACACAATTGAAAACTATCTGCCTTTTGTGGTACGCCACAATGGCACGTGGAAAGTTGACGATATCTATTATCCTTTTCGCCTCTATTTCACAGAAGATGGAGCCACGGAGCAGGCCAGTACCGATATCCTATTCCCCATTACCAATGGCGAACGTAACATCGTGATTACTCATAGCCCCGGATGTGGTTCGAATACCTACACCTATGTATTCAAGAAAATATCAGAAAACTAAAAATCATAACGCTTTATGAAAAAGAAATTAATCAGCTTGCTTCAACGCAAACGGCACATCGTAGCGTTATCAACTATACTTATGACTTTTGTCGTTATGAGTTGCCTCTTTATCGATTCTGTCGATATAACCCAAATGATAGACGGAAAAGCCGTAAACTATGCAAAAGCCGGAACGACTGCCACTTTCAAAATGCATGGACACATTAAGGTTGAAGGAGACCCACGCAATGACAAACGACTTGTTTTCGGTTTCTTGGCTCCTAAAAGTTGGAATCTGGCACAAAATGCCAGAGTTTCATATATAGAAGATACATTTGATCCGAATATAGGTGAGCAAAACATGACACTTATACCATCGACCGAACAGCCTAGCAATAAACCAGGATTGTCATGGTCGGCCGCTCTCATGCAAGAATACGGTGTAGGTACCAATATTCTGGAAGATATGGAATGGGCAGCCTATTGGACAAAACCCTATAACGGCGTTGCAGGGGAGATTCATTTTACAATCTATGTCCGTGTACCGGTAGGAAACAAAAATCTGCGTTTTAAGCCATCATTCTTTATTAACAGTACTGACGATAACTTCAGTACAAGTGCAGATGCAAAGAAATGTGAGGAAGCCGGATGTTTTGAGGTAGTAGAAGGTGAAGGACTTGTTACTGACTTCTGTAGCGAACACTTCAACAAAACTACTCCATTGACAGCATTGCAAAACGATTTTGTTACCTTTAGCTTCATAGGAGGCATGGACGAGGATAATGCACTTGTCAAGGCCGATAAGATCTATTTTGAAGGAACGGCGGTAGGTAGCGACGGACACCGTTATACCGTAAATGAGAAAAGTGACAAGACCCTGATGAAACGAGAGAATCAGTATACAAAAACATACAATATCACATTTTGGCCGGAAGGGTTCTTCAATGTACCTGAAGGAACAGAGCTTGTAAATATTGAATATGCCTTCACCAATGCCGATGGATCTATCTCCATTACACAGTCTGATGATGACTTCGTAATGTTAAATATACCTCTCCCTCCGCAGAAGGAACCATTCATATATACGTTCTATTGCGAGTGATAACCTTATATTCTACTGATAATGAAACAGAATATGTATAAAATAATAACGACGGGACTACTATGTGTAGCTGCCGTCGCACTAAAGGCACAAGATGCACCGGCAGACAGTGTGGCGCACACTAAAAGTAATACCCTAGGAGCATCTTCGACGGTTTATACCAACGACTTGGTAAAATATCAGTCGGCTACCATCCTTACCGGATTGCAAGGACGATTGAAAGGTCTTAATGTATCGCCTTTCCGTGGCATGCAACTGTTACGGACTGAGGCCAATACCAAATCCGATATAGTAGGAGCTATTCCTAATGTAGGTGGAGGTATCTACGGAGATAATTCGGAATTTCTCATTTCAGCACGCGGACAGTCACCTATAGCCATTGTCGACGGTGTGGAACGTGACCTGTATTCCATAGATCCCGAAGCCATTGAATCGGTTACCATTCAAAAGGATGCTCTTTCCAATATGTTTTTAGGAATGCGCAGTTCACGTGGTGCATTGATTATCACTACCAAAAATCCTGATGCAAAAGGTGGTTTCCATCTCTCACTCACCGGAAAGTTTGGTATATCCAGTGCATTGAAATCCGGTCCAAATCCACTTTCGGCTTATCAATATGCTTATTTGCTCAACGAAGCATTGCTTAATGATGGCAAGTCACCGCTCTATACGTATGATGATTTTGAAGCCTATCGCAATGGAACTTCCCCTTATCTGCATCCCGACGTAAATTGGAAAGATGCTATTATGAACAATTCTACTACGTCGCAAGCCTATAACCTGAATGTAACAGGTGGCGGACGAGTGGCTCAATACTTTGTAAGTTTGGGATATTACAGCGAAAACGGATTGTTCAAGACGAGCGATGCTAATAGCTACAACACCAATTTCAAGTACAACCGGTATCTCATCACATCGAAGGTAAACATCAACGTGACAGATGAATTTAAGGTAAGCATGTCTTTAATGGGACGTATAGAAGAAGGAAACCAACCTGGAGGTATTTCGGGGACAGGATACAGCGACCTTTTGAGCAACGTATGGCAGACTCCCAACAATGCTTATCCCGTCTTAAATCCCAACGGTACGTATGGTGGTAACGCTTCGTATACCCAAAATCTCTATGCACAGACCACTGGTTCGGGATATATCTCAAGCAATACCCGCGACGTCGTAGGAACCATTAATTTGAAATATGACTTCGATAAATTGGTGAGAGGACTTTCCGTTGGTGCAACGGGAAACATCTCATCGCAAGTGCGCAATGCTATCGTTCGTACCAAACAGGCACAAGTATTTCAATACAGCATAACCCAACAAGGCAACGAGGCTTATGACAAGTATGGAGATGTGAGTTCACAAACCAACAGTTACCGTTCAGTATCGACGTACCAATATATGTATGGCAAAATGTATGTAGACTGGGAACGCCAATTCGGTATGCATGGTGTAAAAGCTTCACTTTGGGGCGATACACGTACTATACTCAACAACTACGACCTGCCTATGATTCCGTCGAACATCGGACAGAAAGTTGAATACAATTACGATAACAAATACTTCGCGCAAGCAGCCGTAACGGAAAGTTATTACAACCGCTATGACAATGGACGTCGCTGGGGAACATTCTGGGCAGTAGGTCTGGGTTGGGATATCAGCAAAGAGAAGTTTATGGAGGCATCGAAGATAGACCAACTCAAGTTACGTGCCACATACGGTCATACAGGAAACGGAATCGACAATGCCGGTTACTTCAGCTATTTAAAGAGATACAATGAAGATGGCGGATTCTGGTATAGCAACGGTACATCCATGAGCAACGGAGGTTCAGTGTCAGAAATATCCCCATTGGCTAATACCCTCCTGACATGGGAAAAAGGAAGGAAGGTCAATGTAGGTTTAGATTTAACCTTGTTAAAGAATCGTTTGACTCTCTCGGCCGACTATTACAATGACTACTACTATGACATATTGCAATCACGTGGTAAGAGCATCGAATTGCTGGGTATTGCTTATCCGGCAGAAAATATCGGAAAAACACGTTACTACGGATTGGAAACACAACTTAGCTGGCAAGATCACATCGGTAAGGTGAACTATTATGTATCAGCCAACTGGAGTATGGAACAGAACAAACGGTTGTTCATGGACGAGCAATACGTACCTTACGACTATCTGAAAATGACAGGTCAACCCACCGGTACCATCTACGGATTGGTAGCTACCGGATTCCTCACAGCTAAAGACATAGCCGATGGTTATCCCGTAATGAACGGCTTCAACAATATTCAAGCGGGTGACGTGAAATACAAAGACATGAACGGTGACGGCGAAATCAACGAATTCGACCGTACTGTGATTGGTGGCGACAAACCGACTTGCTATTTTGGTATTGATTTAGGCTTTGAATGGAAAGGGTTGGAAGTTACAGCACTTATCCAAGGTGCTTACAACCGCGACTTATATAATAGCGACCGCACGTTGCTCGAAGGATTCCAAGTGATCGGACAAAGCTACGGACAAGCTTACACCAATTTGCTGAATCGTTGGACACCCGAAACTGCTGAAACAGCTACGTATCCGAGACTGACTGCCGGAGGCAATATGTACAACTACGGAAACAACTGGAACTCTTCACTCTTTGTACAGAACGGAAACTACATTCGTCTCAAGAACGCCACCGTATCGTACAAACTACCCGAAAACTTCTGCCGTAATTACTTAGGCGGACTGCGCGTGAAAATATTTGTACAGGGACAAAATTTACTCACATGGTCACGTACCCGCTTGCAAGACCCTGAAGTTACCTTCACCAGCTATCCGTTACAGCGCACCATTACGACTGGAATCAATCTTAACTTCTAATAAAAATGATGGATATGAAACAAAATAAATATGGCACATGGGCAGTAGGAGCATTTATGCTGTTATTGAGTGCTGCCGCATGTACAGACAGTTATGAGAGTACGCCTGTAGATATGTTTACAGAAGATTACCTCTTCTCGAAGACCGACTCCAACGGAACTGTAGTACGTAAATACCTCAACCGCATCTACTATTACATGCGTAATGGACACAACGGCGTAAATGGTGACTACCTGGATGCCGCTTCCGACGATGCGCTCTCTGTTATTTCGTCCGAGTCCGATGTATACAAACTGGCCATCGGACGTTACAGTGCCTCCAATTTTATTAACTCGGATATGATTTGGAGCGACCCTTATTTGGTGATTCGCCGCGTGAACATTCTGTTGAGTGGCATTGACGTAGTACCTTTCAACACTACTTACACTGATGCACTCGGTAATACACGCAGGCTCAATGATTCTATGAAAGCCGAAGCCCGGTTCCTGCGTGCTTACTTCTATTTTGAATTGGTGAAGCGCTACGGTGGAGTGCCCATTATCGGTGATAAAGTGTACGAATTGAACGAAAACATCGAATTGCCACGTAGCACGTTCGAGCAATGTATCAAGTATATTGTAAGTGAGCTTGACGATATCAAAGATGACCTTCGTTCGCTGCCACTACCTGACGCCGCCGCTAGCGCACACGTAGTAAACACACAGGCTGCCCAGGCACTGAAGATTCGTGTATTGCTCTATGCAGCAAGTCCGTTATTCAACGAAAAGCCCATTGAATCTGGTAATGAGTTGATAGGATATGCCTCTTATGATCGCGAACGTTGGAAAATAGCAGCCGATGCCGCCCGCAACTTTATTAACACGTACGGAACAGGTGACGGAGCTATCATGGGACTTGACGATAATTTCAAAAATGTATTTACCAATTGGTATTCAAACGAACATAAAGAAGTTATCTTCTTCCGTGAAAACGCAATGGATAAGACGGTGGAAACAGCTAACGGTCCATTGGGACTTAGCGGTGCCAAACAAGGAAACGGCCGCACCAATCCCACACAGAATTTAGTCGATGCCTTTTTAATGAAAGACGGTCACTTTATCAATGATAAAGGTAAATATGAATACAATGAACAGCTTCCTTACGCACAACGTGATCCACGTTTGGAATATACCATTATACACAATGGTTCGTCATGGGTGAACTCTACGATGGAAACATGGCAGGGTGGAGCCAATAATCCTCTTGGTTCGTCGTACTCGCTCACGAGTTATTACATGCGCAAGTTTATGGGTGATTTCGAAGCAGCCAACGAATATCAAGACACACAACACAACTGGGTGATGTTCCGTTACGCCGAAATACTTCTGAACTTTGCCGAAGCCGAAAACGAATATTTGTCTACTCCTTCACAAGCTGTATATGATGCTATCATCGCCCTGCGCCGACGTGCAGGTATCGAACCTGGTGAAAAGAATTTGTATGGACTAACAACCAATGAGCAGACACACAATTTGACGCAAGCCGAAATGCGCAAAGTGATTCAGAATGAACGCCGCATTGAATTGGCTTTTGAAGAGCATCGCTATTGGGACATTCGTCGTTGGCGACTTGCCGAACAGGTCTATGCACAGCCTATTCAAGGAATGTACATCACTAAATCACAGACTTCCACGACCTATGTTCCGCAAGCTGTACTCAATGTACAATGGGACAATAAACGTTATTTCTATCCGATTCCTTATTCGGAAGTAATAAAAAATAAGAATATGGTTCAAAACCCTAATTGGTAATATCTTATGAAAAGAGTAATTATAACATTCTTGTGCCTCCTCTGCATTGTACAGGCATACTCCCAATCGTTTACGATAAGCGGTACCATTATTGATGGGGAAAGCAACGAACCGCTTATCGGAGCTGGTATTCTGGTAAAGGGAGCCGGAAGGGGTACCATCACCAATATAGATGGAAAATATTCGCTGGAAGTGAAACGTGGCGAAACATTGGTATTTTCGTTTGTGGGCTATCAAAATCAGGAAGTCGCAATAACAAATCAGCGCACACTGAATATCGCATTAAGGGTTTCCGAAGCCAACAACCTGAACGAAGTTGTTATCACAGGTCGCGGCAGCGCGAAACGTATCACTTTGACCGGTGCCGTGAGCGGTATTCAAGCCAACGAATTACGTAGAGTTCCTACAAGTAGCTTACAGAATACATTATCGGGTAAACTGCCCGGCTTCTTCAGTCAGCAACGTTCCGGTCAGCCGGGAAAAGATGCTTCCGACTTCTTTATCCGTGGTGTCAGTTCCTTGAATGAGGACGGTAACAAGCCACTTATTATGGTTGATGATGTGGAATACAGTTACGAACAGCTGTCGCAAATCAATGTCAATGAGATTGAAAGCATATCTATTTTGAAAGATGCATCAACGACTGCTATTTATGGTATCAAGGGTGCTAACGGTGTGTTGGTAGTCAAGACACGTCGCGGTGAAGAAGGAAAACCTGTGATCCATGTGCGTGCAGAAGCCGGCGGTCAGATACCTGTCCGTAAACCCAACTTCTTAGACTCATACAACACCGCCCTGTTAGTCAACGAGGCACGTACTAACGATGGTTTGACTAAAATGTTTACACAACATGATTTGGAACTGTTTAAAGACGGTTCCGACCCATACGGACATCCTAATGTAAACTGGTACGACGAAGTGTTCAAAAAATCGGCTATGCAGTCGAACATCAATGTCGACGTATCGGGTGGTACCAAACGTTTGAAATACTTCGTATCCGGGGGGTATTTCTCACAAGGTGGTTTGGTTCGTAACTTTGCTAAAGCGGATGACGATGTGAATACCGGCTATTTTTACCGCCGTTTTGACTACCGTACCAACTTGGACTTTACTGTTACTGATAATCTGACTATGCGTCTGGACTTCAGTTCGCGCTTCATGAACATCAACGAACCGAGTAGTCTGAATGCTACAGGCGAGATTTACAATTTCACCGCCATGCACCCCTATTCGGCACCGGTACTCAATCCGGACGGATCGTATGCTTATCTTTCAGATGTGGACGGTTACGGACCTACATTGAATGCACGTTTGGCTAACGAAGGTTACACGCGTACACGCCGTAACGATAACAACATTCTCTACGGTGTGAACTGGAAGATGGATTGGCTCACCAAAGGATTGTCAGCCAATGCTCGTATTGCTTACTCTACCATTGACGAAGTCTTCCGCAAAGTAAACCGTGGAAAAGATGCGTACCCTACCTACCACTACGATCCTACTACGGATCAGTATAACATCAACCCCAACCGTAAATATGCTTATTCACAGTATGCTCTGACGGCCGGAACCAACCAGGCTGTGAAAAATCTGGATGTTCAGGCCTCCATCAACTATGCACGCATATTCAATGGAATACATGACGTTAGTGCCACGTTGCTGTATAGCCGCCAAAGCCGTACCGTAGAAAAAAATCCAGACGATACAGGAGAAAAGATTCCCGAAAACTTTCAGGGTCTTACCGCTACCGTAGGTTACAAATATAAAGATAAATATCTGGTCGACTTCAATGTTGCATACAACGGTACCGACCGTTTTGCCGAAGGACACCGCTACGGAATATTCCCTGCTATTGGTGTGGGTTGGCGTATCTCCGAAGAATCGTTCTTCAAGGATAACATATCTTTCATCCAACTATTGAAAATCAGAGCTTCGTATGGTATTGTAGGTTCGGACGTAGCTATGGGTAACCGCTACCTTTACAACCAGATATATACAGCAACTGATAATGCTTATAATTTCGGACAAAGCGATGTCACTTCCACTGCTATTACGGAAGGTGACCTTGGTAATAGCAGTGTGACATGGGAAGAAGCCAAGAAGTTTGATATAGGTCTCGACTTCAATGCATTCGACCGCTTCTCATTTACTTTCGACTGGTTCTATGACAAACGATACAATCAGCTTGTGAAACGCAATGACATACCGCAGATCTTAGGTGTGGGTACTTCACCTATCAACGTGGCACGCACCAGCAATATGGGTTTCGACGGACAGATTGGTTATCAAGACCGTTTCGGTGAGTTCAACTTCAATACCAACTTCGTATTCTCGTATGCTAAGAATAAGGTAGAATTTAATGCCGAAGCACAACAAAGATACGATTGGTTGTCGGCAACAGGTCGTCCTATCGGTCAACCATTCGGTTACACTTGGATAGGTTATTATACACCTGAAGAAGTGGACTTGATTCATGCAGGAGCCGCAAATGCACCGGCTGTGCCCAATACCGACGTTCCTATCCAAGCCGGTGACTTGAAATACAAAGATTTGAACGGAGACGGTGTTATCAACGACTTCGACAAGGGAGCTATTGGTAAGCCAAACTTACCCAACACCACGTTGGGATGGACAATCGGTGGTTCGTGGAAAGGATTGTCAGTGAGCGTACTCTTCCAAGGTTCGTTCAACTACAGTTTCTCGGTAAACGGCACAGGTATCGAACCTTTCAAGAGTCAATTCCAACCTCTACACCAGAAACGCTGGACATTAGAACGCTACCTGAACGGTGAAGCCATCGAATTTCCGCGCTTAACAAGCAATCCGTCGACTGTAAACAGCGCAGCAGCGTATATGTCCGACTTTTGGTTGATTGATGCTTGGTACATCCGCTTGAAAACCATCGACGTCTCCTATCAAGTGCCCACAAAAGTGTTGCCTTCATGGCTTACAAACCTCCGTGTCTACCTCAATGCTTACAATATGTTTACATGGACAAGTTTTGATAAGTATCAACAAGACCCGGAAATCAAGTCCAACTCCGCCGGTGATGCATACATGAACCAGCGCGTGTTTAACTTAGGAGTACAACTTACATTTTAATAAACCGATAAATACTCATAATAGTATTGATGTAGAAAGGGGATGCGTCCATGTGATGCATCCCCTTTTTACTTTCTGATAAGAGTATGATATATAGCCAGAAAAGCGACATATAATATCCTATTCAAACGGGTAAACCTTCCAATGCAATCTGGCTAGATCGTTCCTGATAAACTTACGTCATAATCTAGTTTCAGTCGTTTTAGTATTGTTCACAAACTCCTTGATAGAAGAAGATAGCAACCAAAAGCGAATTACAATATCCCCTACAGAGAGAGATTTAAGATAAGGAGGAGGAGTACTTTCAATACTTTCAGTCTCTTTGCGTTTGCCGGTGGATCTATATATCCAGTGTGGTGTAGATATATAATCACCATACTGGATATATATACCTGACACGTAGTCTAAAGAATACAGAGCGGAAGCCTGGCAACGCTGAAATACAGGCTTAGAATCATTGATATGCAGGATGAGAATCATTAACACGTCAGGTGAGTAAAACAGAGCCTCTGTTTAAGTGAAACGAAGCCTGCATTTCACTTAAACAGAGGCTCTATTGAACGAATATAGAGGCTCTAAAAAAGAGACTGAACTCATCTCTCTTTTTTGCTTTCGGTTCGCTTTCAGTCAACAACCTTTTTTACTGATGTTTTTGACTGGAAGCTATTTTTAGTAATCACATTTGGATTATAAGGATGAAGTTTAGTTCTAAACAGTACAAAAAGAAGATGGTTAAATAAACGAACTCCTCATTTATTGTATTCTCCTTTACAATTTCACTGTAATGCCTTTAGCTATATCACCAGAAGATTTATAAGTATGACCAGCATGCAATACTTCTACCTTTATCATTCCAAAATCAATTTGGTCTTCCCCTTTATCTTCTGTCACTTTTACAATAAGATGATGCCCGTCTACTAACTCTGCTTTAAAAGTTAGCTGTTTATAATCTCCTTTCTGAAATCCCCATCCATCTCCTTTGTCCCAATACAAAGAGCCTTCCGCTTTGCCATCCTCATCCGGGCAAACAACTAAAGTCAATGGGTCGAATGAATTTTCATTCACATTCTGAATTATTTTGCCTACTGGAATAATAGAACCACCTCTCACTTTTAATTTAGCCTGATATTTACCTTTTGTATCTCCTTTAACCAAAGATAAATTTTCCCAAATTCCTTTGGGTAGAGAAGGATTCTTTGCAAATGCAGGAATTATCAACAGGTCTGTCCCCAACATGAAAGCTTGCTCTTCAGCACGCAAACTTTCATCTTTCGGATCGGCAAAGAAAACCGGAGCCATCACAGGCTGTCCATCTTTATGAGCCACATGAAAAGCAGTGTAGAGATAAGGCAGCAAACGGTAACGACGTTCTAATGCCATGCGTGATTCCTTTTCTATATCTTTAGTAAATGCCCACGGTTCCTTGTTATTTGTATCACAGGAAGCATGTCCTCTGGAAAAAGGGAAAAATGCACCGAAGCCTAACCAGTTTCCCCACAAATCGGGAGTCGTATTCCCAGCAAATCCACCTATATCCGGACCATTGAAAGGCTGACCGGACAACCCCAATGTAATAGACATCGGTACAGAAAGTTTCATGTGTTCATAAGTAGCTTCGTTATCGCCCGTCCACATGGCTGCATAACGCTGTCCGCCAATAATATTGGAGCGGGAAAGAAGAAATGGACGTTTGCTTGGATTAGCAGCCATCATGCCATTATAAGAAGCTTCGACCATCAGACGACCATAAGCGTTATGATACATTAAATGGCTACCAATAGGTAAATTGCCTCCTCCTAAATGAATATTGTTCTCCGGCATCGTTCCCCCAGGACCATCAAATACAGACGGTTCATTCATATCATTCCAAATGCCATCTATTCCATTAGCCATAAAGTCTTTATAAAGTCCGGACCACCAAGTGCGCGTCTCCGGACGGGTAAAGTCAGGAAATGCGCAAGCACCCGGCCATAC
The DNA here is from genome assembly GCF_000157055.1 of Bacteroides sp. 2_2_4. Taxonomy (NCBI): domain Bacteria; kingdom Pseudomonadati; phylum Bacteroidota; class Bacteroidia; order Bacteroidales; family Bacteroidaceae; genus Bacteroides; species Bacteroides sp. 2_2_4. Next base: position 1,431 of record NZ_EQ973373.1, on the reverse strand, counting down.
TTTCCCGTGAAACTCATTACGATAGATATCACAAACAAAAGCATTTTGCTCTTTTCCGGTTTTATACACAAAATAGTTATCATCCACTTTTACGCCTGGATCTATCATATACACGGAATGGAATCCATTATCATGCAGATACTTATTCATGCGCTTCGGATCGGGAAAATCCCTGTTATTAATCGTGAATACACGGAATTCATCCATATAGTTGATATCAAACCATATTACATCGCACGGTATCTTCTTTTCACGAAAAGTATTGGCAACTTCTTTCACTCTAGCTTCCGGCACGTAAGAAAAACGAGACTGATGATAACCGATTGCCCATCTGGGAGGCATACTTATAGTACCGGTCAATTCGGCAAGTCCTTTTAATACAGCTTGCGGAGATTCACGATCTATGATATAAGTACGAAAAGGTGCTCCTTCAGTATTAAATTCAATTTTATCTGAATTAGTAATCAATTCAGCCTTCCAAAAACTATCAAACAATACGCCAAACGCTGTCCCGTCCGGACGAACACCCAATACCCACGGATGCGTTTGATACAGACGTGAGCCACCATCAACCCGATACATACCATTATCCGTATTCCACATTTTAATCTTTTGCCCATTACGCAGCAACGGACCGGTCACTTCACCACCTCCATACAGACTTGTTCCGGCTGGAACATCCAATGAGGCATTTGCCTTGCCATCAGTCATCGTAAATTGAGGAACTAATTTCCAGTTTTCCGGTACTTCACCTTTCTTTTCCGGTTCATGGGAGAGAATTAATGAAGGCGTACGGGAAACATCATACCCTACGGGGATAAATTCTACAATTCCATTTCCTACCAGTGTTACTTTTTCTGTTTTTATATTACCTGCCCAAGCTACCTGAGCCGTAAAGAAGAAAACAGCCATTTGCAATAACGATATTCTTTTTCTCATTTAAATATTATTTTAGTTATTAGTTCCGCCAACGGATTTTAGTCTGGCAATTTCATTATCAAAAGCTTGGAAAACAGTCCTCATGATATCATATTTTCATTCTGGTCAAACAGGATTTCCAGCAACTCCTCCGGTCACTCATAAAAGAAGAATAAACAGACCGGAGGAATATTGTGGAATTTCAAACACCAATCCTAACTTTTTACCTATATCTATTGAACTTTATACTATGAACGTTTGAAATTTAAGAAACCACTAAAGAGAAATTTAAAAAGAATCATATAAAAATAATAATCAAGGCGATTAACTTCAAGTCCATTCACTGGACAATTTTCCTAAAGTTAATTTTGTTTCTGCACAGACTTAAATTAAATGATAATTTAGTTTATTACGGTGCGTTTTTAAATGTATCAATAAAAAATTCAGCAGCCTCTAGAGAAGATTTTTGGTTCTTCGTCAAATTTGGTGGTAATCTCTTTTTTATTTCAACTG
>NZ_EQ973374.1:38903-68643 GCF_000157055.1 Bacteroides sp. 2_2_4 | reverse complement strand
GAGAAAATCGAGAGTATCCGTAAGGATTGGAGAAAGCCATGGTTCACAGAAGAAGCGTTACAATGGCCCTGCAATCTTTCCGGACGCGAGTATAATGGCATGAATGCCATTATGTTGCTTATACATTGTGAAAAGGAAGGTTACAAGATTCCGCGCTTCTGCACTTTTGAGTGTGTACAACGGCTCAACAAATCCGATAAGGACAATCAGGAGAAACCTCGTGTTTCTGTACTTCGTGGAGAGAAATCATTCCCAATCATGCTGACTACATTCACCTGCATACACAAGGATTCTGGTGAGAAGATTAAGTATGATGACTACAAAAAACTATCTGATAACGAGAAGAAGGAATACAATGTTTATCCTAAGATGCAGGTATTCCGAGTCTTTAACGTGGCACAGACCAACTTGCAGGAGGCAAGACCGGAGCTGTGGCAAAAACTCGAAAAGGAGTATTCGCTACCGAAGATTGAGAACGGAGAGTATTTCAGCTTCGCTCCCGTCGATGCGCTGATAAAGGACAATCTGTGGATTTGTCCGATCAAACCACAGCATCAGGATAACGCTTACTACTCTATATCGAGAAATGAAATCGTTGTGCCGGAAAAGGAACAGTTCAAATCTGGAGAGGCGTTCTATGGAACACTATTCCATGAGATGACACACTCGACCGGTGCGGAAGGAGTTCTCGACCGTATCAAGCCGACAACTTTCGGCTCGGCAGAGTATGCGCGCGAAGAATTGGTAGCCGAGTTAGGCAGCGCATTGGTTGCCCAACGTTACGGCATGACGAAACATATAAAAGAGGACAGTTGTGCCTACCTCAAAGGATGGCTCGACGAATTGAAGGAATCGCCACAATTCATCAAGACAACTCTGTTGGATGTGAAAAGAGCGGCTTCTCTGATTACCCAAAAGGTGGATAAGATTGCACTGGAATTGGAGCAGAACATTGATGAAGAGCAAACAGTAGCACCGAAAGAAAAAGTGTATTATTCTTCCGTGGCCTATCTTCAGCTTACCGATGACACGATGCGGTTGGACGCATTCAAGGATAAGGGGGACTACGAAGGACTGCTGACTCTCGCCAAGGAGTATTATGACGGTAACGGCATTAACGAAGAATATACTTATTCTTCTCCCATACAGAACCGAGGAGACAATCTTTTGATTGAGGACAAGGATTTTGCTGTGGTGTACAATGGGAGTGTCGGGGGAACTTATGAAGTGATGCTGAAATTCACGGAAAAGGAAGTACGCGACCATATCAGGCGTTATGGTATCGAACATGCTGGAGATACATTAAAAGGGGTAGCCAAGGAGATGGCTACGGAACAATTCGCTATCATGACACAACAAAAGATTCCTGCATTTGAAATGCCGAATGGTGATGTGCTGTATGTCAGCTATAATAAAGAATCCGACATGATAGATATCGGGCCGGTTACTAATGCGGGACTTGTCGCACAACATCGTTTCCCATACGACCATAATGCTTCGTTGGATGCCAACCTGCAAACCGTGAACGAAAAGCTGAATAATATGGAGGAATACCGGGAAGAGCTACAAGAAGCAGAGTACAGCGGCGGAATGCGCCGATAAAACGGAAAAAGATGCGGAGCTGTTTGCTCCGTACCTTTTCTTGAATTTATTTTATTACTCTAACAAATTATCTATCATAGACTGTAAATTTGTTATATCGCAATACTGATTATGTCCCCCTCTGTAATCTTTCGCGTGTTGGGCTGTCCGGATTAAGAAAGAATCGAGTTCTATTTTTACACCGCTACCCATTCGGGACAAACCGGAAGAGTGACTGATGTAAACGAATTTACCGTTACGTTCTATGAAACAAGAGGTATTATAATGCCCCTTTAAGTTGAATGTTACTTTTGCGCCAACGGCTGTTGCGTACTTGGAAATCTCACGTACTAAGGCCGTTTGGAAACTGCGGTATTTTTTTGAAACATAGACTCCTGCATCTGCAAGGATTGCGTTCTGCCATTTGGTATAAAAATTCTGTGCCATATTTTTAATATTAATTCTGTAAATAATTCTCCCAATTCTCTTTGTCAATAGTTAATTTGTTCATTTCCCAATCGTATTCCACTTCCGGCATATCAGAATAAGGGAAATACACAGTGTAGCCTATCTGTCCATAAGAACAATGTAGCGGTATAACGCAAATCTCCTGACCACAATAAGGCTGTGGCGTACAATATTTCTTCCAATCAAAACGACCTGCTGCTATATTGCAGCAAAGTAATTTTAGAGTTACTATACCTTTCCAACTCTGAAAATCTTTTTTATAACCTTTTTTCATACTACTAATGTGCTATATTATAATAAACTTCGGGTTCACTTGACACGTTGTAAATCCAGCTTCCGCAACGTACCAATAGAGCATTCTTGCCATAATAGAGTTTCTTCATTCCGGTTATACTTCCTGTTATGTGAAAGTTAGGGAAACGACTGATGTCTATTTTCTGTGCATCGCATCTGTAGAGTGTTTTAGTTCTCATTGCATTTATTTTTTTAAGTTGTTTTTTATTTCCCTCTTCTTGAAGCCTTCCGACTTTACCCAAGAGGTTGTTTCATGTGCATTTTCAACGGTGGATGCAAGAACTATGAGCAAGTAACCGGAATGAAATTTTATGAATACCGGAATCTGTGATTGCGGAAGGTTACGTCAAATTTCATTTCAGGTAGCAACAGCGGTACTTGAACATCGTTTGCCACCGTACCTTTGCGCACGAAACAAACAATGGTGCATGTCGGGACTGTGAGAATGTAATACAATTAGAACAGGTAATATAGAATCGGTAAAAGAGGCTGTGAATTGGTAACAGAGGTTCGGCAGAACATGGTCTATAAAAGTAACCGGACTGTTATATAGGAAGATGATAACCACCCGCTTGAGTTGCGGGTGGCTTTAAAAAAATTATATGGAGTATCAGAAGTGATAGTCGATGACTCCTCCGATATAGAGTATCGTTCCCGGTTCAAGCGTACAGACAAACTCCATAAATGCAAAAGATTTTTCGGCAAATGACTGGTATCCCTCTCCGTCCAAATAGAAATGATACGCAATATCCAATGGATTTTCCAATGCCTTTTCAAGTTGATAAACAGGGCCTACAAACTCCAACATATTTTCCGTCGTAATAGCTTCAGCTTTCTTACGGATGTTAGTCACAAAGTTCTCTTTCCATTGTTCCACACCACCAATGTAGCGTATGGTGTCATCACCTACAAGTTCGAACATATCTTTTGGTAGAGCAGTATTGACCAAATAACGAATATCCTCCTTACGTTCTTCGTCATCTATCTCCGCACAATAGTCATAGAAACTGCCATCTCCTTGATGGAGAGTGTCTTCATTCAGATAGTTTTCTTTTTCTATCCACATTTTAGAAATCTGAAAAATTCGGCTGTGCATAATTTTGAAATTTAAATGATTAAACTTTATTCCCTTTACTTGAAGCTCTTTCGGCTTCTTGTCAGGAATGATTTTTATGCGAAATTGACAGCAAGGAAAGGATGGATAAGGCAAGTAAACAGTGAATGGAATGAAGTGGAATACCCAAATCTTCGATATGCGGAAGGCTGCCACAAGTATCCGGGAACTGTTAGCGCAGCGTTACTTGACGACCATTCTAAAGCTGTATCTTTGCATACAAAATCTCTCAGATAAGAACTGCCGATGTGCGATATAAAGAATATCTATAAAAGACTGGAGAAGCACTCTGAGACTGTATAAAAGGACTGAAGGCGACAAAGTCTCCAATCTGCATGAAATCAGAGAAGCTTATCGGATAATGATAGTTCGCTGCACGCTGTCAGCATACCGTCATTTCGTTTTCTGCATCGGATTAGTCTTAGCCTGCGGCATATTCATAGATGTTACAGAAAGAATTGTCGTTTTCATCTTTCCGTTGTTCGGCAATAGCAAGAATTTCTGTTATTGATTCGACAGACTGACCGCTTATCACCTCAAACCACTTGAATACTTCTGTCTGGTTGACAAAATATTCCTTGTACCATTTGTCGTCTGGAGTACATAGGTCTGCAATGTACTTTTCGGGAAAGTATTTACTCTCTTGGTCATTTGTCCAGTACTCCGCCAGACCCGACTCTTCCGATTGATAGAAATAACATAGTGTTGGGAATTTCTCACATACCAGTTCAAGTGTTTCATCACACGGAAACCAAGCCGTTTCCGTTGTGAATTTCAAGAATGTCAGGCCAATAAATGTGTTATACTGTTTAGAAACGGAGTACGACGAGTAAAAAAGGAATAGGACCGGTTGTGGGAGTTCGGTGGAGCATGGCTATAAGAGTAATCGGGCTGAATATACAATACAAGGAAATGCTATCCACCCGCTTTGGCTACAGGTGGATATGTTATTGTCATTCCGCACCTCTCATGATGGTGAGTTGGTCGGGACGGTTAGGAAACCAATAAGAATCACTGTCAATATATACACATCTGCCACTATTACAGAGATTCCCAAAAGCTAAGACCTCACAAGGTCCAAATATCACTCCATAATCGTTTGTAAACGCCACCATATCTCCCACACTCAAGTCGTTTTCCGTATCCATCACCTTGGAAAGGTGGTCGTAAAACTCAATACCTTCAGCTTCACGTTCTGTTTTCCAACGCAAAAAGTCTTCTTTATGACTTCTACCGGTATGTATCGGTGATAATTCAGAAGGAAAAACCTCCGCTTCCGAAGTATCAGATGCAATCAAAATAACGCTATCCTCTTCAATGTTTTCCGGAATAGAAGCCACTTGGTAAACCCCATTAGACAGACCACTATCTGGGTCATGCCAATAAAGAAGATTACCCAACTTGATAAAATCGTATTTTCCCATATTCTTTGATTTATTATTTCCCTTTGCTTGAAGCTCTTTCGGCTTCTTGCCGGGGATTGATTTTTATGCAGGATTAACAGTGGAATAAGGGCGATAAGACAAGTAAACAGTAAATGGAATGGAACGGAATACCCAACCTTCGAATGTAAGAGCAGAAGCAGGCTTGTCCTTTTATACCTTGCAATGAGAAGGGGACTGAAAGTCAATCTTTGATTTGAGGAAGGCTGCCGTAAAATATCCAGGAACCGTTAGCATAGCGGTGCTTGACAATCGTCCGGACACTGTACCTTTGCATATAAAATCTCTTCGGCCAGATTTGCCGATGGTGCGATAAGGGAATACTCAGAATGGAAAAACATAAAAAGGGGTATCATATTATAGGCGAAATATATAACAGAGCTAATATAAGTCCTAAAAAAATATTTTTGCTATCTTTGCCAGCGTATTATATAATATTAAGAACATAACAATGGAAAAAACATTTACACAAATCTGTGAATTGTTCGATCAATTCTCAAAAGATGCCAACCTCCAGATGGAGAAAGGCAACAAAGCTGCCGGAACTCGTGCCCGCAAAGTATCACTTGAACTTGAAAAACTTCTCAAACAGTTCAGAAAAGAGTCACTTGAAGCATCGAAATAATTTTCATTCTGGTTCTGACAGTAGGAAAATGGCGAACTTCACGTGTACCATATCGAAAAAGCCTCTTCGCTTCACAGCGGAGAGGCTTCATTGATTATGACAAAGTTAAACATCAATTATGCGAAATTTCTATTTCGCTTTTGGAAAAAACAACTCCACTTTCGTATGTCTGTTGGCTTCCACGGGCGTATAGTCGGCAATTCCACCTTTGCTAACTCTGATAATCCGCTTGGCTGGTATTCCACGTTGTTCCAGTTCTGCGGTAATAAAACCTGCTCTCGATATACTCAAAGAATCATTGATACTTGATGTTCCTGTAGAACTGTCAGCAGCACCAGTTACCCTCACGGATAAACTGTATTTCTTAGCTACACGAGCCAGTTCGTCAAGATTAAGCCTCTGTGAGGTATCCGTCAGATGTGTCGTATTGAGAGCAAAAAAGAAATAGATGGGTGTACCGATGCACTCTCCATCAGCGTATGAAAGAACCGTGGAATCCATAGCGAGGGTGTCCTGATGGGCGGACTGCACATTTCGGGAAGCCGTGTAATTATATGATGGCTTTCCATTCTCTGTCTGAAGAATAGTCGTGTCAAGAGGTGACGACCCGTCCCAATAGCTATGCTTCAATCTTGCACGAAGCGAGTTCAAACCGCTATAATTATTTATAGGATATCTGCATCCGGTTATATCGTCGTTGTCAAAGATATGGCTATATGTATCGAGTAGTCCTTCGATTTCCAGAATTTTCTTTAATTCCACGAGTGTTCGCTTATCTTGATTGTGACGTCCCACATAACGCCTGTTCTCCTCCGAAAGGAAGTTGCCATAATCGACAAGCAGTTCGTTCCGATGGATGTATGGTGCCGTATCCACCGCGCGCTTCCAGCCGACCTTACCGAGATGAAAGGTGAATCCGGCAGTCAGCGAAAGCATGTGATCGCCCAGACGGTTTGGATAGCCATATCCGTCGAAATCCTGGAATGTAGTTGTGTTAGAGAGTTCCAGCATAGCACTAACCCGTTTGGAAATACGGTATTGTGTTAGTATGCCGTAAGAAAGCGCAAAGGGATTGTTCCCGTTGGTGGCGTTATGTAGCAGACCGACACCCATAAAGGGTGCAAGCCTCCAACGTACCTGTTCCTGTCGGGCATATCTGCGTCCAAGGAGATTCCACAGGAGATCTGCATGGATATAATGGTAGTCCTGCGTAGATAATTGTGCATCCTTAAACTGCAAGCCACTATAATTTACCCTTGCGCCGACCAAAGGAGTAAACCATTTGCCGACGGCGAGGCTGTACGAAGGTTTCACTCGTCCAAAAAGGTCTTCACAACCGAGAGGTGTACCAAGAAAAACTGTCGCACCTCCGGATATGCTAACAAACCAGTTGCCGGTTCGAGATGCCGGAAGTAGCACCCCGTTGAGATAGACGGGCTGCATCGGTTGAAGCAATTCCGCTACTTCATAATGAATAGTGTGTCGTACAGTGTCCTTCTGTACGGGTTGTACACTTGCTTGTGCCTGCAACGTGCAGAGCAAAGCGAAGATGAAAATAATTTGTTTCGTCATATTCCAATGATTTCATTAGTTATACTTTTAATCTGGTGTAAGGCGTATGCCATTTACCGTTTAGATTTCTTGCCGATAGTCGAGCGCATCATGCGGCTCGCCATCCTCATACAGCGAAGTGCCCATGCTCGATTGTCCTCGTCCTCGTCGCGTCCCCATTTGAGGTCACTCCCTCCGCCTCCACCACCATGTGATTCGGCAAATGTAGTGGCATCATCTACCATTCCGAGAAATAGCATTGTCGCACAGTGCATGATTTCCGTACCCCGCTCGGCGATAGACTGTACCAGTGAACCGTCAAAGAGCTGCCGTTCTGAAACATTCATTTGTGCCGATGCGTTACGATACTCGCTGATTACACTCTCCAGTAGGACGTCTTTAAACAAGCTATCCACTTTGGAGTGTACATCACGGGAATATTGATAGGCCTCCTCTTTGAGTTCTTCGGTACGTTCTTCAATGGCTCCCATATCCTTTTTCAGTTCGATGAGTTGCCGGTCAGCCGTCTGCAACTTTTCCTGCTTGTCTGCCAGTTGCCTGATGATTCCTTGCAGCTCTTTTTCCAACATTTGTATTTGGATTGCCAATTCTGCCGCATTGCCTTTGTTTTCTTTTAAATTGTACTCGGCTGCCGATAACAAGGTTTCTTTTTCAGTTTTCTGCTTTTCAAGATTGCTAACCATTGTCGTAAGCCCTTTGACTCTGCGTTCTGCCAACCGGATGTCTGATTGAAGTTCACCCAATACCTGTTGATGGAGTTTGATATTATCCTCGATTGTTGTACACTCTTCAGACAACATTCGGCGGTATTCCTCAGTCGTTCTGTGCCGTGCACCCGTTTCGGATATGCTTGTTCCTCTTGACATTCCCCACTTTGTATTGACTTCTGCGAAAAAGTCCGTATGAAGTTGTTTCATTCTTGCACTATATTCAAACTTATCCTTACCGGCGAAGATTTCCTTGTACGCAAAGCGACTATCCTTGATTGGCAGAAGCGTACAGTGGATATGCGGGTTCAATTCATCCAGATGTACAATGAATGCAGCGATGTTCTGCTCACCATATCTGCCACAAACGAATGAATAAACATCCTTAGCCCAGCGTTCAATGTCACGCTTCCGTTCGATGCGGGTATTGTCCGCACCTTTTTCAAAGTCCACCTGTTGCGTACCGAAAGCAAGTTCCTGCATTCGCTGCCGTGAACCGCCGAAGATGATATTTACCACCGTGCGGTATTTTGGTTCGAGCAGCCCCTCATTAGGATCTTTGATTCCACGGTGACTTAATATGTCCGCCATCCGTTTGGGAATGCTACGGCTTGTGTCGATGGGATGTATTTTACCTCCGGGCGCAATCTCGAAGTTCAGCCGTTTACGCGTAGGATCATAATTTCCCTTACTCATAGCGTACTTCTCTGCCTTTTCACTACGGTCACGCAGATGTTCATTACTTTGGGCGGTGGTAATCCCTTTCGACACCTGCACGTCGAGTACCTGTTTTTGATTTGCCATACGTTTTTCATATTGTTTCGGACAATCTACCGTGTCCCAGCTTGCTGCTTGTTCGGACACCCTTCCCACCAACGTCAGGCAGGTGGGGTATTAGGCTCCCCCTTCCCTTTGTTCGTGGCAGGCGGGCAAGCCCGGATGCCTTCTATAACTGGCAGGGGGGCTTCACTGGATACAAAAGTGGATTGTTGCGGTTATACATTCTGTTTTCAACCTCCAATCTGATACGTTGCCTCCTGTGCCTTTGCCGCAAATGCCAGAAAAGGCTTAAAAAGCGTTTTAAGGAACTCCCTGTCATCTTCATCATAATCGGAATTTTCATCCCTATCTACATCAAGAATAAGCCCGGCAATACCTTTCGAAGTTGCAATAAGTCCTGTCCAGTCCCCATACAATTCCAATCGGAAGTAGTCCATAAACTCTGCACTGTCATCGAATCTCGACTTACGCAGTGCCCGTTGTATAGCGGCAAATGTAATGCACTCCAAAGCTACCATACGAATCTTGACAGCTCGTTCATCATCATCCGCTGCCGGATTGATGCGAGTGATACTGTCCGGAGATGGGCAGCTATCGCATATGCCAGCTTCATCCATTGCCCGACGAACAAGTTGCTCACACTTGATTCCGATCTCGTCAAGGGACACTTTGCCGATTATCCAATCGGACAATGCCTCACGTAGCTGTTCTGCAAGGTTCAACTTCTTCTGTCCATTGCAAGACTCCGTGGATTGGCTGGTTTGCACAGTCATGGTAATGATGACGCTTTTGGAAAGCCGGATGCGATTCAACAAGCCGAACTCTTCCATTACATCCAAAAAAGAACGGACAGTAGCCCTATGCCAATGCCATTCCGATGAAAGGTCAGAAACAGTCACGTGGCACTGGTTGGGTTGAAGTTCGTAGCCTTTGTTCCTTAAAAAAGGGGAAACAAAACCTGCCAAAGATTTATCCAATAAATCACAGAAGGCTTCTGTCTTTGTTTTTCGTTCACCGACTTTCTCCTTGAGGTAGTCAAATACTTCTCTGTCTGCCAATATAGGGACAGCTATTTTCTGCTTGGTTTTCATTTTCATTTCATTTTTTAATTATTACTATTGTGCGGATATATCAGTGTTGCCGCTATCCGCATCTTGCGGCAATATCGCGTGATGATGGTCATAATAACTTTCGGCTAATAGTCTGGGGAATTTCATCCATTCAGAGATTATGCCTATGTCCTGAAATTCGGTCATAACCCGAACAGAGGGATAGAACAGGGCAGCCAAAAGAAGATAGGCGGCAGTTACCGCCGTTGTGTACAAGTGTGGAACAAAACTGATGGCCAAAGCCACCAATGAGAGTATGACAAACATACATGATCGGTCACATAAACCTCTTAACAATCTGTCCGCTCTTCTAAATGAATATATAGTGGCACAGATAGCAGTTGAAAGAAAAACACCGAACTCGCCAACATGTCCGCTGATGTAAACATAGTGGAAGAGCAATAGCAGAATCAATACGACCTGTACATATAGTTTACGAGCCTTTACACTGTGTATCATAGCATCGTAGAACCTTACCATAAAAGAACGGTGGCTTTTGTACAATGCTAATGGCAATACGAAAAGCGTTATACAGAAGATAAGTTGTAGTATATTCCAAATCATAAATAATAGGGTTTCTCGCGTATTTGAATGGGGGATATCATCAACTCTAATTGGACAATATTGTGGGTGGCCAATAGGATGATAACTTCGGCGTCCCTCGGTGAAAGGTATATCGCTGCTTTCTTAATACGTTGCTTGAACGTATGCTCCTGCTTACGGTAGGCTGCCAATGCCTTATCCAGTTTATGTTCCGGAATTGTCCATGTCATGCCTTTGGCGTATGAGCCTTTGTCTTTGTAAGCCCGCAGTACCAACGTGCGGGAAACAATGTAATTGATATATCCGTTTCTTGACAAAGCATACTCCTTATAGAAATTGTCATCAACAACCTCTATCCATGTCCGGTATTCCCTAATCCAATAAACCATTTGTCGGTATAGTGTGTCCCGCATAACATGACCATTAAAGGAAATCCATCAAGAGATCGTCTTTGTTCTTCTTATACTTGAATGTGCCACTTTTGGAATGAAGATCCAAATCAAGGCACAGCTCGCCGTACATCTGCTCAAGAGAATCATAGATGGTGACAAGAATGCTATTTACCTTACCGTCTGCATCTGTCTTGCAATTCATCTTGAACATCTGTCCAAATGCCGGGTTGGAGTATGCACAGGTGCTATGCCCGAATTTGTCAGCGTGCGTGGGGATGTGGTGGTAGAGAGTTATAAGCTCCATATCGTCCTCAAACAGATCCATCACTTCCTCCAAATCGTAAGGGTCGCGTAGCGGGAAGGTCAGTAGGGCGTAGTCACCGTAGAATTGTGCTTCCTCCATTGTCGTCACATCGAGTAGTTGCGGTAGTTGCAGAGGGACAAATGTCATAAAGTCATTGAAAAAATGTCGTAACATATTCATTTTTTATATTGTTAGAGCGTCTGTATGAAAATATCCATAAGCATTCCTGGCAGTTCAGTCAGTTGACCACTTTCCGATTGCAGGATTCGGCTCAAGGTTTTGAACGCCACAGGTGTCTGTGCCGCCATCCTGTCAAGTTGTTTCCGTTCTTTATCGGAAAGCAATGTCATAGAGAATCCGTCCAATGAAGTATAAGGGTGGATAAGCATCCATATATAAGCATGTGCTTGCGAAGAAGTCTTGATTTTTTTGTTCCGAACATCTTCTATACAAATCTGCATATTTTGTATTTGGCGACGATTGGTGCGCATTGTCAAATAAAGCATAGCCTCCCGATAGGTAATCTCCTTTCTCTCAGCGGCAAAGAATATCTGCGAACAACACTGTTCAGTACCACGTGTGATGTCAGCCATACTCTCACCTTCGAAATCGTGCAAGTGAGAGAGGAACGCACGGAATATAGCATCTTCTTTAGTGATATAAGTAATCAGTTCATTGCGGCTATGTATGCCGTTACGGATAGTTCGGGTCAGTAACATACGGTAAGCCGCAAGGATTTCCTCTTTGTTACCCTTATGAAGCGGAAGATTATCCAGTGAGTTGAAAAACGGGCGGATTTCTCCAGCGGCATGATGCAGTTCCTCATCATTGTTATAAGGTGAGAACTCTCCTTTGAGAGCCAAAAGTTCCTGATAAGTACGCGTCTTTGAGAGGGCTAAGCGTGAGAACTCAGTGCGGATAGAATCATGCAGTCTGATACACTCTTCACGCTGATTGGAATGGGGGTGGCTGAGCGTATCATTCCGGAGATACCTAAAAACAGAGTCTTTTACTGTTTGCCATTGTAGGATATGCTTGGTCAATACTTGAAATGAGGAATCTTTCTGACGTCGTATATTGTACAAGTACTCCCTGTATATTCCGGCAGGATCGTTCGTAGCTTCAGACAATGATTTGCCATTTCTATCGCTGCATGATATCAGGCCCAATATGGCCAATGAAACGATACATCTTCCAGTCAAAAATGATGGAGTCTTGTAGTATGATTTTAAAATTTTCATATTTAACAATTCATATTTAACGATGCAAATCTATATATTATTTTTATTGTAAAAGCCCTTTTATATCGCATTTAGTATAATTTTTGGTATCATATTAATAATATGATTATCAATGAAAACAAGTGCAAGAAAAAAAGCTAAAAAAAGGATTTAGCGAGATTTTTGCCACGATATGATTTTAGATTAAAATGAAAGTGCTATATTTGCACTTGTTATCAAAACAGTGTATATTAAAATGGCAAAAGTTGGCTATATATTCAAGGAAAATAATGACAGTTTTGATGCTGAGAGAGAATGGATGCAGCGATATGGTTGTGTACAAATCGTAGAGGAAACAGTTGAACATGAAACATTGAGACCTATGTGGAAACAGCTTATGGCGAATCTTCAAAGGGGCGATGAAATAGTCATATCCAAATTCAGCAATGCTGCACGCGGTTTAAGAGAACTGGCCGCGTTCATCGAACTATGCCGTATCAAAATTGTACGTGTCATATCCATTCATGACAGAGTTGATACTCGCGGTGAATTATTCCCCGGTACGACAGCAGCCGATGTGTTGTGGATAATAGGGGCATTTCCGGAAGAAATTGCCGCACTACGAAAATATTCCGCTCATGTCGAGAAGTTACGCCAGAATATCAAAGCCCCGGCTGTGCCGAAGGTATTACCTAAAGCTGAACGAGATAAGACAATCGTGGATATGTATATCAACGGGCATTCTTTCGATGACATTTGGGCTGCAAGCGGTTTTAGCAGCAAAAGTTCTATTTGGCGCATACTCAATAAATATGGCGTAAAACTTGATCGTGGCCAAACCAGCGGTCCGCGTGTCAAACAGAACCCGAAAGAGGACGGAACAAATGAAGGTAACTCCTGATAGAATTTTCAGATAATCAGGATCGTATATTTGTTTTTCGGTTATTATTTTGTATTTTTATTATTGTTAAAACTATAAAAGTAAGACTTATGGGAGATATTATAATTGTATTGCTGGTATTCTGGGTTGTCGGCAAGCTCTTGAAGGGCGTGTTTGGCGGTTTCAGTAAAAGCAGCTTCAAAGATGATAAGTAGGCCAGCCAAGGGATGGGTAAATACGGTCAAAAAAGACTGGTTCAAGAGGCGTGAAATTGTAAAAAGGAAGTGGAATGGAATAAATATAAACGGAGCTTCCGGCAACAGGAATCCAGGATATATCGGTTGAGATATACCCTGAATACATGTCAGATATTGTCTGTCCGGAGATGTTTAGGCTTTCCACCTATACCCCTCGTCTGTCAGTTCCAAGTATTCCTCTAATCCCGGTTTTACGAAAAAGACAATTTCAAAGGCTTCGTTACTTCCGTTATCGGGGAATGTCATGTCGGTTTCTCCATTTCGGATAGTCCCTTTGCCCACGTTGGAACCAAGGTCTTCATCCGCATAGGCATATTGAAACTCGACGTCCGGAAATATCTCGGAGAGTGTTTGGATAAGCAGAGGCACACCTTCCCAAGCCGTATCAAACCAAAGCACGTTCGGTTCTTCAAAATTCTGATTAAAGGCATTCCATTTTGTACCCCAGTTGGCAATAGACCATTCATACCAAGTAGGATAACCGTATTTTCCCCAGTTTCTCAGATATGTCATTCCAAGTTGTAATGCTTCTTCCCTGACTTTTTCCTCCTGAATTTCCATCCATTGAATGACTTTCAGGTCGTCCTGTGAATTGAACGGTTTACGTTGCTGTGCTATGATATACTGCATACCAAATTCCCCAGAAGTGGACGCTTCTATCAGTAAGTCCTTTGGCATAGGGATAATGTTGTTGAAGTCAATATAGCAAGGCGTACTGTCTTCATCAGTTTTTCCTTTTAAGAAATCCATCACATTTTGTACTGTTTCTCTGTCTGCGTTTATTTCTAAACGGTTTGTTACATAATTAGGCATGATTTTAATGTTTAAAGAATTGGTTAGTATTAACTTTTATTTCCCATATTGTCGGTTCTTTACTGATTGAACCGTTTTGGGATTTATGGATGCGGTAAACGGATGTCGATACAGCTTCATACGGCAACTTTTCTTGCCAAATTACTCTTGCGCAGGAAGGAAGAATTTTGTAAGAAATACACTTCAAGTAGCAGGATCAAGCGCGATAGCCGACCTTTGCATTTGATAAAACCAAACCGGTGATAGGATGAAGAATAGATGGGAGATAAAATGAAAAATAATTAATATAAAAGAAGAATGCTATTCCTTTTGCAGAAATATAAAAAAGGAATAGAATGATATAATTATAAAAGAGGGACTATTATTACCCTCTCAATTATAAGAGGGTATGTTCTCAAACTCCGACCCTTATTTGTAATACTGTAATACCGCAACACCTCCGTTAAAGATTATTACGGTATTTTTTTTGAATTATTCTTGTGTTACTTCCATAGCATTGCTGTATTCTTTGATTTGCTCCATTGTCAGCCATTCGGGTTTTTCGTTTTCTCGGAAGCTGTCGTGAATTTTCGTCATGTATTCAATTTGTGCCTTTTCAGAACCAGCCCACAAACGACGAGAACTTTTGTTTCCAAAGCCAAGATAATATTCACAGTCGGCTTGCAAACGCCCCAATAACATATACCTGAATTTTAAATCGTGCTGTAATACTTCTTCTATTGTCATACTCGTTTTCGTTTTTAATTAAGTTTTTTATTTTCCCTTTTTTCAAGTCTTTCGACTTTGCCGGAAGGGTTGTTTTTCATGTGCGTCCCAAACGACGAAGCAGGAACGCAGTGCAAGGAATCGGAAATGAAATTTTATGAATACCGAAATCTATGATTTAGGAAGATTACGTCAAATTTCATTTCGGATAGCGTAGCGATACTTGGATAGCGTTCGTTCGCCGTAATTTTGCACACGAAAACAAGACCGGGCGAAAGTCTGGATAACGACAGGAAACATCAACATTCATTACATAAGGGCTGTAAAAGAGAAGCAGGCAGTTACGCTGCTATAAAAGGGAAACAAGGAAATTAAAAAAGTGGGCACGGAGCAATCTGTAAAAAAGGGGGATGCCACCTGTCTTCGGGCAAAAGAAGATACCATACCGATAGGATTTAACCGATACGGTATCTCTTTGGTAGTCATCAGTACCATACTTTCAGAAAACCATTTAAAAACATTCGATATTCGCCTCTTGGAAAATCTGCGGGGCGTGCTGATAAAGCAAAGGAAGATTCAATACCGCCATTGGATATTCCACAAATCCGCTTCTACGCTTGTAACCTGAATAGGTCGCTAAATTATTTGTCTCCAGAAACTCCATTGCATCCGGATAATGATTCACATCAATAAATGTACGGTCTGGCAAATCGAGTGCATCCATGCTCTCCAAATTGACGGATAGCACGATATACTCTGTTTCATCTTCCACACTTTGCAAAGTAAGTGCTAACCAGCCATTGCCATAAAATTGAGGCATGAGATAAAAGCGTTCTCCACGAAACTCGTATTCTTTCCGCGTTAGGGAGCTGTCCGGCTCTACCAAGCGAAAATCATCCTCTCCAGAAACAAATTCTGTTGATGGGTCGCTGACATCCACATACGTTCCATTTACATTGTGACACAAATACTCTGCATTTTCTGAACGAACAATCACAAATTGAATTTCCATACTTTTAAAATTTAGCTATTAAACATCATGTTCTTTTTTTCCCTTTTTTCGGAAGCCTTTAGGCTTCTCCAGTCGGGATTTGATTTTTACGTGCATTCAAGATTGCCTTTAAGGAAAAGCAGGCAAGGAATTTGGACAGAATTTTTACAGTTGCGGTATGGAGCGTATACGACATTTGAGCGATTGAAAATCGGGAAAGCTACTGAAAAATTGTGTTCAAATAGCGTAGCGGTACTTGAATGTTTTTCCGTGGCAATACCTTTGCACAGGAAAAAACAAGTCCTGACTGGTAGCAGCCTGAAACGAAATAATTTCGTTTTATACAAGGGTAAAACGGAGTGATAAAAAAGGGAATGACCACAAAGAGCAGCCGACAAAAGCCGGCTTTCTTTTGTTCCTGTGGGAGGAGCTGGGACATTTAATCCGTTACATCATAATAATAGCTTAGCTCGTCATCTTTCAGATACTCCATTGCATATTGACTGGCTTGTGCCCAAAGGGTATTATACAATGTCGCAATTTCCGGCCTTGTTTCATAATACTGCCATATCTTATGGTTAAGCACTAAAACCAGTTCCGTGAGATACTTGTAGTTCTCTTTCCACTCCTTAAAAGCACGGTTGAAAGTGTCCTGTATCGCCGAAAGACCAAATCGGTCAGCAATGGAAAAATCATTCCAAAAGGTTGTTTGCAATTCATAACCGTTCTCTAACATAAATTCTCTGAATGTCATAATGCCTCAAATTTTAAGATTAATATTTTATTTATTTCCCTTCGATACTTCCTGTACCGAAAGGTTGATTATTTTTCTGCCCACGGGATTGGCGGCCAGAACGGGCAAGGAGGATGCGGAAAATACACTCTTCGATATTTCGGAGAGGAAGATTTTACAGCAGCAAGTGTCAGCGGTCCTTGACAGGACGGACAGCCGGCAATCGAATTTTGCAGGGAAATAACCAGGCTTGCGGGATAGAAATATAGGGGGGTAGCTGGATGGGGCTATAAAGGAGGGCCGGAGTCTAAAAAAGGAAACTGGCACAAGCGGCCACCTACAACAGTTGGGCGGGAACATTCATAAATGTGTAAAAAGGAATAGTTTCCCACCACATTTTATGCAGAATATATACGGCATAAAACACAAGTGCCGTAACAGCCTCTTGAGAAAGCGTTACGGCATTTGTTTAAGTACAGGTTACAGGCTATTTTACCTGAACGAGGTTGTCCTGTAGAGTTTTCCAGCCATACACTGCGGCCACATAGGGGTGGAGGGAACGTGTAACTTGGCGAAAACCATTCTCGTCAATTTCATAGTTGTAGATTTTTGCGGCAATCCGTTCTGCGTCGTCACGATTTTCAGCGACACGGTACAAAACATAATTCGTGCCATCATGGTGCGACATACGGCCTCGTATATCGTAGCCGTCACCGTACCACTCTGCATCATACTGTGTAGATTGTAATATCCCGGCAATGTTGTCACCCAAAATTTGATAGCCTTGTTTGCGTCCGTTCCACAATCCTAAATCTCCAAATGCAATAATGACTCCATTGACATCCTTGTTTAGGTTCTGCCGCTCATCCCCCAATTCATTATACACTTCGTCCGACCACTCTTCATCGCTGACCTTGTAGGCATCATCGTCCAGTTCTTCTCGCTTGAAATTTTGATAATACTCTCTTGCTGTTTCATCCAATAGAGCATCACTTGACCAAATTATTTGTTTCATACATTCTAATTTTTTATTTTCCCTTCCCTTCAGAGGCTTTTACCTCGTCCGGTGGGATTTGATTTTACGTGCAAACCACAAGGCGGAAGAAGGGAACAATGCAAGGAGGAAGCGGAATCCGAAGGATTTCATTTGAACGGCATTGACTGCAAATGAAACGCGCCTTGCAGGTTCACGTCCGACTTAACTTCGCACTGTAAAATTAATGGACGGCGGACGTAACCTCACTTTTGGGAAGAAATATGGTTATAAGAGGGACTGGAAAGCTGCTCAGAGGTATGGAATTGAGAGAGTCTTCTTTTTTCTATTGAAAATCGTAATCTGCCTGTTCATCAAGTGGAGCTAAGTATAACAGTATTACCGGGTGAAGATTTCATTTGGAGCTTGGCATCGCAACAGTCACTTATAAAAGTATGATGCGTATTAATCCGGTCATGAGCAAAACAAAAGCGACCAAAAGATCGCTTTGTTCATGATAAGGCAAGAATTATTTTTTGCCTTTTTTCACGGGCTTTACCGGCTTTTCAGGAACATCCTCCTTTTCGATAGGAGGATAAAACTTGACAGCCACCATAACAACACGATTGTGCTTCACACCGACCTTGTCGGTCCACTCTTCAGGCTTAAAGTAGCCTTCAATGGTGAGCATCGTACCTTTGGTCAGTTGGTCGAATGACCCAGTATTCTCGTTTTTACGCCAAGCCTCAATATTCATAAAGGCTGAAATGCGGTTGGTTTCCTCGGCATTCCTTTCCTGACGGCTTACGGCCAATGGGAAACGTGCGACACTGCTGTTGGTGAACTCTCGGATTTCAGCGTCTTTACCTAAGAATCCGGTTACTGTGAAATTGTTTTCAATCTTTTTCATGTTGAATTGCTTTTAGAAGTTATTAAATCAATTTTTACACTGCCTAAAAAGTAGATGTCGTTTAAGGGATGCACCAAGGATAGCGCGTCAATACGCTTTATTTTTAGCCACAGGTAAAATCGAAGGCTCGATAAAGGAAGATTGAAGCGGCTACGCCATTGGTCAAGACAACCATGTCGTTCCCGTCGGCATACTATCTTTGCAGAGGAAAAATGATGATTGCTTCGATAAAAAGCGATTATGGAAAATGGGAAACAAGTAAACCGGTAATGATAAGGAAAAAGAGCAAATCCAAATGTCGGCACAAAGGCGAGACATCCGTCCGAAAGTCAGTGAAGAATAGCAAAGCCAAAGCGAGACATGCCTGGCTTGAATTGAGACTGTAACAAACAGAATACCATCCAATCAGAAAAAAGGCCACTGCATAAGGAATGTGTCAGCCAAGAGTGGACAGAAGCGTAGGTAGCCCATCCTTGGAGGATAGTGATATCCGCATCGAAAAAAAAATGGAACTGGAAGGAAAAACGGCAGGAAGAACCAGACTTTTCACAAAGTGGTTTCCAATTCGCTTTGTGCGAATGGCTGGTTTCTACAAAAGGGAGTGGCGCAGCCAAAAGAAAAAGTTATAAAAGGAAAATGGAAGTAAGGCTGAAATGGGTGATTCCATTCCAGCCAGTCGATGATATTTGTCCAAGGTGTCATTGAAATTCAACCATCATAATACGATGCTCGAATATTTTGGTTTTGTCGCTGGGACGTCGCTGGCAAACCCAAAGGTGTCGTGCACCGTAACCGTATGTGAAATATTCATCAAGTGGAGTTTTTTTCTCCAACTGTCTCATGCTTTCACGCAATTCCGCCTCATTGCCAGAAAAAAGAATCGTGTTAATGATTCGGAAATAAAGTTCAGTTACCTCGTCACAATAGGGGCAAAAGCTGTGTTCAATTGTTACTTTCATGCTTCTTTTGATTTTTATTGTACTTCGATTATATCTTCAATTCGACCATATAGGACAGAACGTAGTGCGGTTTTGTCAATGGTATAATATTCGGCAATATGTCCGTGTTGTTTCACGAAATACCGTTTGAGAACATCGGAGAAGTCAAAACGGTAGCCCATTAAAGCGATACCTCTTTTGAAATGGCAGCACTCTTTCACATTGCGGGTGAGCCAGTTCTTTTCTTCCCGACTCAACTTGTCGCCATTATCAAGACGTTCCCGTAATTTGTAAACCTTGCTATCTTTCAGTTTTTCCAATTCGGGCACATCCCATTGGACGAATTTCATTGCTATCTGTGTCATGGTTTCTATGTTGTAAAATTGTAAAAATTACTTCATCACAGTATTTAATACTCTCTCTTTGCCACAGATGAAACGAACAGTGATTTTGTTGTCGAAATCACCGACAATCGTTCCATCCGTGTGTCTCTTATAGAATAAGCAAAGTGTAGGATAGACCATAATTTTACTTTATCTTCTTCTACTCATTCAGTTATTAATTTGACCTTCCATTCTCCCTGAGAGAATATTCTAAAGCTCACGTACTCGTCTTCAAATTCATAGGTTAGAATCTTGATATAGACTTTATCTTTGTCCTCCAACGATTCTACCAATTTTTTGATTTCTTCTTCTGGATACACCCAACGAGAGGAAAATTCTGCATCTACACTATCACCATATCGATTGGTAAATTCGCTGAAAGTGTCATCCAAGAAAGCCTCTATTTTGTCGAGGTCTGTTTTATTTTCCGTTCTTGCGTGGAAAATGTTGGTTGCATAATTTGCCATAAATACCAAGTTTTAAGTTTGTTACTTTCCCTCCTGTAGCATTTCACTTACTTTCGGGCTTGATTGAAATTATGTCGCTTCAACAGGTGGCATGGCTATGTATGCAGGGTTTCACTACAAAATACTACCTCTGCGAAGCGGAGCGTGGAGATTTTGTAGTGAACCTTCAGGTTACAACCTTGCATACAATAAAGACATGGCAAATACCTTTGCGACACAATTCCCATCGGGCAGACCGAAAGTTGATATGCGAGCATGTGGGAGTTTGCTCGGTACGGATGTGTGTAAAAGGTGGCTATGAAGTAAAAGAGTATCGCAGCGAAAAGAGAAAAGAGGCAAGAGCTTATCTTCTCTTTTGGCTGTATGGGTAGAATGGGAAAATCACAAAAAGTAACATGAAAATCCAGTTTGGTTTAGTTTGTTAGCCTTATATATGCTAAACTAAATTAAACTAAATATAGGCAGGCATTTTTGGCTGCCTGTACAAAAAAGATTATCTTTGCTACAAGCAATACAACTTCAAGAGATAATAATTTGTATTCTCTTTATGAGCTGCAAATAATTTGTTAGTTAAAGTTAGGAGCAAATTCTTCGAATGATGAGAGCAGATAAAATTGCTCGGAATGCACTCTGAAAGCAAACAAACGAAAAGAAAGAAACAGAGTGCAAATAGAAAAATGAGAAATCACTTTAATTCCTATTTTTGTTCCTTATTTGTTTCTTCATTAAAATCACCTTTCTTATAATATATTGATTATAAAATATTTAAGTGTGTATTTTTAAGATGGTTAAGAATATTTTCAATATTATGCGTGAAATTATCGCTTTGCTGTGTGCACCCTTATTAGTGAAATATTTTGGAAAGCTAGCTCCTATTTCTGTTGGTGGAGCCACAACGATGGATACCACTCTTCCTATCATTACCCGATATTCGGGAAAGGAATTTGTAATCATTTCCATCTTCCATGGCTTTGTTGTCGATTTCAGCGTTCCGTTCCTAGTCACATTCCTTTGCTCAATATCATTTTAACAGCAATAAGTCCTAAAATAGAGAAATACTCTACTATCGTTTTCGCACACGTATTACAAAAATGTTTCATAAAAAGGTATTTTTATATCAAAAAGCAGATCATCTCTTGACTTACATCAAGAAATCAGCCTAAAAAGAATCTTTTCCTTTTCTTTATTTTTATGCTATAAAACATATTCTTATATTTGCATAGGTAAAAAGAAAAAACTAAGCGCTTAGACAGTATTTTCAATAGGTATTAGATTTGTTTTTAGGAATAGTTTTTAGGTATAACAATTAAAAAAGTAGGTATTATGAAACGTTTAGGATTAACATTAGTGGCAGCGCTCTGCCTTGCTGCTTCAACATTTGCAGCCGGAAATCAGCCTACAACTGCAAAATGGGAAGGTAACATCAATGTAAGTAAACTAGGCAAATATTTAAAGTTAAACTCCGATCAGAGTGAAGAAGTAGCCAATATTTGCGATTATTTCTCCACACAGATGTCAAGAGCCACAACAGCGAAGAAAGATAAAGAAGCAAAATTGCGCAACGCTGTTTATGGTAACTTGAAACTGATGAGAAAGACTCTTAGTGCTGAACAGTACGCCAAGTATGCAGCTTTGATGAATATCACTTTACAGAATAAAGGTATTGAACTGAATAAGTAAAATGATTAATATGTAAAAGAGAGAGAGGGTGGAAGCCGGTTGGCTTCCACTTTTTTTATACTATTATTTAATAGTTACCATCGTAGCCCCAAACCCATATTCCTGGAAAGAAGCATCCTGATAACGGCAATTACTATATTTCCGTTTCAATTCATCAATGACAGCCTTTCGAAGTACCCCATCTCCCTTGCCGTGAATAAAGACAATCTTCTGTTCACGCTTATTCTTATAAGTTTCCATCACTTCGCGAAACTTATCCAATTGATAATTCAGTATTTCAGCATTGCCCATCCCTTGAGTATCATCCAGCAAAGAATCAATATGAAGATCTATTTCAATAATTCCGCTCTTTCCGCCATGAGTAGTATGGTTTGGTTTCACAATAGGTTGTGACTTCGGTTTATCTACAGACTTCTTCTGCAACAAAGCCTTTTGAATCTCCTCCGCCGAAACATATACTTGTTTGGCAGGCATATCATCTTTCACAATGTCATAAATCAAAGCCGGTTCTTCAAAGAAATCAGAATCGCTAAAGGTATGAAGTTTATAGAACTTCACGGTATCGATCCGTATCTCCACACTAACAGCAGGTTTGATAGCCGCAGGCTTACCGTCCTTGAAAGCGATCAACTGAACAGCCACCCGCTCCATATCATTCAATACATCTTTGGTGAACTCTTCCAACAGCAATTTTGTATTAGGCTCCACCAAACCATGCGAACGGTTCTTCCATGCTTTTCCTTCTGCACTCAAATAAGTGTAATACAAATAATAATTGCTATCATTTACCAGATAAGTTTCAAAAGGAGTAGTCATCATCGCTTTTGCGTCTTCGGGCACATAAGCCAGAAATACATTCAAAGTATCTCCTCCACGCACCTCCGGCTGACGTTGAATAACAGGCATCTCCGGTTTTACCGGTTTAACAGGTTCTTCCGGTTTCGACGCAGACGAACCGGGTTTACGCCTCATATTATAGTCATCTGTTTCAATCACGACACACTCGCGTATCGGCATTGGAATATCAAACCCATCTGCATCTTCTACCAACACAAAATCCTTTCCCTGGAATCCAGTTACGATTCCACCGCCTACCTCACTAAGAAAGCGTACTTTATCTCCTATTTTCATTATTGTATATCCAATTAAAATTCAAACTCAAAAAAACGAGTAACAAAGATAGAGATTTCTATGAAATTAAATGGAGATTCGGTTCTAAAAACAAACCGTCTGCCTTTATTCCTCTTTTTATTGTAACTTTGCATACGGAAGTTACGAAAAGAGTGTAATTTATTGGAAATGAGCGTAGGTTAATTGCTCTTGATAGTAATAGGTTACGATTTAGTTAGTTATCTACTGCATTATCCTTCTGCGCGTTGCGTAACCTTCAAAGAACTCTTCGTATGCAAAAGTAGCTATTTAATTCGAGATTTTGATATAAACTCCCGTTTTTTATCCCCTCATTCATAAGAATTTTCCGTAAAAGCGGTATTGTCCGTCGGCACACCATTGCCCAAAACGAGTTTGGAACAAACGTGTGCCGACTACCGCATAGCTGGAGAAAAGGGCATTGCCTCACGCCTAAACGATGTTTAGACAGATGAAGCAATGCCCCTTTCTTTTGCGCCTATGCCAAGAGGTGCTTTTACGGGTTTTCAAATGATTTTTCTTTTTTCGCTGTCTCTTTTGCCGGAAGCGGAAAGTGAATGCAGAGTGTGTCAGCCTGCCCCATGAATGAAACAGGCGCCCACACACAGCCGGACAAACCGGGAAGAATGATTGTTGCCACCCGGCTGAACAAGTTCCGTCGGATCGGAAACAATCATACTTCCTTTGTTGTGGTTTGCCCTTTTCACGCTTCCGGTGATGTCTTTTTCCTTTTGGTGATTCTTTTTTTTACGGATTTTCCCCTGAAGTTTTTTTCTACACAATCTGCCTCTGTTTTCGTTTACCTCCATTTTGCGCCTTTCAGTAAGCCGCATCAGTCAGTCATTTTCGTTCTGGGCGCAAAGGTAATTCCGGGATTGGACGGGAAAGCAAGGTCAAGCCTCCTGTTTTCGGTAAAAATCTCCAGCCCTGCGGGTAGTATTTTGACCGAAAAACCTTGCATTCCCTAATCCCTACCTTTTCAAGCACCCGAAACGAAAACGACCGATGCGACAGAAAGACGCATAAAAAAAATGTCGGATAAACGAGAG
The DNA here is from genome assembly GCF_000157055.1 of Bacteroides sp. 2_2_4. Lineage (NCBI taxonomy): Bacteria > Pseudomonadati > Bacteroidota > Bacteroidia > Bacteroidales > Bacteroidaceae > Bacteroides > Bacteroides sp. 2_2_4. Next base: position 44,564 of record NZ_EQ973374.1, on the reverse strand, counting down.
GCAGATAAGATAGTTTGAAACTCAACTCCCTCAGCTCTTGAATCCGCATTAAAAACAAAAAAATCAAAAACAGCGAAGATATGACGGCAACGGCAAATTTCAGACAAATGGCGCAACACATCGGGTTGGCGATATGCGGCTTGATGATGCGCACCGCCTTCGGGGTGTTCGGCATCCTTTGGGGCATCATCAGAGAGATTGTAAACGGAGTGTTCCGAGTGGCGATAGGTGTAATCGTGGCTATCCTTTCCACCATTGCCTTCTTTGGCTTCATCCTTTGGTTATTCACCCTTTAACCCTTACCGACATGGCAAAAAGAAACAGCAAGACGGCAGCGCAGCAGTGCAGATATTACGAGGTGGACAACATCTTCGTGTATATGGTGGAAACGTACATCAACGGCAATTTTGAAACTTTCCGAAGATTGTACCACGAACTGAACAAGGACGCACGGAGGGATTTCATGGACTTCCTTCTCAGCGAGGTAGAGCCGACCTATTGGAGAGAGATACTGAAACAGATAATCTAAAAATGACAGCGATATGAAAGGAACAGACCATTTCAAGAGAACGATATATATGTACTTGGAACAGCGTGCGGAGGAAGATGCGCTATTTGCAAAGAAGTACCGCAACCCTGCCAAGAACATGGACGAGTGCGTGACCCACATTCTGAACTATGTGCAGAAAAGCGGTTGCAACGGTTTCACGGACGGAGAGATATTCGGGCAAGCCATCCACTACTATGAGGAAAACGAGATAGAGGTGGGCAAACCGATGGACTGCCAAGTGGTTGTGAACCACGTTGTGAAACTCACGGCAGAGGAAAAGGCGGAGGCACGTCAGAACGCTGTCCGCAAATACCAAGAGGAGGAACTCCGCAAGTTGCAGAACCGCCACAGACCGTCAGCGAGAAAAGAAAACCAACCCCAACCCTCATTATTTGATTTAGGCTTATGAAACCGAAGACCAAGATACAGAAAGAGGTGGCAAGACTTTCCGCCAACCTTCGCCCCATATCAGCGACACAAATAGATTGGGCATACCGCCACTGCGTTGAGCATATCGGCTACCGCACCAAGAAAGGGAACATCACCTGTTCCGACTGCGGTCACGAGTGGCACAGCGACAGCGGACTATGCGACACCCTTGAAGGCTGCACCTGCCCCAAATGCCATGCCGAACTCAAAGTGCAGGACACACGCAGACGCATCTACAAGGAAACGCAGAATTTCAGCGTGATAACCACCTGCAAAGGGTATCAGGTAATCCGCGTGGCGCAGGTCAGATGCGAGAGCAGGAAAGGCGAACCGATGCGTTTCTACTGCCACGAGGTCGTGCAGCGTTGGATTTCACCCGACGGCAAGGTTACGGACATGGCGTTGCTCCGTGGCTTCCTTTTCTGCTATTGCGATGTGTGGGCATTAGGCAGCGATATGGAGGTAAGACCGCACAACAGCCTATACGATGATGTGGTGGCAAGAAGCTGTGCATATCCAAAGATGAGGATATTGCCCCAACTCAGACGTAACGGCTTCAAGGGCGATTTCCACGGCATCTCCCCCGTGCGTCTTTTCAAAGCCTTGCTTTCAGACCCAAGAATTGAAACCCTTATGAAAGGCGGTGAGATTGAGGTCATGAAACACTTTCTTTTCAATACCCGTACTGCCGATGAATGTTGGGCATCATATCTGATTGCCAAGCGTCACAAGTATCAGATAGACAACCTCTCAATGTGGTGCGACTATCTGCGTATGCTCAAAAAACTCGGTCAAGACCTCCGTAACCCGAAGAACATCTGTCCCGAAGATTTCATGGCGGCACACGACAACGCAACCCGAAAAATTGAAGCCATACACGAGAAGGAAAGAGCCGCAGAGCAACGCCGTTGGGAGATTGAAAGGCGTGAGCGTGAGCAACAGCGACAACTCCAACGAAAGAAAGATGCGGAGGATTTCATCGCCAACAAATCCAAATTCTTCGGCTTGGTAATCACGGACGAGGAAATAATCGTCAAGGTGCTTGAAAGCATAGACGAGTATTACAACGAGGGCAAGACGCAGGGCATCTGCGTGTTTGGCAGTGGATACTACAAGAAAGCCGACACCCTCATACTATCGGCAAGGATTGGCGATGAGATTATTGAAACCGTAGAGGTGGACTTGCGAACCCTCGAAGTGGTGCAGTGCCACGGCAAGCACAACCAGGACACCGAATATCACGAGCGCATCATAGACCTTGTGAACAAGAACGCCAACCTTATCCGTGAGCGGATGAAAGCGGCATAGCATAACCCCTAAAACAACATTGATATGGAAGTAAGAATTGAAAGTATGATTTGTGTGTGGGATGATGCAATCCCCACGATGTTCCTTGAATTTGTGAACCTCCTCACTCTCACAACGAGTGAGGGGGAATTGAGAAAGAGCGTAAAGGAGTTTGCCGAGAAGCACGAACTTGACAAGTTTTTCCTTTACGGCTTCGGCTCACACCATTTCTACCTGCACCAACGCTACACAAGCAACCCCGAAATGGTGATGAAGAACAGAGTTCTGTCAGTACATTTTTAACCATCTAAAAAGCAACATTATGACAACACGAATGACCATCAACGGAGTAAGCACCTGCGCGGAAGCAGGTACGGAGAAATACGAGCGTTTCCAATCGGGTATCGGAAGACGCAGGCGGACACTTGTGCAGTACGACTACCGCCACCCCATAGACAGAGAATTGTTCTCTTGTGTCAAACCCACGTTGGACGAGTGCCGAGCCGCACGGGACAAGTGGCTGAACGCAAAGAAGGGAAAGGAGGACAGACTATGAACACGACCTATCAAACGCTGATAGTCAAGTTCAGCGAACCTATCACGGCATTGGACGGTATCTTTGACGATACCGGAGCGTGGGGAACGGACACCCTCAAGGGGTGGATAGATGATTACGAAAGCACACGTTTCACCGCCACCGACAGCCATACGGCAGTCATCACGAGCGAGTACAATATGGAATGTGTGAAAGAGTGGCTACAACGGCAGACCCCCATTTCCGAAATGCGAGAATTTTGAACGGGATGGCGGTGTCCGCACCGCCAATACTTAAAACCCTAAAAACAAAAGATATGATAGCCAAGACGATATTACAGCAGATAGGCGGAAAACGCTTCACCGCCATGACAGGTAGCCGTGATTTCATAGATATGGGCAACGGCTTACGGATGAGCCTTGCAAGGAACAAAACAAGTGCCAACCGCCTTGACATCATCTATGACGAAGGGGCAGACCTCTACAATATGCGCTTCTACCGCAGGACGTTCAGCAAAAAGACCTTTGAGTGCAAGACAAAGGACATTGCCGTACACGAGGGTATCTATTTTGATATGCTGGAGGAAATGTTCACGATGGTGACGGGACTTTACACACGCTTTTGAGTGGCGGGGCGGCGAGAGCCGCCCTACTTTCTTTCAGTGAGCATGATGGCGGACAAAGAAAGTAGCAAAGAAACCTTTGTCCAATCTGCGATAACTAAAAAGNCCGCAAGTAAAACTTGCGGAGGCTATATATTGGGTCGTTATTTTTTGGTGGAGGGGAATGATAATCTCGAACCGTTGAACTACACATTTCTGCTTCGTCTCCATTTCCCCCAACGATTTGATACGTTCAATCATTTTTGTTGTTCCTTTCTGAATTTTCCTAAATACTTTCTTCATAATTTCGCTATACTTTTTATGGTTAATAACTATGTTTTGTATTGCTCTCACAACACTTACAACTTGAAGTGTTATTTGGAAACCGATAGGCAAAAATGGCTCAACGATGTCAATTAACGAGAAAATCCTACGATAATCTATCAAGTGATAGAGCAAAAGACGTGCCAAGTTAAATATGGCACGTCTTTTGCCAGTTTTGTCAGTCCTTTTATGGGATATACAACAGCGCAAACTCCGCCTTTCTCCGTTTGAGCAGCATGGCGTGGCGTTTTCCTTTGTAGTTGCAGAAGGCTATATACTCACGGTAGATGTTCCTGTCACCAGCTTCCAGCTTCTTGATTAAGGTGCTTTTGGGGATTGTTTTGCTGCCTAACAGCTTCGCCGGTCCCACATTGTAAGCTAACGTGCCAAGCAAAATCGAATCAACCCCGAATTTACGGAACATGGCGACAAATTTGCGCAGGTCTTTCCGCAAAAGTTCATCCGCATCCCGTTTTGTCATGGTTCGTGCCGAATACTTCTCGTTTGGCAAAAGTTTGTGACCCCAACCGACGTATGGGTAGTGTTTTTCTGAGTGCCAGCCTTCAAAGTAGCGGCAGCATAAAAAAGCACGTTCCATAAGCGGCAGTCGGTAGATTGCCGCCTGCCCGTCCGTTCCCTCTTGGCGGCTGATCTGCGCGGACACAGAACAGACCGTCAGAAGTGAACAGAGCATTGTCATGAATACACGCATCATTTCAACAAGGGGCTGAAGTTGCCGATGGGAACGATGGTAAGATCGTCGTCCTTTACATTCCTGTTGTTGAAGTCAAATTCCAGTTCGTAGGAGTTGCTAAAGTTATCCTCCACCACCACGATGAAATTATGCGCCTCATCACCCGCCGCCGTGTAGTACAGGCGGAATTTTTCGTTCTCCAGCAGGTAGCGGTCGTTAGGCAGGAAGGTGATGCCGTTATCCATTTTGAGCGAGCCTTCCCCCTCGAACTGGAAATAGCGGATGGTATAGAGCGTACCCGAAAAGTCGCCCTCCTTTTTCAGTTCACAGCGGATTTCCACTGTCTGCCCCTTTACTACCTTGTTCGGCACGGGCATGACCTCCACCGTGAAGGGATAGGACTGCTGGATGTCCATGTCATCGTCACATGACACGAGGGTGAATGACATGGCGGCTATCAGGCATAACGCCACTGCCTTGAATATTGATGTTCTCTTGTTTCTGTTGTTCAGTATGTTCATTGTTCTTCGATTTTTAGATGGTTGTTTTTCTGTTTTTTCGTTGTCAGTTGCAGGTACTCGTTCAAGTCCTTGCAACCGTCATAGAGGGAGGAACGGTCGGTGACACGTTCCCCGTATCGCATGGTAAGTGCGGCAAGCGTCCGCCGTCCGGCTTCGTCACGGTCGAGGAAGCAGCCGATGCGCCCGTATCCGTCCAGCAATCCCGCCGCCTTCTCCACGTTGGCGACTGAGTTCAGCACAAGACAGTCAGCGTTACCGGTTACACCAAGCGTCACGGCAGAGAGAAAGTCCATGAAGCCCTCGAACACGAGGCACTCGTCAGCCGGGATGTCATTCGCCTTTACCAGTGATACAGACTTCGGAGGTATGCAACCCTTGAAATATCGGCTTCTGACTTCATAGCCACCTGCCATGTTCGGAAAGCCAACGGCAAAATACCGTTTCCCACGCACACCGTAGTTCAAGCGGCAGCAGTGACGGGATGCGATGGCGTAAGGGATGCCCCGTTCCTCTAAATACTCCGTCAGCAGTGAGCGGAGCAGCGGAGCGACCTCCACATCCTCAAAAACGGATTCGGTCGGCTTCGAGAGATAGACGGGCTTTTCCCATCCGGCAACCGTCATATTGGCGGCTTCCGCTATGAACTTCGCTTGCTTCATGAAGTCATCGCTTTGCAGAAACTCCCCGGCAAGCGTGAAGATGTCGCCGCCCTTGCCCAAA
>NZ_EQ973374.1:30133-36418 GCF_000157055.1 Bacteroides sp. 2_2_4 | reverse complement strand
GAAGTCGTACCAGAGCTGTTTCGCCACGTTCACACGGAAAGAGGATGTGCGCTCGCCCCTGTACGGGGCAAGATACCACAGCTCGTTACCGCTCCTTCTGACAGGCTCATGCCCCAGCCGTGCGAGAAAATCCGCAAGCGGCATCCTTCTGACAGCATCTATTTCCGTCCTTTCCATGCCCGTGTCAGTTGATGATGAACTTGATACCGACCCCGAACTGCGTGTGGAACTTCCGTGTGTCGCCACCCCAAAGGCAACGCTCCCGCAGGTTGGCAAGCAGGGCGATACGGTCTGCCACGTAACACTCCACATCGAGCGTCAGCGCACCGCCGTAGATGAAGGCGTCCCGGTCGTGCAGCGTGGAGCCGTCATGCAGCACCTTCTTCCCCCAATTTACCGCCTCATATCCGGCGAGAGCCGAAGCCCCGGCATAGACGAAAACAATCTTTCGGGCGTCCGACAGTATCTTGAAGTAATAGCCGCCCTCCGCCGTGAACTGCGCCACGGGTATCTTGGTGTCCTTGTAGGGATTGTTCTTCAACAGGTATTCGCCACCGAACACCCACTTGTTCCCCTTCTTCGTGTAGGTGGAGAGAGCCGCCCCGAAGCTGTACCCGCCGTCCTTGCCGCCGAGATTGAAGCCGTCCGCCATGTCCGCCCTCACCTCGATGCCCTGCATCTTCGGCAGACACCGCTGGGCGTGCGCCTGCCCTGTAAAAAGGGCAAGCGACGCGATGATTATTGCGATGTACTTTCTCATGGTCAGCGTACTTGAAGTTCGTTGATGGTACCCGCGCGTACCAAATCCTCGTTCTCAATCACGAAGGACTGGTGACGGCCGCCGTTCTTCTCGTTCAATTCCACCACGAGGCACTTGTCATCGGGGATGGTGAACTTCGCCATCGTGAAGACCGTGCGCTCGCTCTTTTTGCCCGGCACGAGGGTGGCGTAGTTCTGCGCGCGGAGCGGCAGAATAATCTGCTCCTGCACGGCAGTACGCTTCGCAACCTTCTTGTCCACGATTTTCCAAGTGATGTAGTCCACATCGAAAGGCACGTTGCTCTGGTTCTTTATCTCCGTGTGGAAATAAAGCAAGCCGTTGTGCGTGTAGATGCCTTTCAACAGGTATTGGATGCCGAAACGCTTGCAGCCGATATGCTTCACCTCGCGCTTGTTCTGTTTGTGGATGGACTTCATGATAAGGCGCACCAGCATCGGGCTTTCGCTGCCCAGCTCTTTCAGATAGATTTCCTGCGCGTTGTTCGGGCGGTTCACCGTGCTGCCGTCATGGATGAAGTCGCACATCTCCACGTTGAGCAACAGCGGTTCGGCGGCGTACTTCACGTTGAAGGTGTAGAAACTGCCGTCCTCCGTGATGACGGACATATTCGTTTCGTTGGGAAAATTCCTTACGGTAGCCTTCACACGGATGATGTTCTCCGCTCCGTCGGCTTTCCCGGCAATCAGGTCGGGCGAGCCTAAATCGACATAGCGCACCTCCGCCGGAAAAATGACGTGGACGGTCTTGTCGTAGGTCACTTCCAGACCGTGCGGCGGTATCATGCGGTCGAAGGTCAGCTTGCGTGACAGCCCGTGATATAGGTCGCCGTCCGCCTCCTTCTGCGGATAGACCTCCTTCGTCAAGGTCGGTTGTTCACTTCCGTTGGTCGTTTCAACGGTTACATTCTCCTGCGCGTTGGCAGTTATGATGCCCATAGCGAGGGCAAACATGATGATTACTTTTCTCATTACTTTTGGATTTTAGTGGTAATTTTTATTGTTTTCAATATTTTTCTTGGTAAAGCATGACCCTGTACCCGGCTTTCAGATGCACCTTGACGGTTCGCATCTTTTTGGCGATGTACTGGCTCGTGCCTTGTATCAGCCCCTTGCCCAAGTCGGAGGCGAGCTGCGCCCCGGCATTGGTGGAGATGTTGATGCTGCTTCCCAGCGAGCCGCCCATGTTGGCGGCGACCTCCCGGACGGCGTTCATCTCCATCGAGTTCGGGATGAAGATGCCGGGCTGTCCGTCCGTGTCATAGACCGCAAGCTCCACGGGGATAATCGTGCCGTCGTATTCCAGCGAGGTAATCTCGATGTCGAGCCGCTCACCCTGTATCTTGCCCGTGCCGACCACCACCGCACCCCGGGGTATTGTCCTGCCTGCCACCGCCATAGGCTCCAGCAGGCGCAGCCTTACCGTCTGCCCGTCCGTCACGCTCTGCGCCCCATGCACGCACGCCGGTATGGTGTTCCTGTCCAATACCTCCGCCGTGCCGACAGCCGTGTTGAAACCCCGGTTGCGTTCCTGCGATAAGGCGGCGACAAACTCCGCGTTACTCATAGGCTGTGAGAGTGAAGAAACTACTTGATGCTCCACCTGTCTGATAGGCATTGCCTTGTTCTTCTTCCCTTTCTGCACGGTAGTTGGCTCTGCCCTCTGTTCCGCCGATGGCTGTCCTCCGTTCTGACCGCCCATGTACTTTGCCGCCAGCTCGTAGGACTTCTCCATAAGAGCCACCTGCTCGTCCATAGAGGAAGCCTTGCCCCTCTCGCTTTCCAGTTCCGACTCCAGCGATGCGATGCGCTCCAACAATTCGTCCATCTCCGCATTGTCGTTTTTCGGCTGGTCGTAGAAGTTTCCGAGCGTGGCGTTCAGGTCACGGTAGGCGGCTGCGGAGGACTGGATGGTCTGCGGCGTGGCTGGCTTTGCCCTTTCTTCCTTGCCGCCCGGATTGGCGAGGTCGAAGTCCACTCCGTTCTCCGTTCCCGCTATCTCGCGGTCGAACATGTCGCCCAGCTGCCCGATGGCACGGTTGCGGCTCTCCTGACGCTCTTCCATCTCCCCATGCTCGTAGGCTTTCAGCTTGTCGCCGATAATCTGCCGGTTCGCCTTGTCAGCGTCGGGCATCTCGGTGTTGTATCCGTCCGTTCCCGGCGGTTGCTCCTTGCCGGAGGACGGGGCGAATATCAGCCACATCGCCCCGATGAACACCAACACCATAGCGGGCAGCACGATCATCTTCTGCCGTTTCAGCCGTTGCGCCTCTGTCAGCGGTTCGCGCTCCTTTTTCGGTTTCCCCGTTTCGGGAGCAGCTTTGTTCTCTTTCGTCGGTTCATTCTTTGTCTGTTCCATATAAATAAGGTGTTAAGTGATTGCCTGTTTCCGCCGGGGTCGGCAGTTCCACCCGTCCGGCGTGTCCCGTTTCCATATGTGAGCCGTCGTTCCTGCCGATGTCATAGACGGCTCTGCCGAAGGTGTAAAGGGCAAGCACCGCGAAGGCGGCGAACATCCCCAGCACGATGCGGCGGCGTGTTTCCGGCGGCAAGCCGTCCAGATACCCTTTGAGACTTGCCGCCAAGCGTTTCCGTTTGTCGTGGAGTTTCCAATACATGCCCCACATTGATTTTCTGATACTTTTCATGTCCTGTTACCGTTTGATAGTCTGTAAATCCTTGTTCTCAATGATGGTGAAACCCTCGATGGTAAAACCGTTCGGGTTGTCATCCGACCGCGATGCGTTCAGCAGGCGGCAGGTGGTCACGAGGCTGCGCTCGGTGACGTTGCTCTGCCGGATGATTTTCTGTGTGGCGTAGGTCACGGCACGGTAGGGATAGGCGTTGAAGTCGCACACCACGCTGTCCACCTTCAGCACTTGGTTGATGTTCCCGGCGATGATGCGGTTGTAGTACCCCTTCTCCGCGAAGTCCGAATAATAGTGGTACACGCTCTTGTCCGCCAGCAGCAAGGCACGTTTCACGTTGTGTTCAATCGCGCTTTTTTCAGGTGATAGCGTGAAGAACATCTCGTGGAAACGGCGCACATGTTCCCGTGCCTCCGCCGGGCGGTTCTGCGACAAATCCTGAGACAAGGCGAGCATCAGGCTCTTGCCGTTGTCCAGCACATAGATTTTCTCCCGTTGCTTCTCTGCGAAACGGTAGGAGTTCCACACGCTCCACACCGTCACCACGGCGCACAGCGAGAGGAAGACGATACCGAACAGGCGTATCTGCCTGAACGACGATTCGATGTTTCTAAGTGATTTGAATTCCATTTATATTTTCCAATTTATGATTGCACATTGATTATTTCAGCAATTTGCCGACACGTCCGACTGCGTTTCCTGCGGCTGCACCCGCCACGCTGCCCGCCATGCTTCCGGCTCGTCCCGCCATCTGGTTCACGTTGCGACCGTAACCGCCCATGCCTCCGGCTTGGATAATCCAGCCCGCAACGGTGGGAATGGTAAAGTAGCCGATGATGCCGATGCAGAGGAATACGATATACACCCCGTCGCTCGAATCCAGCGAGAAGTTCGGGTCTGCCTGCATCCGCTCGATGTCGTTTTGCAGCATCAGAACCTGTATCTTCGCCAGTATGGTGCTGAACATGTCCGATACCGGTAGCCACAGATAGACCTGTATATAGCGGCATATCCACTGCGTGAGCGTGTTTTGGAAACCGTCCCATACCGACAGGGCGAAGGCTATCGGACCGAGAATCGCCAGCACCACGAGAAAGAAGGTGCGGACGGTGTCTATCACGAGGGCGGCGGCTTGGAACAGCAGTTCGAGTATCTCGCGGAAGAAGTCGCGGATGCTCTTCTTCATGTTGTACATTCCCCGGTCGATATACATTCCCGCCATCGTCACCATGTCGGAGGGCGACCAGCCGAGTTCCTCCAGTTGCTTGTCAAATTCCTCGTTGGACACGAGGTAGGCGGTTTCGGGGTTGCGTACCATCGCCTCGTATTCCAGTTTGTCCTTCTGCTCCCGGTATCGGTTCATGTCCAGCGTTTCCGCCTCCAGCATCTTTGCCGTGCCCTGTACGACGGGTGAGAGGATGCTGTTTATCGTGCCCAGCACCACAGTCGGGAAGAACATGATGCACAGACCGATGGCAAAAGGACGGAGCATCGGGAATACGTCTATCGGTTCAGCTCTCGCCAGCGACTGCCATACCCGGTAGGCGACGTAGAACAGCGCACCCAGCCCGGCGATGCCTTTCGCCACACCAGCCATGTCCCCACACAGCGGCATCATCTGCTCATAAAGTGAACGTAAAATCTGATGAAGGTTGTCGAACTTCATAGGCTACCAGTATCTTTCGTTCATGTTCCCGTACAGCCCCATGATGCGGTCGAGGTCGTTCTTCTTTTTCGCACGCAGGTAACTCACGGAGATGTTCTTGTTCGTGTAGTAGCTCACGAGGTTGCGGTAACGCTTCATCTTCGAGTGGCAGCGTTCCACCACGTCCATGCGCTCCTTGTCGGTCATGGAGAGCGTGGTGATGTTCACCACGTTCCTGAGTTCCGTCAACACTTCGTTGCTTTCCTCCAGCAGTTTCGTGTAGCCGAAAGCGATTGCGGAAAGCTCTTCGGGTCTGAAATTCCCGTCACGGAGCATCCGTTGGAAACTGTTCACATAGATGTCTGTGATGTCGCCCACCATCAGGATGGTCTGCTGCACCTTGCGGGCGTCCTTGACCAGATTGTTCACCGATTTGAGGGCATCGTAATACTTCTTGCCCTGCTGATAGATTTTCACCGTCTCCTGAAAGTTGCTCACCATGTTCGTGGCGGTCTTGGAGGTATGGATGATGTTTTTGGAGGCATTGATGATGCCCTGCGCTAGATTGCCCGGATCGCTTACGACCCACTGTGCGCTTGCCCTGCCCGCGAAAAGCAGGCACAGGCAGATAATCATTGTTATTCTTGTTCTCATGTTACTTTGGATTTTAGTGGTTGTTATTCTTCGGTCGGATGTCCCGGCTGCGGCTTCACCCGCACATAGTCCCCGTTTGGCGAGAAAGTCAGCACATCCGTGGCCTCGTTGTAGGACACGTCGATGCGGAAGCCGGTGTTCATGAACAGGTTGCCGTTCTCCTCCTGCAAGAGATAGGTTTCCGGCTTGAGCTTGCGGCGCAGACCGCTACGACGGAACACCGTCACTTTGTAGGCTTCGCCCTCCTTGTAGATAAGCACGTCAGGTTTTCCCTCCACGCTCTCCCAGTTCCCGCACAGCATGTCGCGGCGGTTGTCGGCCACGTCGCAGGATTGCAGCATCATGACCGCCAATCCGATAAGGCACTTGCTGACTTGCAGCATTTTCACTTTTGGTAAATTCATACGCGTTTTTCTTTTTTGGTTGATACATTCTGTTTTTTAGTTATTCCTTGTTTCTCCGCCTTTCGGCAAGCTGCCGGATGGCGGCTTCGATGTCGTCGCCCAGCTTCTCCGCCAGACGGTAAACCTCCACTTTTTCCGTTTCCTCGGTGGTGTACGC
>NZ_EQ973374.1:24797-27624 GCF_000157055.1 Bacteroides sp. 2_2_4 | reverse complement strand
GATACTCTTCCGCGCTGACCTCCGTGGCATAGACCGCCGACTGCGTGCCGCCCAAGCCTATCCACACCTCCTTGTAGAGCCGTGAAGGGTTGTTCGCCATGTTGATGGAGAGTATCTGCGACTTCTCCTTTTCCGTCAGTCCGAGCAACGCCTGTATCTGGTCGAACTTGTTCATATATTTCCTTTGGTCAAGCAGGATTTTACAATCCGAGTTGTTGATAATGCTCTCTTTGACCACCGGAGAACTGATAATGTCGTCCACCTCCTGCGTCACCACGATTGCCTCGCCGTAATATTTTCTGACCGTCTTATACATATAGCGCAGATATTCAGCCATGTTCGCCGATGAGAGGGCCTTCCAAGCCTCTTCCACGATAAGCTGTTTCCGCACGCCTTTCAGCCGCCGCATCTTGTTGATGAAGGCTTCCATGATGATGATGGTCACGACGGGGAACAGTTCGCGGTTTTCTTTAATCGAATCTATCTCGAAGACGATGAACCGCTTGCCGAGCAGGTCGATGTTCTCCGTGGAGTTGAGCAGGAAATCGTAACGCCCGCCCCGGTAATACTGCCGCATGGTGGTGAGCATGTTGTCGATGTTGAAGTCGGACTTCTCCACCTTGATGTCACGCTGTGCCAGTTCCTTGCGGTAGTCGTCACGCATATACTCGTAGAAGGTGTTGAACGACGGCACGATGCTACGGTCGGATTGGATGCGCTCAATATAGGCACTCACGGCACTGCCCAGCTCGCCGCTCTCCGTCTTTGTCACCTTGTCGTCCTCCGACTTCCAGAGCGTCAGCAACAGGGTCTTGATGCTGTCCTTCTTCTCCACGTCGAAGATGTAATCGTCGGTGTAGAACGGGTTGAAGCTGATGGGCTTATCTTCCGTGTAGGTGAAATACACACCGTCCGCTCCGCCTGTCTTGCGTCGGATCATGCCGCACAAGCCCTGATAGGAGTTTCCCGTGTCCACCAATACCACATGTGCGCCTTGCTCATAATATTGGCGCACGAGGTGGTTCATGAAGAAAGACTTGCCGCTGCCCGAAGGACCCAGCACGAACTTGTTGCGGTTGGTCGTGATACCTCGCTTCATGGGCAGGTCGGAGATGTCAAGGTGCAGCGGTTTTCCCGTGAGCCTGTCCACCATCTTGATGCCGAAGGGCGAGAGCGAGCTGCGGTAGTTGGTTTCCTCTGTGAACAGGCACACCGCCTGTTCGATGAAGGTGTGGAAACTCTCTTCCGCCGGGAAGTCCGCCGCATTGCCGGGTATCGCCGCCCAGTAGAGTGTCGGGCAGTCGATGGTGTTGTGGCGCGGCACGCATTCCATGCTTGCCAACTGGCTGCCCACGTCGTTCTTGATATGCTTCAGTTCCTCCGCATCGTCGCTCCACGCCATGACGTTGAAGTGTGCCCGTACCGAGGTCAGTCCGTAGGAATGGGCTTCGTTCAGGTATTGGTCTATCCACTCGCGGTTGATGCTGTTGCTCCTTGAATAGCGAGATAGCGACTGCATGTTACGGGCGGACTTCTCGAACTTCTGCAAGGTTTCCTCACTGTTGTCTATCAGCACATACTGGTTGTAGATATGGTTGCAGGAGAGCAGAAGCCCCACCGGGGAGGCGAATGACAGTCGGCAGTCACTCCGGTCGGTGGAGAGCTTCTCGTAACGGGTGTCGGTAGCCACCTTGCCCGGCAGGTCTTCCGCGTCGGAGAGGGTGTGCAGACACAGGCGGTTGTCGCCGATGCGCATCTCCCTTGCCGAAAGCTCGATGTCCTGCAAGGTGGTGTCACCTTCCGGCATGAGCGAGAAGTAGCGTTCAATAAGTCCCGTCTTTCCCTCAGTACCCACAATCTCATCGGTGGAGAGGCGGCGCAGCCTGACAAGCCCGCTGTCGTTCATGATGCGCTCGAACTGTTCGCAGGCTTCCAAGAACTTGGTCGTGGTTTCCCTGTCCAGCTCCTTCGGGATGATATGTCCCCGGCACAGCGTGCTGAAATTGCTCTGCATCCGGTTACGCTCCTTTGTTGTCTTGGTCAGGTAGAGGTAGCAGGTGTGTTTCAGGTACGGACGCTCGTTGAAGTGACGCTCGAAAGAGCGGCTTAAAAAGCTCATGTCGTCCTTCTGAAGCTCCGGTTTGTAGCGTTCCTTGATGAACCAGTCCTGTTTGTGGACGACGGAGTAGTCCGGCAGCACCTTGATAGCCTTGCACCAGCAACTGTGTATCGCCTCGTACTCCGCACCCGTCACGGTGTAAAGTTCCGGTAGTTCCACCTCGAAAGCCACCGTGATGTCGGCGTCCTTTGAGATGATGCAGCCATGCTCCACCGCTAAAAGTGGGAACCTGTTTTCCAGTGTTGTCATTTTCGATGTATTCCTCATTGTCTTTCTTCCTTTCGTTGTCGTTTGAACAGACGGGTTATCCGCCGCCGGTTGATAAGGTATCGGGGATGGCTCCGTGCCGCTCCTAATTTCATCAGCCCGTGTTCACCGTACCGGGCGTTCAGCGCGAAGGTCTGCCATACAAGGAGGGAGGACGATGCCGCGCCGAAGCCGATACATATCCACTGGTCGATACCGACCATGTAGAGGATGACGAACAGGACGAAGAGAGCCAGCAGACCTCCGCAGAAGATGAAGAGGTACTGTGCCTTCAAGCCCTTGAACTCTACCGGACGGCCGATACCCTTGTTGATTGGGTATTCAGCCATACATTATTTATTAAAGGAAGAATGAGCGCAGGATGGTGGCGGCAACAATCAGGAAGATGCACGCGCCGAACCACGAGGCGGCTGTCTTGCTGGTGTCGGGGTCGCCCGATGA
>NZ_EQ973374.1:0-22361 GCF_000157055.1 Bacteroides sp. 2_2_4 | reverse complement strand
CCGTACACTTTTACGCCCCCGATAAGCCCGACGACTGCACCGATGGCGTATATCAGTTTAGTTCCGGGGTCGAAATAAGAACTCACCATAGAGGTGGCTTCGTTGATGCCCGCGATGCCGTTTCCCTGCGCGAAAGCGGAGGCGGTTGCGGCGATGACAAGTGCCGCGGAGAGGATTGCTTTTCTGTTTTTCAAGATGTTCTTGTTCATAAACTGTTCTTGTTTTTTGCCGTCAAAAGGGTGGATGGTCCTTTGTCGGGCGGTTGATACTTTGTTTCTTTACTTTGGTTTTAGTGGATGCCCGTTTGTTTCCACGGACGTGGGCGTGTCCGTTGCGGATGGGGATGCGCCTTGCGTTTCCTCGCCGCGTGGGTTGATGTCATTCTTTCATGTTCATTTCTTTTATTGTTGTCATACATAGTTGCGAATGTCGAACTCCTCGATGTTGTCCGGCACGACGAACTCCTTTTCAGATTTCTTCAGCCGAATCTCGATAAGCCCCTTGATGCGGATGCCTATCTCCGAAGAGCCTTCCATCATTTTCTCGTACAACTCCGTGCCCTCCATGTCGGTGAACACCTTAGCCGCCTTTTCACGTTCCGCCTGTGTCGCGTCCGGGTTTTTGGCGGTCTTGCAGGCGTCGTCAATCTCGTCAAAGCTGCTGCCCGAAGCCCGTGGCGTGTCCGAGGCGTCCTCTTCCGGTTCGTCGTCCCCGTATCCCAGTTCCTCCGGCGGTATGCTCGTGAAGGTCTCATCGAGTTTTTCCTCCGGGACTTGTGCCGGGCGGGATGCGTTTCCCGTTTTTCCGTCGTCAAAAGTAGCCTCTTCCTCCGACAGCTCAATGCCTTTTTCAATAGTGGCGGCTTCTTGCGTCGGTATGGCAGCGGTTGTCCGGGTGGATGCCATCCTGAAACGGCTCTTGCCGATGATGTCCGCCTTTTCCGCAGGGACTTCCTCGTGTGCCGCTATGCGTTTAGCCTCATTCCCGTCCAGTGACCGCCATAATCCGACAATGCCCTTGAAGAAGCGGACAATCCGCGTGTCCATGATGCGCTCGTAAAGGAGCAGGAACAGGAACCAGAGGTTGCAGCCGACCGATACCGCCAGCAGAATGTCTGTCATGCTGATTGTGTAATTCATATCCTTCCGTTTTTGGTTAGAATACTGAATTGTAATTTCGGGCATAAAGGCTCTTTATCGCATCTTCGCACTGGTTGAAGTGGTGCGTCAGCACATGGTCGATGTAAGCGGACAGCGTAAGCCGGTCATGCCCGATTACACGGGTGATACGCATGATACGCTCGTGGTACTCCGGGCGCACATACGCCATCTTCCCCTCACGTGCCTTTACTTCCGGGTCGCGGATGAACAGGCGTTCATAGTCCTTCTCACTGCATTTGCCGCTTACCGGGACAGGCGACAGTATTTCCACACTCGCCTGCACTTGGGTAAACATACCTCCGCAGTCTTGCTGTGGTCTTTTTTCATTCGGTGTCATTTCTTTTTCCATTTTCAAATCAGATCTTCACGTTGTTTCTTGTACAGTTCGTTGATTCTCTCCTTGTGCTGTTCCAGATGCTGGCGCAGCACGGTATCCACATATCCGCCTACTGAGATTTCCCCTCCGGCGATGTCGTTCACGATTCTGAGGATCTTGCCGTGGACGTCACGGCTGATATAGACACATTGGCGGGTCTTTATCTCGTTGCGGCGCAGGAATAGCTCGTTGTAGTCCTCGTCCTGCCTTTTCCGGCGTCCACTTTCCCTCTGCGCTTTTTCCCGTGTTACGGGTTGCACAGGAGATGGTTCCGGTGCGGCGGTGTCCTCTTCGGTCGGTGCAGCTGCGGGTACTTCCTGTGCGGGGCGCAGTGTCCCGTCCTGTGTGCGCCGCCCGATGGAGGCTAACAGCAGTTCCTCGTCGATGCCTTCCGTGTTCACTTTCCTGCTGCCCATGCTCACTGCGGTCTGATGATGTCGCTTATCTCTTCGGAAAACTCCCGGATGCCACTCCCTTTCAGCAGTGCCGTGTCCATCGGGAAGATGGTGGAGCGGAAAACGCTCTTGCGCTCTTCCGAAAGGTCACGGCGGAACTTCTTGCTGTCGGGCAAGCGGGTGGAAAGTACCGGAAAGCCCATTTCGGCTATCACTTCCTCGTAGATGCCGTACAAGTCGTTCCTCTCCCTGCCGTCCACCATCGTCCAGAACAGATGCAGCCCCTTTGTTTTCGCCTGTCCGGTAGTCATCAGCCTGTCGCGGAACATCGTGACGAATTTCAGGGTACTCTCCACGACAAAGCGGTCGGCACTCAGCGGAGTGAAAATGTAGTCCATCTGCGAGAGCGTCTTTATCACGCCGTTGCTTCGGAGTGTGCCGGGCATGTCGAAGAACACCACGTCGGGTTTCACGTCCTCAGTGGCAATCATCCTCTCGGCATCGTCGAGGGCGTTCACCGCATTGCTTTTGACGATGGTGTAGGCGTTCTTTTTGATCCGGCGGAAATGGTCGCAAGCGAGAGCCTTGAAGTAGGTGCTGCTGTCGATAAGCCCCATTTCGTGTTCGCGCAGCCCGTGGATGCTGTGCTGCGGGTCGTCGCAGTCCACGACGGCGACATTGTAGCCTTTCACGTTGTGCAGGTAGCTGGCGGCAAGTGCCGTGACAGTGGATTTGCCGATGCCACCTTTCTGTGTTGCGAATGCAACGAAGATTTCCTTACTCATAGTTCCATTTATTTTAATTGTTGATGATTTGTTTTTCTGTTTCCATACGGATTTGGCTGTCGCACCATCCGCTTCCGTGACTACACACGCAGGCGGGTCGTCGCGTATCCGGTTCTGTGGTGAAGCGGTGCGTCGGACAAATGGTGATTGACGACATTGCGTCATGAAGTCATTGAATCCATACGTCACCGAATTGTCGGAGAACCGGGTTTCCGACGGTTCGGGTATCCGTTTCGGCAAGTATCCGAAGAAGCGGATTTCCGGGTATTTGAATGTTCCGTTTATCATATCTTCAAATCGTTCGTTTCTTGAATCATGCTGCAAATAAACAAGTATATTTTGGAACCTGTATCACTTCTCCGGCAAGTGGCGGCACGTTGCGCCGGTTGGCAGTCATTGACCGGGTCAAGCATCTGTCCGATACCGCTTTAAGGGCGTAACTTTGCACCCGGACAGCAGGGTTCGCCGATGACGCGCGGCCCGGAGTCCTGAAAGGTATTTTCCCAATCCGTCCCCTGACGGATTTTTATGTTCACCTGAACATAGCAAGATGTCTTTTCAGCCGCTCAAAATATTTTGAGCAGCCACGAAAAGCACTTGCCCTTGCAGGGGGCGGGCTTTCCCTCCGAAGTCGGGAAGCCTTTCAGAACTGCGGTGCTGTAATCCGAAGCGGCGGCTTATGCCGTCAATCCGCTAAATCCAAAGTAATATGAAAGAGAAAAGGAAAAGCAAATCAGGGAGAAATCCCAAACTTGATCCGGCGGTGTACCGGTACACCGTCCGTTTCAACGAGGAGGAACACAACCGTTTCCTCGCCATGTTCGGAAAATCGGGTGTCTATGCACGGTCTGTTTTCCTCAAAGCGCACTTCTTCGGGCAACCGTTCAAGGTGCTGAAGGTGGACAAGACGTTGGTGGACTATTACACCAAACTGTCGGATTTTCATGCACAATTCCGTGCCGTGGGTACGAATTACAACCAAGTCGTGAAGGAACTGAGGCTGCATTTTTCAGAGAAAAAGGCGATGGCGTTGCTCTACAAATTAGAGCAACACACCGTCGAACTCGTGAAACTGAGCCGCCGGATTGTGGAACTTTCAAGGGAAATGGAGGCAAAATGGTCGCAAAAATCAGTGTAGGAAGTTCGTTGTACGGCGCGATTGCCTACAACGGGGAGAAGATTAACGAGGCGCAGGGGCGGCTTCTCACCACCAACCGCATCTACAATGACGGTTCGGGAACGGTGGACATAGGCAAGGCGATGGAGGGTTTTCTCACCTTCCTGCCACCGCAGATGAAGATCGAGAAGCCGGTGGTGCATATCTCTCTCAACCCGCACCCGGAGGATGTGCTGACCGATATTGAGTTGCAGAATATCGCCCGCGAGTATCTGGAAAAACTCGGTTTCGGAAACCAGCCTTATCTTGTATTCAAGCACGAGGACATCGACCGCCACCACCTGCACATCGTGACGGTCAACGTGGACGAGAACGGGAAAAGGCTCAACCGGGATTTTCTCTACCGCCGCAGCGACCGTATCCGCAGGGAACTGGAACAGAAGTACGGATTGCATCCGGCAGAACGTAAAAATCAGAGATTGGATAATCCGTTGCGCAAGGTGGCCGCATCGGCAGGTGATGTGAAGAAGCAGGTAGGCAACACCGTGAAGGCTCTGAATGGGCAGTACCGTTTCCAGACGATGGGCGAATACCGTGCGCTCCTTTCCTTATATAATATGACGGTGGAGGAAGCGAGGGGCAACGTGCGCGGACGGGAGTATCACGGGCTGGTCTATTCCGTCACGGACGACAAGGGTAACAAGGTGGGCAACCCGTTCAAATCCTCGCTTTTCGGGAAGTCCGCAGGCTATGAAGCCGTACAGAAGAAGTTTGTCCGTTCCAAATCGGAAATCAAGGATAGGAAACTGGCAGACATGACGAAACGCACCGTCCTTTCCGTGCTGCAAGGCACTTATGACAAGGACAAATTTGTATCCCAACTCAAAGAGAAGGGCATCGACACCGTACTGCGCTACACAGAGGAAGGGCGCATCTATGGGGCTACCTTCATCGACCACCGCACGGGATGCGTGCTGAACGGTTCGCGCATGGGTAAGGAGCTTTCGGCGAATGCCTTGCAGGAACACTTCACCCTGCCATACGCCGGACAACCGCCGATACCGCTATCCATCCCTGTGGATGCTGCGGACAAGGCACACGGGCAGACCGCCTACGACAGTGAAGATATATCGGGCGGTATGGGCTTGCTCACTCCCGAAGGTCCGGCGGTAGATGCCGAGGAAGAGGCTTTCATCCGGGCGATGAAGCGCAAAAAGAAGAAAAAACGCAAGGGCTTGGGTATGTAATCAGAGTATCAACAATTAAAAAAATCAATGTATGTCACAACAAGAAGACGATTTGAGGGCATTGGCGAAAATCATGGATTTTCTGCGTGCCGTGAGTATCATTTTAGTGGTCATGAACGTGTACTGGTTCTGCTACGAAGCCATCCGGCTGTGGGGCGTGAACATCGGCGTGGTGGACAAAATCCTTCTGAACTTCGACCGCACGGCGGGGCTGTTCCATTCCATTCTCTACACGAAGCTGTTTTCCGTCCTTTTGCTTGCCTTGTCCTGTCTGGGTACGAAGGGTGTCAAGGGTGAGAAAATCACTTGGGGGAGAATCTGGACAGCATTTGCCGTCGGGTTCGTGCTGTTTTTCCTGAACTGGTGGTTGCTGCCCCTGCCGCTGCCGCTTGAAGCGGTGACGGGACTGTATGTCCTTACCATTGGAACGGGCTATGTCTGCCTGTTGATGGGTGGTCTGTGGATGAGCCGCCTGTTGAAACACAATTTGATGGAGGATGTTTTCAACAACGAGAACGAGAGTTTCATGCAGGAAACGAGGCTTATCGAAAGCGAGTATTCGGTCAATCTGCCGACACGTTTCTATTACAGGAAACGCTGGAACAACGGTTGGATCAATGTAGTTAATCCCTTCCGTGCGTCCATCGTGTTGGGTACGCCGGGCAGCGGCAAGTCCTATGCCGTGGTAAACAATTTTATCAAGCAACAGATTGAAAAGGGCTTTAGTCAATACATCTACGATTTCAAGTATCCCGACCTATCTACTATTGCCTACAACCATTTGCTGAACCACCCGGACGGCTACAAGGTAAAGCCGAAGTTCTATGTGATCAACTTCGACGACCCGCGACGCTCTCATCGGTGCAATCCCATTCACCCGGATTTTATGGAAGATATTACGGATGCCTATGAGAGTGCCTACACAATAATGCTCAACCTCAATAAAACGTGGGTGCAAAAGCAGGGCGACTTCTTCGTGGAGTCACCTATCATTCTGTTTGCCAGTATTATCTGGTATCTCAAAATCTATCAGAACGGGAAGTTTTGCACGTTTCCCCATGCTATCGAGTTTCTGAACCGCCGTTACGAGGATATATTTCCGATACTGACCTCTTATCCGGAGCTGGAGAACTACCTTTCGCCGTTCATGGATGCGTGGCTTGGAGGGGCTGCGGAGCAGCTCATGGGTCAGATAGCGTCGGCAAAAATCCCGCTTTCGAGGATGATTTCACCGCAGCTCTACTGGGTGATGTCAGACAGCGAGTTTACGCTGGACATCAACAATCCCGAAGAGCCGAAAATCCTCTGCGTGGGTAACAATCCCGACCGTCAGAATATCTACGGTGCGGCACTCGGTCTGTATAATTCCCGTATCGTGAAGCTCATCAACAAGAAGGGGATGCTGAAGTCATCGGTCATCATCGACGAGTTGCCCACAATATACTTCAAAGGGTTGGACAATCTTATAGCTACCGCCCGAAGCAACAAGGTTGCCGTGTGTCTGGGCTTTCAGGATTTCAGCCAGTTAGTGCGTGACTACGGGGACAAAGAGGCGAAAGTGGTGATGAACACTGTCGGCAATATTTTCTCCGGTCAGGTGGTGGGGGAAACAGCCAAGACGCTCTCCGAGCGGTTCGGTAAGGTGTTGCAGAAACGGCAGTCCATCTCCATCAACCGGCAGGATGTTTCCACCTCCATCAACACGCAGATGGACGCGCTCATTCCACCGAGTAAGATTTCCGGGCTTACGCAGGGAATGTTTGTCGGTTCTGTATCCGACAACTTCAACGAGCGTATCGAGCAGAAGATTTTTCATTGCGAGATTGTGGTGGATGCCGAAAAGGTGAAACGGGAAGAAAGTGCCTACAAGAAAATTCCCGTCATTACAAACTTCACGGACGAGGACGGCAACGACCGCATGAAGGAAACGGTGCAGGCGAACTACCGGCGCATCAAGGAAGAGGTGAAGCAGATTGTGCAGGAGGAACTGGAGCGTATCAAAAACGATCCGGTGCTGTGTAAACTGCTACCAGATAATGAGACTGTCTAACAAGTCCCCAAAATTGAAAATTATCCCTATCGAAGTTTGAAGTGACCCCCAAAAGTTGGATACAATTTTTTTGGGGGGCACTTCAGTTCTGACGGGTAAAATCGTAAAATTCGGACTTGTTAGACAAATACTTACGCGGTTTCAACCTCAGGTACTGAATCTATCGAATTGACAAATTTAACCAATTGCGGATCTGAATCTTTTTGTATGAGGTTTCGGAGACTCTTTTTCAATTCATAAGCATCATCCCCTGCTGTATTTATTAAATCCATATAAAAATCTTTGTTTTGCAGAATCAATGAACGGCATGCCCCATCGGAAATTACAGGTTTCACTATTTTATCAATAACGTCTCCAGCTTGACTTTTCAAATTACCATGCGATCTAAGCCATGTTTCGAAAAATTGAAACTTTATTGCATTGATAGTCTTTTTACCGATGCAGAAATCATTTCTTATATCGGTAACTGTCGATTTAATTTTTCGTTTATCCAATCTTTCAACTATATTCTTGAAACAATTAGGGAAAGGATTCAAACTTTGAGTTCCAGAAGCAATATCCATCAGAATCTTTTTGCCAAATTCAGTCAAGTTATCTGGCAAGGATTTGATTTTAGCCAGTAAATGTTTTATTGCGACAAACCAATAATATGATGTATGTGCTGTTCTTTGGGCGTATAATGTATCAACACTTATTTCAGACAACGCTTCGAACGCTATTTTATTGATATGATCGGTCAGGACATTGCTTATTTTAGTGGTCAAATCGTAAAAAGATGCGTCAGGAATTACATCTTTAATATTGTTCTTAGTGATATACTTATCCAAATCGGTATTCCACTCTGCTAAATGCTCGATAAATACCTCATCCGTTACACCTATTCTGTTCTTAATATCTTCAAATTGGGGCAATATGTCTGAGAGCAATAATTTATAGCCAAGTTTATGATTTACCATGTATTGTAGTGTTTCATTTAATAGCGGTATATTCCATCCCACACTATTTACTAATAAGTCTCCATGATCCACATAATAGTCCATGAGTTCTGCAACATATTTTATATCTCCACCCTCTATTAAGGAAACGGAATGACCATGTGCCAATTGCATGGCGACTAAATCGTAATATCCAGACTCTTTAATGTTTCGGCCATCAGTTTCTAATTCAGAATGCAACTGATTTATGTAGGTTGAATCTAACGTTACAGGTAAAGGTCTTTCTTCGTCAGATGCCAATAAACGATAGGTTGTAAATATAGCCCCTATATTATCTTTATTTACATTCTGTTCATCAATGCAATTCGTGATCGCTTGCAAAAGCGTTGGAAACGTATAGGTAGAATTATCTTTTAACGTTTTTACAATATCTGCATGGTCGAAATTATCGGGTAGTAAGTTTGCCAAATAATTATCGAGCGCCTCCGAATTTGTTGCTACTTGATAATATTTATATGCTTTAGTTGTCGCGTTATCCCGATAGGCAGCATCTGTTGCATTTGCAGCTTGAATATAATCGATAAATGTATTTGGCTTGACTGTTTTTGCTTCAATCAATGACGTAAAATCGCACGCCAACTTATTTTGCGCAATAAACCTGTCTATTGCATCTAACGTTTTGAAATAGTCGCCGCCATTGAAGTCATTGAACCGAACTATCTTCTTATATAATTGAGCAATCACATGGTTTTGGCTTTCCGTGTCTAAATGCAACAGCAGTTCTTGGTATTCGACAGGGAACACCTGCTTCTCTATGGATTCTTTTAATTTCAATTGTGCTATTCTTTGCCATACACGCAGAATAACATCGCTCTTTCGAGTTAATTTATGCAAACAATGTATAATCTTATCGATAAGCGCATTGTCCATACATTGTATAACTTCTTCTAATACAGTGTCAAATTGTTTATTAGTCTCTGCATATTGATTTATGTCGTGGTCTTCTTCTCCGTTGATGCAGCCTTCAATATATTTTTTCAATGGAATTTGTCGAGCATCTTCAACATCGACACCATATACCAAAGCTGCAATTTCGCGTTGTGTTTGCAGATCATTGTTAATTATTGTTTGAATGCCATTCAGATAGTCGCCGGACAATATTTGTTCTACTGGATTTGCCAGAATATCCGTCTTCTTCAAACAGAACAATGCTATGTTTATCATCAAAATTTCGTTACACCACTCTTGTTTAAGAGCGACCATCTCATTGATATATGATATAATTTCCCTAACATTGGCATTAGGATTTACCAATCTGAATATCCGATTTATAGTTTCTTTCGCTTCATTTTCTGTTTCTCCAAATGCTTCAACAAACAGTTTGTTGAATATACTTCGATAGTCGGTAATAACAGGAGGAGCAACACGATAAACAATAGGGAAAGTTTTATTGATAAAATACTTGGTCAGTTGTTTCGTTTGTTCGTCGGTCTCATCTCCGAATGCACAAGCTAAATGTGTTTCATCGAAAGGAATAACAGCCCAAACATTTTCAAAACCGCTATCGGCGAAGAACGTATGGATAGAAGACCATAATTCTTTTACTTTTTCAGCGGGGAGACGATCCATGTTGTCAAAAACAAGGACTAATTTACGTTGTCCTTTTTCCTTGATAAAATCAGAAATGTCTTGCATCCATGTTTTGAACTCGTAAACCGTTGGTTCGTCTTCGCTCAAAGTCTCATAGCAAACGTCCTTTTCGACTTTATCTTGATAAATAGCTAACATATAACTCCATCCATATTTATGATCTTTGCTATATGCCCATTTCCAAACGCACAATGCAATAAGAACTGGCAGTGCAGCTATGATAATAGACAATAAAGAAAACCACCATGTTGTGGGTGTAGGTTTTACTGCATACGCAATAAATGTAAATATCGGAGTTAAAACTGCAACCAAAAATGCCGCAACCATACCATTACTGATAAGGGGATATTTTTCGGTTACGGTCTCCGTTTTACGGGCTAATAAATATTTCAGCTTTTCAGACCATGATACGGTTTTCGTACCTCCACCTTTGACTTTTATTGTTGCATTTCCAGATAGGATACCATCATCAATAAGTTTGCTTGTAAGCAATTCCAATATAGAGCGGCGTTGCAAGTCCTCTTGATGTCCCCATGCGTCATACTCAAAAAAGTAATAGTCGTCTGATAATTCACGTTCCAACATTTTAACCACGTTGGATTTTCCAGATCCCCAAATATCTTCGATGCCGATAATTCGAGGTAAAGTACATTCCTCATCCAATGAATCATTCTGACAAAAATGGCGAGCAATAGTTTTTGCCAACCTTTCTTGCGAACCTCCATCGAATTTGTCAATACCACACGGTTTATTTTGGATAAACCGCGGATATTGCTGTTTGGATTGTAGTTTTGTTTCCATATACGTAATTTATTGATTATACGAACTCCAAATAATTCTCCCGATTTACCACATGAAACTCGGCATAGGGATAGGCTTCTTGGAAGGCTTTCGGTGCGGCCGGCATTTTATTTCCCCACTTGAACTCCAAGGCGGTAAGACTGTCGGCACTCTCCTCAATCAGGTCGATTTCCTGTTTGTCGTAGGTGCGCCAGAAATAGAACTCCCTGTGCAGTCCCTCATTGAAGTTCGCTTTGCGCCGCTCTCCGATGATGTAGTTCTCCCACAGCGCACCGACATCCTGCCGAATGGCCAGCGGTGAGAAAGCCCCGATAATGGCATTGCGAATGCCGTTGTCGTAGAAGTACCACTTGCCAGCTTTTGTAACCTCCTTGCGTAGGTTACGCGAATAAGCCCCCAGACGATAGATAACGAAGACCTTTTCCAATAGGTCGAGGTATTTTTCAACGGTCGTCTTGCTCATGCCGAGTTGTTTACCTAACTCTTCGTAAGAAACTTCGCTGCCCAACTGAAAAGCTATCAATCGCAGTAGATCGCGCATCTTGCTCGAATTTTTTAAGCCGTCAATTGCTAAGATATCTTTAAGCAGGTATGCACCGACAATATCACGTAGGTAGTCTGTTTTACGTTCATAGTTCTCCATCATTACTACTTCGGGATAGGAACCGTAAATCAAGCGCGCTTCGAGGTTCTGGCGGGTTTCAAGTGCCGTTTCCGTCTGTGCGATTTCCCGTTGCGAGAATGGTGTAAGGAGAAATTGCGTACTGCGGCCGACCAACGGTTCACCAGTCTTATTCAGCAAATCGAATGACGAAGAACCACTTGCCAAGACACTTATTCCCGGTATTTCATCAACTATCAACTTCAGAATACTACCGATTTGTGGTATGTTCTGTGCCTCATCAATAGCCAGCAAATCAATACCATCCAATAAATGCCGATAATTGGCTATTGAGCGATTCTCCAATAGTGCTAATGTGTCGTAGTCTTCGCCGTTGAGCATCATCGTCCTACCTGAATAGTTGTCCACAATTTTACGCATCATTACCGTTTTACCAACACGGCGAGCACCAAAAATCAGTACTGCTTTATTGGGCGCGATTCGTGCTGTAATCTTCTCTTGAAGTATTCTATTTACTGTTTCCATACCTTATAAAATATAATGCAAAGATAATCATATTTTTTTAATTGGCGAATTTTACAAAAAAAACGGGCTATTAAATGGCGATTTTTACAACCACAATCTTATGGAAGTTGTTTCATTGTTTTTAGTAATGATATATGTTCATACTATGATGACTCAATAATTTACCAGACATACGTTTCTGAAATTTGTCCTTATAGGAATGAAAAACTCACATATATTGTGCTAATTAATATATAATTAAATGAAAATAAAAAGACAGGATACGAGTATTCCTGTCTTCTCATATGTAATGGATATTTTTTTATTTTCTCATCCGCTCCAACTCCTCATCACGCAACATTCTCTCGTTCAGTTTTTCCTGCATCCTGTCAATGAAATAGGTGCGGCTTTCGTTCTTCCGGCGTTTGATATCAGTGTAGAAGCGGTAGCAGTCTTTAGAATCAACCCCGAATATCTTATAGAGAAGTGGGGCGAGCTGTTTGAGCGGCATATTGCCGTTGTTGATGCAGCCCATCACGTCTATGCCGTAGATAAGTTCCACGAGGTCGATGGCATTGCCCGTCCATTGAAGAAGGCTGGCGGTGGTTTCTGTTGCGTTGTTGGCGGATATTAGTGGTGGCACTTGGGGCGTGGCAAGGAATTTCTGCATCTTTCTTACGAAAGACAGAGCCTTGCTGACGTAGGCGGCAATCTCTCTTTTTTCTTCTGACAGATTACGTACGGGATGGTGCTGCAACTCGATTTCGATGTAGGCAAGCGCGATGACGGTAAGGTTCATGTCCATGCCGCCGTTGCACAGTTCGATCACTTGGGTGGCGAAAGCCGTGTATGCCGTTTCCATATTGCAGTCGCCGGCTTCGTTTATCAGGCGGAAAAAGTCGGTTTCCGCCAGCAAGAAATAATTCATGGTTCTGTCAATTTTGAAAATTACACTTTGTTTTCTGCGTGCGCACATGAATATAATTGGCAAAAAACGCGGCAGAAAATAAAAAATCCAACACTCAATTTTACAAAGTGCTGGATTTCAGAGGTATAAAATTCAGTATTTTTTCACAAGGACAAATTATCTCCGACTTAAATTGTTTGTAATCGGAACATTTATTCTATTCCTGAAAATAGAAATGTATGCTTGCCGCACATTTTGGCTATCTTGCTTTTTTATCAAGGATATAGATAATGCGACATACACCGTTGGGATAGCTTTTCAAAGAGGAAAGCGTCCAGTGTTGCTCTGGCAGAGCCGACTTAAAAAAATGTCGTCCGCTTCCGGATATGAAAGGAACGGTGTATAGTATGATTTCATCCACAGCGTGCATCCGCAGCAGTCCGTTTATATAGTCTGCCGTGTCCGGTGTGGCTTCCGCGAGGTAACGGATGTTTGTGCAGTCTTTTCTCCATTCGTGCAGCATTGAAATGGAATAGTCCGGTGTCACACGGTAAAAGGCTTTCTTCCTGATTTCATCAAGACCGCAACGGTCAAGGCACAAATCCTGATGTGCTTTATCATATAACTCTGAAGAAAGACATCCGTCCATCGTCAGTACGGCGAGAATCTGAACTTTACCCATAATCGTTTCCTTTCGTTAGGCAAGGGTAAAAAAGTAGCGTGCAATTCACACTACCTTCAAGCGATGGCTCTGGTAAAGCCTTTACGGAGAGTACGTGAATGCACGCTATGCGTAAGCATAGCATAAGCATCACGCAATCGTCTCCGTAGTTCCAATTTACCAGATTTTCGCTTGAAACGCCTTGCGGTCTTATCCTATATGTTGGCGGCGAAAAGCTCCTGCCAATCGCCGTTTTTCTCAAATGTTATGCAAAGATAGCCAAATTCAGTGAATTACGGGCTATGATTGCTTGAATTTATATTTAAGTCCATACTCTTCAAGTTTGCTGTATAGTGTTGTCCTGCCTATGCCGAGCAGTTCTGCGGCGACACTCCGGTTGCCGTTTGCCTGTTTCAACGCACGCAATATCCGCTCCTTATCCTCCGCGTCATTGCGCAAGGCGAAGCTGACAGTAGAGGTCGGTTTCGTCACGGCAAGTTCCAGATGCTCTTTCATGACAACACCTTCCTGCGCCTGCAATACAGCACCCATAACTTTCTGCCGAAGTTCCCGCACGTTGCCCGGCCATGCGTGTGTCAGCAACGCTTTACGTGCTTCGGAACTGAACCCGCTCACGCTACACTCCAGCTCTCTGTTTGCCATATCACGGAAGAACTCTGCCAGCGGCATAATGTCTTCTTGACAGTCACGCAACGGAGGAACGGTTATCCCGAAGTCGTGCAGGCGGTACAGAAGATCCTGCCGAAAACGCTTTTCATTCACCGATACCTCCAAATCTTCATTGGTAGCAGCGATGATGCGGACATTGAAATTCCGGTCTGCCTTGTCTCCGACCGGGCGATACCGCCTCTCCTGTATGGCACGGAGCAACATCTGTTGGGTTTCCAACGCGAGGTTTCCTACCTCGTCCAGAAACAACGTGCCGCCTTCCGCCTCATGGAAATATCCTTTCTTGGCATTGTCCGCACCTGTAAATGCACCTTTGACGTGTCCGAAGAAAGCCGACGGTGCAAGCTCTTTGGAGAGTGAACCGCAGTCCACCGCCACAAATGGCTTGCCTGCACGTTTGCTCTTGTCATGCAACAGGTGGGCAATATGCTCCTTGCCCGTGCCGTTCTCACCAAATATCATCACGCTCATATCGGTGGCGGCTACCAGCCTTATGCGGTGCATGATTTTCTGAAAGGCGGAACCTTCACGGGCGAATATAGGCATACGGCGTTGTCCTGCCTGACGTTCTTTCAGTATGGAACGGATCAGGGGGACAAGTTTATCCTCCACAAGCTGTTTGGGAATATAGTCTATCGAGCCGAGTTTCATGCTTTCCACGGCGGTATTAACTTCGGCGTAGTCGGTCATAATGATGAAGGGCTGCATCTTTCCCTCCTTTCGCATCCAGCACAAAAGGTCTATGCCACTGCCGTCAGGCAGACGCAGGTCGGCAACCACGATATCATTATCTGTTGCCTGTTGCAGATGTTTCTTCGCGGTTGAGAGGTGGTAAGCCTTCATATTGCGGTAGCCCTCCCGTGACAGCATATTGCAGACATATTCGCAATACACGATGTTGTCTTCCACCACAATTATTTTTGTCTTATTCATCTTCGTATTTTCTCCTTTCCTCTTCTGCCAACCGTATTATTTCCACTCCCTTATCCAGCACGGCAGTCACGGCATGGCTTAACGCTTCACCATCCGGGAGAGCATCGCCACGAAGCAATCCGTAAAGTACATTCAGCGGTTGGTCGGCACGGAGCACCTCCCACGAACTGCGCAGGTGGTGGATCAGGGAATCCAGCTTTTGCAGGTCTTTTTCTTTTGCTGCATCCCGTACCGCCTGCATTTCCTTTTCTGTTTCAGTTATCAACTTTTCCAGCATGACGGCTTCATTGCCATAGGACAATAAGGCGGAAAAGTCCGGTTTCCCGTCCGGTGTCGCTTTTATGGCACACCTGTCGGAAACCTCCATCAGTTCCGATATGGAGAACGGTTTGAACAGGCATCCGGCAAAGCCTTTTGCCAATAGTTCCCCTTTGTTACAACTGCCCGAAGCGGTTGCCACAACCACCGGGATTGTTGGTGAATTGCCCACGTTGGACGAACGCAACAGTTCCAGCAATTCGAAACCGTTTATATCGGGCATATTCAAGTCTGTCAGCAACAGGCTGTATTCTTTCTGGCGTATCATTTCCATCAGTGCCGCAGCATCGGTGCAAGTGTCGCAGTGTATTCCTTCTTGGGAATACATCTCTTTCAGCATCAGAAGTAATACCTCATCATTGTCAATGGCGACAACATCATGGAATTTATTGTTATGATAAACAGGTGTATTGCTTGTATATCCAAGCTGTTCTTCAGCTTCCTGCATAGAAATTTCAACTGTGAAACGACTGCCTTTCCCTTTCTTGCTGTCTAAACGGATTGTTCCGCCAAGCATCGACACAATATTACGCATTATGGCAAGCCCAAGCCCGAAACCCTCCTTTGCGGCGGCATTTGATAGACGTTCAAACGCACCGAACGCTTGTTTCTGTTCCTCTTCTGTCATGCCTGTACCTGTATCTTCAACGACCAGTGTCAGAACTCCATTATCATATTCAGTAATCAAAGAAACACCGCCTTCTTCTGTGAACTTGACAGCGTTTGACAGCAGGTTATTCCCGATTTGTATTATTCGCTCTTTGTCGGTCAATACAATGGCATCGTGTCCAGTCTTCACGGACAAGGACAGCCCTTTGTTCACGGCAACAGGCATGAACTCCGTTTCAAGTGTGTGCGTGATTGCTGAAATCCGGCAGGGTGACAGACGGGGCTGTTCCTTGCCGTTGTCCAGGCGGAAGAAGTCAAGCAAAGTGTTAAGCATATCCCGCATACGGTCGGAGGATTGCAGTATGTTTTGGATATACTGCCCGGACTTATCCTCACACTGTTCTTTCCGTATCAGTCCGGCATAGCCTGTTATTGCTGTCAGCGGTGTGCGCAGTTCATGGGTGATAGTATGTACCGCCTTCTTCCTTGACGTTATCAGTGCCTCGTTCCGTTGTACGGATTGTTCCAGTTGCCTTATCAAATCAGTTGTCTTGTGCTTGTATTGTTTAATGCTTTTTGCATCACGATGTATGATGATGTAGGAAATTAACAACAATAGAAGAACGAATCCCATTAAACCGCCTACTTGCATAAATGACTTTTCACGCATGGCAACTATTTCGTTTTCCCGGCTTTGCAGTTCGGTTTGTACCTTTTCTTCTATTTGGCAAATCAATTCTTGCAGTTGTCTGTTAAGTTCTGCATTACGAGCTGCAAGGCTGTCGGCTTGTTCCGACAATTGGCGATCCTGCACTTTCTGTTCGCTGATTACGTTTCTATTGACCGAATGAAGGATAGTGGTTGATACTGCTGGAGTTACTTCCTTTTTTTTGCCGAATATGCCTAAGAAACCTTTTCGTTTTGGCTTTTTGGACTGTTCCTGCACACTTTTCTGTACAATAACCGGAATTTGATTGGCTATCTTCTTGTTAATAGATTGTTGTTCATCCATTAACCGGACTATCTGGAACATCTGTCGTTCCTTATCCTCTAAAAGACTGCGCACACTATCGATGCGCTCTGCTGGATAGGTGGCCTTGAAACGGCAGAGCATACTGTCCATTGCCATACGCCGTGCATGGTAATGCTCGATATCTTTATCGTTCCATTCCAGTATTGTTTCACCCAATAGAGAAAATTTTATCATTTGAATATTGATATTGTTTATTTCTTTTCGGAGCTCGTCTATTTTTTTATTGCCAAGTTCTAATGCTTCTATCTCCTGCCATTCATAGAGGCTATTATATGCCATACATCCGATAAGAATGGAGATAAGTATATATCCCAACCGTATTGCCTTATAGAAATTTCCTGACCGCTCCATTATTTTAATGACATTGATTTTTGGAACATGAATAAAAGTTTATCTTTTTCGTTCATGCGGATATTATCAGAATAACCGTCTTTTGTTATTTGATACCCACATGGCTTAACCATAAAAATGCCTAAGCCCTTAGTGTACGAACTTACTTCTGAGGCATAGTCTTTACTTGTATTTAATGGAACTTTCCCTTTAATATGACACCACTCATTATTACAACTGATGTCTTCAATCTCAGACATCAGTTTTTGCAAATCTGTAATAGCTTTGGAACTCGCTACTTGGGGTATCTGCAACTCAAAACAGAGCATCGGTTCGAGAATGTCCACACCTGACTGTTGCAAAGCCAGCCTGAAGACATAAGGGGTCAGCTGTCTGAAATCAGCAGGTGTACTTACCGGGCTATAATACTCGGCTTGAGTAAAAGTTACTTTCAGATCTGTCACTTCCCATCCATGTAAACCAGATTGGCAAGACATACGAATCCCTTCAAAAACGGCATTTTGAAAAGAATGGTTCAGATAACCATAGGAGATGTCACTTTCGATTTGCAACCCTGCCCCTAACGGTAAGGGTTCAAGAGTCAGCCCTATTGTGGCCCAGTAAGGGTTGGGTGGTACTTCGATCTGAATAATCTTATTGACCTTTTTTATAGGTCGTTCTTTGTAGATAGTCTTGATCTCATCAAAATGGACCTTTACGGAAAATCGTTCTTCCAGCAATGTCTGTATGATTTCCTTTTGGGTCAAACCATATAACGAGATTTCCAATTCATCACTATATGAGTTTATGGAAAAGGACAAAGACGGGTCTTCAATCCACAATGTATTCAGAGCGGATATCACCTTGCTTCTCTCTTCGGGCTTATTTGGCCGGACGGAGGATTTGAGAGCGGGATGCTGATGAGATAATCCTTGAATCAAACAAGGTTTAGCACCTAAATAATCTCCGATTCGAAAATCTTCTATATCTTCTACAATCGCGATATCATTGGCACCCACTTCATCAACATTTATCTCTCTGCCCTGATAAATAGTCTTTAGATTTTTAATCTTGATGAATTTTTCCGAATCGTTGATTCTTACAACGTCTCGAAGTCTCAGACTTCCGTCAATTATTTTAAGAAAACTTCTTTTATGCCCTTT
This sequence comes from Bacteroides sp. 2_2_4, assembly GCF_000157055.1. Taxonomy (NCBI): domain Bacteria; kingdom Pseudomonadati; phylum Bacteroidota; class Bacteroidia; order Bacteroidales; family Bacteroidaceae; genus Bacteroides; species Bacteroides sp. 2_2_4. The sequence goes on along the minus strand of NZ_EQ973374.1, from coordinate 4,075 downwards.
GGGGTCATGCTCTATCTTATAGAGATAAGCTGAAAGTCTGTTTGAGACTGATGCCGGAGGAAGTATAAAAGAAGAAATGGCGTCCAACAACTCATTGATACCGATATTGAACATTGCTGATCCATGTAGCACCGGATAGACTTTGGCTTTTGCCACAAGAGCGATTATCGTATTCCAATAATCAGCCGGTGAAATTTCGCTATCCGCCAAATATCGTTCTAATATATCGTCGTCATGGTTGCATACAAATTCTTTGTATTCTTCCTTTATATATGTTTGGGAGCAAACCGGATAAACCGATCCATCGACAACAGTTTGCATAAACAGGACATCTTGCGACAGATTTGTTTTTATATCCATATACAAACGCTCCAAATTCACACCGGCACGGTCAATCTTATTGATAAATATAATTGTCGGGATTTGCAGCTTTTGTAAAGTACTGAACAGCAACTTTGTCTGCGCTTGTATGCCTTCCTTTGCGGATAAGATGAGGACTGCTCCATCAAGCATTTTGAATGTCCGCTCCACTTCCGCAATAAAATCCATGTGTCCCGGAGTGTCAATGATATTGCATTTCACTCCATTCCAGATAATAGATGTCGTAGAAGCCCGGACAGTAATTCCTCTACGTTTCTCTATATCCATAGAGTCCGTTATGGTGTCACCATTATCCACACGGCCGCACTTTTCCGTTGCTCCACTGGCAAACAGCAGATTCTCGGTTACGGAAGTTTTTCCTGCATCAATGTGAGCAAGAATTCCTAAATTTATAATATTCATTTGGATTAAGCAATAATATACTACAGTAGATGCATTGTCGAAACGCACCTTTTAATACCTCCTCGTAGCATATGAGAACTACAGGATTACTAACTCGTATTAATATGTATATTATTACTGCCGCATAACGATTACAAAATTACACAAAAAAATATATCTAACAAAAGTGGGAGGATTTTTTAACTTTTTACCATAGACATTTTATTAGGGAAGCGTAGGTTCAACTGGCAAGTACAAATAAGTAGAAATGTTTGAACAACACCGTTTTAGGAAGTTGAAAAATCAAGTTTCTCTCTCGGTATAGCGTTTATTTTGGCCAATATCTTCTTTAGTTTAGCATTTGTGTATTTCCCATTCGTGTTCTATTTAGCTCCTTATTATGAGTATGTAGCAAGTTACTTATCAAATTCAGCCTCTTTGAGGGTCAAATATGGTTTTGCAAATGGTGACTGACAAGACATAAACAAGGTCAGCAGGAATTTTTTACATAAATGGACATGAATGTATATAACCTAAAATAAGAATAAATTTTAATAAGGGCTGCCCAAAAAGAAAAAAATGCAGTTGCCATCCTATAGATACTTGCAGAAAGGATAAAATTTACTTTTAGACCTTTTGGGATAGCCCTTATTAATACTTCAGATAAAATTCCTTAGGTTATATTTTCAATCCTTTGGACCGGGTTTCCTCCTTGGCATACAGTCCCGGACGCCCGATTATGACATGGTTGGCAACGATACTATCCGCCGGACTGCGTATCTGCGGCGGTGCATTTTCGGGATATTGCGCCTGCCTGTTCCTCACATCTTCCGCTTCCGGCTTGAGCTGTTGCCCTTCATTCTCCTTTTCTGCGACTTCGGGCGTGGGTGGCGCAAGCTCCAGCTGAATTTTTCGGTCAAGGGCGGCAAGTTCGGACTTCAACTGCTTCAGCTCGTCCTCCTTCTTCCACACCTTACCCGCTATCTCCTGTAACTGCGGTATCTCCATCTCCAGCACCTCGTTCTTCGCCTTGTACTGGTCGATGATGGAGGGTATCCTCTCCATCGCGTTGAGGAAGTTGCGGGCGGCGGCCAACGGGTCAGCCATCGCCAGATGCCCGTTGTTGTAGGTGTACTTGTAGTTCCCCTCGACCACGAAGCGGTTGTCGGTGAACTCCAATCCCTCTTTGAGTATCCTTTCGCTCACCACCTTTATCGGAAAACCGTAAAGTTCACCGACCTGCGTGTACAACCCTCCGGTCGTGGCATTCTTGGCTATCTCCTGCAAACGCTTTCCGATGACCTTCTCATCGGCGGAATCCACTCCGTCCACCTTTATTATATTAAGGCGGTTGCCCTCCTTGTCGGTCTGCACCACCGACAGGAAGCGGTTCCAGTCCTCCGTCATGGCATCTATGAAAGCCGTGTTGTTGCGCAACTCGCCGGTCTTTGACTCCAGCTTGAACTCCGAATCACGCTTGCCCTTGTTGAACGACTTGCGTTCCCCTTCGAGCGATGCGATCCGCTTTTCCAGTTTCGCCTTGTCCAACAGGTCGGTATTGCCGGAGAGCAACGCCATGTATTCCGAGAAATTCATGCCCGATTTTTCGTCCATTGCCCCCTCGTCGATGGTACGCGCACCCATCGCACCGCTTTTGAGCTGGCTTATGAAAGTCTGCTTGCAGTGCAGGAGGTTGAACTTGTAGCTGTCCAGTGACTTCTCCACCGCGTAGATGATTACATCCACGTTGTTCCCGGCGAAATGTTTGGCAATCTCATTACCTGCCCTAACTCCGCGTCCGTCACGCTGTTGCAAGTCGGACGGTCGCCACGGCGTATCGAGATGATGGATAGCCACACACCGTTTCTGGGCGTTCACACCCGTTCCGAGCATAGAGGTAGAGCCGAACAGCACACGCACCGTCCCGGCGTTCATGGCGTCTATCACCGCCTTCCGCGCCTTGTCGGTCTTGCACTCCTGAATGAAGCGCACCTCGCTTGGCGGTATACCGTAGTCCTCCGTCAGTTTGCGCTTGATTTCCGAATAGACGTTCCACCCGTCGCCCGGCTGGTATGTCCCCAAATCAGAGAAAACGAACTGCGTGCCTTTCTGGGCGTCGTATTTTTGATAATACTCCGCGATCATCTTGGCACAGTGACTCGCTTTGTTGTCGGGATGATCTTCGTAATTCGGGTCTATCATGCGCATGTCGAGTGCCATTTTCCGGGCATAGTCCGTGGCGATGAGCATCTTCGCCTTTTCTTCCGTTTCCGAAAGCGGCAGCCTGCCCAACAAGGTGGCATCGCCCGTCTTGGCGAACTGCATCAGTTTCTGTATGAAGTCCTCCTGTTCCGGCGTGGGCGGTATATGGTGCAGTATCTCGTTCTTGGCAGGACGGTCAACGCCCACATCCTCCGCCGTGCGGTAGTCCGTGATTTCATTATAGAAGGCGGCAAGCTCCGGCACTTTGATGAAGTAGCGGAAACGCTCCTTCTGGACCACATTGTTCGTCACGTTAAATTCAAAATCCGTCGTCTTCTTGGCAAATATCGCCGCCCAAGCGTCGAAACACCTTATGTCCTGCCGTTCCAGCTCCTTCGGGCGCAGGTACTTGAACAGCAGGTACAATTCAGTCAGTGAGTTGCTGATAGTCGTGCCGGAGAGGAAGGTCGCACCCAAGTCTTTTCCTGTGCGCTCCTGTATGGTGCGTATGGCAAAGAGCATGTTAAGTGCCTTCTGGCTTCCCTCGCTGTTTCCCAATCCCGCCACACGGTCGTGGCGCGTGTTGAAAGTCAGATTCTTGAACTGGTGGCTCTCATCTATGAAGATGTGGTCGATGCCCATCTGCTTGAAATCCACCACGTCGTCCGTGCGTGACTTTATGGCGTGTTCCACCTTCTCCAGCTTCGCTTCAAGGTTGTGCTTGCGCTTCTCCAATCCTTTCAGCATCGCCCGCGACACGTTCTTTCCCTGCTGCCGTAGCACTTCGAGGTTTTCCTCCACCGTGTCAAGCTCTGCTTGCAGGATGCGCTGCTGCAATTCCGGCGACTGCGGTATCTTGCCGAACTGGTCGTGCGACATGATGACGCAATCGTAGTCGTTGTTCTTTATATTATTGAAGAAGCGCACACGGTTGGCGGTCGAAAAGTCCTTCTCCGAAGCGTACAGAATACGTGCGTTGGGATATGCCGCCTGATAGGTGGCTGCAATCTCCGCAACGTTGGCTTTCAGCCCGATAATCATCGGCTTGTGTGCCAAATTCAGACGCTTCATCTCATGCGCGGCGATGCACATTATCAGCGTCTTACCGGTT
>NZ_EQ973375.1:47815-66987 GCF_000157055.1 Bacteroides sp. 2_2_4 | reverse complement strand
CTTATGTTGACGTCAACATAAAATCATCAGTTCGGCGAAACGCTGTAATGCTTTGTCACTTGCTGTATCCATGATTTATTGGTATAGATTTCTGTTCTCGTAATCAAGCAGCCATTCTCTGGCCGTTTGGTTGTTTATCTCTTGCTGCTTGGCAGCCATCTCTTCTTGATAGGCTTGTGCAAGCTCTTCCTGTGCAAGTAGAAACTCTAAGTCACAGATTTCTCCTGCAATGTTTTTCTGTACTAATTCATCGTAATCCATAATTCCTGATTTTTTAGGTTATAAGTCATTGAAAGCCCGGTTGATGGTGCTGGCTATCGGACGGGCCATTTCCTTGCTGTTGTCGGGTTTGGGTGTGCTGGCCAGTTTGACATCTCCCAGTGTCTTTGTGCTGCCTTCCATCCCGAAAATCTTTTGTACGGCTATCAGCGTGTTGGCTTGCACACCCGTTTCACGCATCCGGGTAAGGTCTTGTTGGGTGAGCCGGTACCCTTCTTTCTGTATCTCTTGGATGACATGAAAGTTGTCGGTCTGTGCGGCATCCAACAGACGTGCGGCCTGCCTTTCATGTTCGCCCTGTTCTTCCGGCTTGGTGCCGAACAGCTGGATGACTTCATGGGTTTGCCTTTCATCCAGACCGTGTTCCTTACCGATTCCTTTGATAAACTCTTCACTGGGTTTATATCCTTCCTCTTTGAGCTTCCCGATTTTTTCAAAGTCATGTTTGCCCACCGCTTCCTTAAACTCGGCTTCCATATTGCGCCCCTCTTCGTGTTTTTGCTCTTTTGCAGCCTCTATGTTGGCCGCATGGGCTTCCAGTTTGGGGGTCATGGCCTTGATCAGCTCTTGTGCCTTGCCGGGAGTGATACTCTGTATGTTCTGTATCATGACTCCTTTCCTGTCATCCGTCAGTTGGATGTCGGCAATGAAGTAGCCTTCCGGACTGTGCAGCAGCTTGTTCTCCAGTGCATGGCCGTTGGCGAGCAGGTATTTGTCGGCTTTGGTTAACTTGTAGCCGCCATATTCGCTGGTCTGCCCGATGATATCGGGAATCTTGATTTCCTGGTTGGTGCGCAGGATGACGGAGTTCAGATCCCGGTCAACTTGCAGCAGGATGTCCTTCTTATTTACGGTGATGGGTACGATGTCACCGGCAAGCAGCTGTTCTTTCTCTTTCTTGCCCAACTTCTTTCCCAGCACCTTGTCCGGGATAACCAACGCCTCTTTGCGGTAGAATACGGAGATTCCGTCATCGTTTAAACGGAGCTTCCCCGGTTTGCCGTGTATCTCCATCAAATCAGACATGATACCCTTTTCCAGCTTGGTGCCTTTCCCGTCGAGGATGTTCCCTTGCTTGTAGGCGTATTCATAGAGCGACTGTCCGGTGTAGCATACCTTCAGGCGATGGTCGATGACGGTAAAGCCGTCCTTGTCATGTCCCTTCAGGTTCTCCCACCGCTTGATGCTGATGCCCTCCTTCTCCAGCTCGGCGACATATTTAGGATCATTGGCACGTTCCTTGTTAAAAAGGGCGGATACACGTTCTTTTGATTGGTCACGAAGGCTTTCATCGTACTTTGCTCCGGCTTTTTCCCTGATTTCGCTTACGCTCATGCTCAGCTCTTCCCCGTCTTTGCGGAACCGGAAATATCCGTCCCGGTATTCGGTCTGATAGCCCAGTGATTCGGCGATGCCGCCGAACTGTCCCACGTTGTCGAACATATAGGTGTCTAATGCTTCTCTCAGTTTCATGGCTGTGGCTTGTATAAGGGTTCTGCGGAAAGGATGTATTCGTTCAACACGGCCAGCTTGATGTGCCGCCCGCCGTTTCGCTCGTAAATCTCGATCTCGAATACCTTATCATCGGGTATCGTGAATTTGTCGAAACCAAGTATCAGCCGGTTCCGGCTCTTGCCCTTGATTTTCGTATCAAAATCTTTCTGATAAATAGGTTCGATGGTCGTTTCTTGCTGGATGGCGTTCTTGCTCTTCTTCTGGTCACGCTGGAAACATTTGACAAACTCGATGTCGTAGTCGATGTATGATTTGTTTTTCAGGTCAAAGATGAAAAACATGAAGTCCTCATGCACATACAGATTGGCCATTGACAACTCAAACTTGTTCTCGATGACCCCCAGGCTGTAGATGTTGCGCTTCTTGGTGCGCAGCTCTTGGATGCATCTTTCCATTTCCTCGCTGTTCACATCCACATGGGCGGTATATTTGCGCTGGTCATCGAAATTGTAGGTGAATACGGAGGTATTGCCCCGTTTGATGGTGATGTGGTAAGTGTTCATGGCCTTATCCACCACAAACAGGTTGGAATATGCCACGGCATCTTTGGCGGTTGATACTTTCAACTGGTTGTTGTAGGCGGCCAGAGTGAAGGACACCTCGTTGCCGGGCGTTCCGTAAGCGATGTCCTCCGGAAAGAAGAACTCGGCCAGATGGAGGTCGCTGACTTCTGCCTGATAGTCATGGTGCTGCCATTTCCCGTTGTCCTCGTAAATGTTCGGGTGCGAATCCGTGCCGCTTTCGGGAAGGTAGCGGATGTGATAGGTGTAAACGCTTCCGTCGATGCAGACTACGGTCAGGTTGGTCTCTTCGGTGAATCCTTCCGCTTGCGCCGAGAGCCTGACGATATGGGGCGCCTCTTCTACCCGGCTGGCCATGACAAGCTCCTGTTCGCCGATGGCGATATCAGATACTTGCACAGGGAATACCAGGTGTTTCACACAGTCGAAAGAGATAAAGATGTCTTTTTGGCTGATGGCTTGTTGCCGGGGAGTGCCGTTTTCCTGAGCGAAGAGCGGCAGACTGCACACAAAGCAGTAAAACAGTAGATAAATATATTTCTTCATGTTGTCGATATGTTAAACGGTTCTTGAAAAAAAGGCGGTGAATACGGTAATGCCCCATAGAAGAAGCAGGGTAATGCCGAAAGAAACGGTCAGCGGACGGATTTCTTTAAAGGCTCGTCCGTTCCGGCGTGATACGTAGATCCGATAGCCGAAAAAGACCGCTGACAGCGCAAGCAGGTAATTGAGAATGTCTATCATAATTTGTCTATCAATGTTTGAAGGGGATGATTTTTCTTGTTCGTTTTCTCTTGTTCCATTTGCTCATAGAGCTTCTGTAACTCCGCTTGCACGGCTTGCCTGCGCAACTTCGATTCCTGACTCTCTTCCTGGATATACATTTCGTAGTTGGACTTGAGATGTACCTTCACTTGTGAGAGGCTCATGTTCAAGATTTGCTTGGCTACCTGGGTGGTGGCGTTGACTACGCTGGTCACTTCGCTGGCCATCGTGCCGATGGAAGAGAGCGGCATGTCGATGTTCTGTACAAGACCTTGTTCCATACGCTTGGCTGCACTGGCTTTCAGGTTATTGGGTAGGTTCAAACCTTCCATGGCATCATTGTCGAAGACAACCACCGATACGGGATTGAGGTTGTCTCCTACCTTCAGGTTGCTGACCACCACATCGAGGCGGTTGGCTCCCAAAGTGGCGACACCGTAAAACAGCGTGTTGGCCGGTATCTTCATGCCGGATAGGGTTACGTCCTGAAGCAACCGCATCCGTACCGTACTGCCCGTGACTACGGTCTGGTCGCCGTGGATGCAAGCCCTGAAGAGGTTGCTGTTTCCCGGTGTGGAGGTCGGTTGGCGGCGTACCCGCTTGCCGTTTTCGGCACGGTAGATCGGGCCTTTTTGCATCAGGCTGTCGGCGGATGGATGGCCGGAAGGGTTGGCAGCGGCTTTCTCCGTTTTTCCCTCTTGGTCATAATTGACAATCCGTTCATACATGCGCTTGCGGTATTTGTCGGATTCTTCCAGTTCCTTGCGGATGCGTGAGTTCTTCTTGGCTTCCCGGATAATCTCGTTGAGCGCCTGCTCGTCCTCCAGTCCGTCCAGTTGGCTTTCCAGCTGATGAGAGAAGCGTCCGTTCCGGCCACCTCCGTATTCTGCCATGACTTCGCTGTACGGATTGTTCTGCATACGGCGGATGCGCTCCAGTGTGGCACGGTCATACCGTTCCTGCTGGTTTTGCAGCTCGAAGTAAAAATCAGATCCTTTGACTTGAGACTCTTTCAGGATGCGTGCCTTCTCCTGCTCTTCCAGTTTGTCCTGCTTATAGGCTTCCATCTTGTCGTTCACCTTGTCGGCCATTTCCGACTGTGGTTCCAGAAAGGCTTGCGAGGCGGTCTGTCTGTCACTCCCTGACGGCACGTTCCCGTCCTCACGGATGAAGAATACATAAAGGAAGAGGATGCCCAGGATTACCGGGATGGCCATCAACAGCTTGTTCTTGTCTTTGATAAGTTTATTCGGTTCCATGGTCGGTTGGTTTAGAGGTTTCTGACTGGTTTTCATTCTTGCCCGGAGAAGCTGCCTGCGATGTGTTGGCGCCGTTGCTTTCCACGGGTTCGGAATAGCGGACAATCCAATCTTCTATCTTGGCTCCGTGCGCATTTTCCTCGCTGCGGGACAGCATATCATAGATGGTGAACTCCGCTTCGATATTACGTGAGATGCTTCCCCGTGCCCGGTACCCGGTCTGCGTGAAGATTATCTTTCCGGAAACGGGTATCGTTTGGGTGTTAATCTCTACATCCTTGATGCGTACCCCGTAACGGATATTCTTTTGTATGAGTGAGTTCAGCATATTCACATCGTTGTACTCGTTCAACAGCTCCTTCCCCTTGTTGCCTATGAGGTTGAGCGCAAGCGAAATGTTCTTCTCGTAGCTGCTTTCGTCAAAGGCATACCAGTGGGTTACGAAGGTCTTTACATGGTTCATGTATTCGTATTGCCGCATATCGCTGGCAGACAGGCTGCTTGCCTCATAGACTTCTCCCTGCCTGTCGATGACGAGAGCCTGGCCGTATGCTTTTTCTATTTTGTTGATAAGGAAGATGATACTGCTGGCAAAAGCGATAGTCAGGATGATGCAGTACCCGGCTGAAAGCCGGATAGTCAGCTTGACCGCATCATCTGCTCCTTTGAATTTCATCAGATTCATAGTTCTATTTTTTATTGTTGTCGTTTATGAAACTTGCCCCGATAGAGGCGGCACCGCCTACGTTGGTCAGCTTGCCGCCTGCCGCTGCGCCTCCCATCAGGGCGATGGTGGCCGCCGTGGTGACGATTGACACGGTTTTCGAAATGATTTTCCCGGCATCGCTGTGTCCTACGATTTTGGAGGATAGCCAGAAACAGCTGCAATAAGCACCGATTAAGGCGAGATCCATTCCTAAATATTGTATCTGCTGCGTAGCTGCGTCTACCATGTCGGCACTTTCCGTATAGATGGCCTTGAAGGTCTGCCACATGATTTGATTCAGGATATTGATGACGGTGAATACCATACAGGCGGAGCAGAGCGTACCGAACCAGATACTCAACTGTTTCTGAAAGACCGGCAGCATGCTTACGGCAAAGACAAACGGGCCGAGAATGACCAATAGCTTGACAATGACCACGCCGATACCCAAGATGACTACTTGTATGATTCCTACCAATAGGGCGGAAATGCCATGAAGTACAAGGGTGGCGAGGTTGGCGGGGTTGAGCAGCTGCACAATCTTCTCCACGCTGGAGCGTACACCGGTCATTTCGTCCTCTTCCATCTTTTTATCCAGTTCGTGCTGCATGGCGCCGGTGTTGTCTTCTCCGGCTGCTACCTCCGACTGGAGGCTGTGTTTGTCGTATTCGACAATCATCTCTCCTTGTTCGGTGGCTGATTGTGCCATGAACTGGGCAAATTCCTGCGCACGCTCGGAGGTCAGCGAGGTGGCTTCGTTGATTACTTCCATCGTGCCTACGATGGTTTGGGCGATGGGGGTGTACATGCTTAGGCAGAAGAACAGTACCAGGCAACGGGCGATTTCCATCATGTCGGGAAATTTGTCCTCATTCGGGCTTAACAGCTGGCTGGCTCCGTGATAGAGATAGTTGTATGCCAGGTTGCAGATAAAGCAGATGACACCAACACCGAAGGCGATGACCGTCATTTGCGAAACGAGTTCCATCGTCAGACCGTCCGTGATCTGAAGTCCCCAGAGAAAATTATCTTGATTCATAACGTTTAATTGGTGTGTCGTGTGAAAGCGGCCAACCGTCCCTGGTAATAGGTCTTCCGGTTATGCCCCTTCATGGATTTGTAAATGACCGTGGAACGCACGGATTCGTTAAACTCACGCATCTCTTCGGCGGCTTTTTCCACCGATTCCTTCACCTGCTCGATAAAGGACATGCGCCCTTCCGAGTTCATTGAGAAGTAACTGGTCACGGTGGCCACCTTGAACAGCAGGTCGGTACTCAGGCTCAGATTGACGGTCACACGCTGAAAGTTGAGAAATTTCAGGCAGTGGTAATTCGATCCTACGTTCAGGTAAAAGCTGTAGTCGCTGCTCAGGCAGGCTACGTCGTCCAGCAGGTCGGCAAGCTCTTTCAGTGATTTGAGTTCCTTCAACTGGTCGATCTTTTGCAGGCCGAGCCGCAGTTCCTGGGCATCGATCATTTCATTGATTTGTGTAACCCATTTCTTGACATTGGCGATCCATTCCGTTGAGTTCAGCAGGGTGTGGCCGGGATCATGCACGACGAACTGGGCATGAACACTGCCGGTTCCCGTCAGCCCCATCGAGGCGGCAAGTCCGAGTATGAGAATGATTCTTTTCATGACGGTTATTTGTTGGTGATGAATAATAAGGTGAATATGGCACATACCAGCCAGGCTGTCAGATAGCTCTTGGCATTTTCCTTTTTCGTGGCGAGTGCCCATACCACGAAAATGAGCGCAACGCCCAAAAGTGCGGCGGCAATGCTTCCGGCAAGATTGTATGCACTGCCGTTGAAGTCGGTTGACCAGCTTAGAAGGGCGGTCAGCCCTTGGGTGGCGTCATCCATACTTTTTCCTCCTTTCCTCCAGATAGCGGTTGATGGCCGTATAGGTCGAGCCGCTTTCGTTGAACAACTGCTTCAGCCGTACTACCGTCGCCTGGCGCGAATCGAAGGCTACGGCGGCGAAGTCGGACACTTCGTTGCGGAAGATGAAGGCATCGTTCGACATCTTGATGAAAAACTCTCTCCAGCGTTCCGTGCGTTGCAACGACTCGATCATATAGGCCTCTTCGTCCGTGATGGAAAGCACGGCTTTCACTTCCGGCAGGTTCTGCCGGTGTTCCGAATGGTCGAGGATAATCTTGGTCGCGCAGTTGATGATGATGGAGTCCTTGATACTGGACGGCATGTTTTTCAAAAACAGGATGTTCTGTGCGGCCAGCGTGATGCTTCCCTCCTTTTTACGGAAGGTACGGTACAGGTAGGCGATGAAGTCTCCGAATTTCTCGTCTTGCAGGAAGTCGAGCGCTTCGTCGATGATCAGTTCTTTGGCAAATCCCTGGCGTTTCTTGATTTTATCCACGATCATTTGCAGGGTGATGATGGCAACGAGCGGAAAGTACTCTTTCTTAGAGGCATCTTCCATATCGAAGGCTATCAGCCGGTCATGCACGATATCCACGTTCTCGGTGGCGTTCAGCAGGAATGACAGCTCTCCGTCTGTATAGGGTTCCAGCAAAAGCAACAGCTCCTCTATCTCGAATTTCTGTTTCTCAAACTCGGTCATCCGTTTGCTGAACACTTCCTTCAGATAAGCCCGGTAAGTTATCAGCGTCGGGAAGATACGCTCATGCTTCTCTCCTATTGAAGAGTTGTTCACATAGTCATAAAATCCGATGACGGATTTCCTGAGAATGGCGTTCTCGGCAGGCAGCATGGGTTCACGTACCTTCCAAATGTAGCTGATAATGGCGACGATGGTTTTTATCTGGTCATCGGCGGACTCGGCATCCGTGGTGTCGATGTACAGGTATTTGCCGTTCTTGTCACGGTCACACAAGAAGGGGTTGAACGCAAATTTCTTCTGCTCGGTAGAGTCGAAGTATTTGCCCCGGTTCAAGGCTATCATCGAGCGGTAAGAGCCGCCGATGTCGATGATCATCATATCCCGGCCCAGCTCATAGCTTTGCAGGATGTAATTGTTCAGCCAGAAAGACTTACCGGAACCGGACGGGCCGATAACGATGCGGTTCTTGTTGTTCAGCGCCGGATAATCCCAGAGGTTTATCTTGGCGGGAGTACCGAAACGGTCATGGTAGATATGCCCTTTCTCGTCCGAAAGGTACATCCCCTCTTTTTGCAGATAGCAGATGGCCTGCTTGGTCGTGTTGACGAAGCCCCGGTAATTGGCCCTGGCATTGCCGGGTATGTTGCAGAAGAACAGGTTGCACAGCTCGGCGTTCTCCACATAGCACGAACTTTGGTTCATAAAGCTGAAGCCTTGCTGTACCAGTGCGGTTTTCCGCATGAGCGAGGTGCGGTCTGTATCGTTCAGCACGACATTGAAGGCGGTATAGGCGGTCTGGTAGTCGAACTGGGTAATCTCATCGCAGAAGGCTGCCTGCTCGCGTTGCTTCTCTGCCGCCGGAGGGTAGAAGTTGGTGATGTAGTTCAGCGCGTCTTTCTCCGCACCGATGGCCGTTACGGTGGCATCTGGATCGGTTATCTCTATCACGATGTTTACGATGTGGTTGAACGGCAGGCCAAGTCCTACGGGGTACAGCATCGAGCATTTGCTCCGTATGCTGTCCGGTATCTCTATGTTTCCCCCGTATGCCTTCGACTTGCCGGTGTGCGGCACGGCCAGTTCCTGAAGATGCTCGCCTTCGTTGGTCAGCGAAAGGATGGAAACGTGCTGCTGCCCTATTTTCATGCTTCCGCTTTCACTGACGGCCATAGGGTTGACGCTCTTCTGCGTGGCATCGTTTTCCGGTGTCTCGTAAGAGAGGTTGACGTAGTCGTAGATGGCGTTGTTCAGTTCCGTATCATCCATCTTGCGTATCTCAAACTGCTGGATGGACGACAAACCGTTCTCAAAGTTCATCAGAAAGGCTTCCATTTCTGTCAGCCGTTGCTGATATTCCTTATAAGGTTGCTTGAACGGGTAGTGCAGCTTTCGCATCAGCGAGGTGCCCGATGCGCTTTTGCGTATCTTACCGTTTCGGCTGCCGTTCGTGAACGTCACATACAGGTTGGTGTAGCTGTTCAGTATCTCCTTGCCGTTGAAATGACGGTTGTTCTCCGCTATCAGGGCATTGGAAGAGTATTCTGCATGATGGTATCGCCCCGTATAGTAGAAATTCTGCTGATGGATGACCGTGCCTGCCGGAAGCATCTTCAAAAGAGCCTCCAACCGCTCGTGGATGTATTGCGCCTCGCTTTCCGACAAGGTGAACACTTCGGGCAGAAGCAGCCGGTAGCCGACGGTGATGTCACCGTTCCCGTTGATGACGGCGTTCTCCGTGATGGTCTGGATAGGCAAGACACTTTCCATATCCACGGATTTGTCCTTCACCTCTATCTCTGTCTGCCGGATATACAGCAGAGCAATCAGCAGGCACAGCGCACAGATTAGCAGTGATATGAGTATGATGATTCCTATCATGGTTGCTGTTTTAGGATGAATTTGAAAATCTGCCGTTTGTCCGTTATCTGCCGGGGGGTGGCGTTCTTGATCCGGAGGCCGGTCAGGTAGTCCGGGTTACCGGCCTTGTGTTCCTTTTTCAAGGTTTGGAACAGCAGACCGGATAGAAACAGAATGGCGGAAATGATTCCGATGATGAGTATCGGGTGCAGCTGCTTAAATATGCTCACGATGATGATGATGGCCGTCAGCAGCATGAAGATGGCGAACTGTCCCGATGACAGACCGAAGAACTTGATCGGCTTGTTGATTTTACGCATGGTTCTCATGGCTCTTCGTTTTTAGATAATCAGGAAGGCCACCATGATGACTACCACGGCGATGATCCAGCCGAGCAGGTATTCCTTGGCATGGGGATTGTTCGTGGCAAGCGAATAGATGACAAAGACCAGGGCGATGCCGAGTACCGCCGCCAAAATGTATTTGGCTACGTCCAGAATGGTGTCCGCACCCTCTTTGGCTTTGTCTGTCACTTCGGATAGGCTGTTAATCTTCAGGCCGCTTTGTGCCTCCGCCACTTGTGCCGTTCCCAACAGCGTGAAGAATATGAGAAAGGTGAAGATAACCTTTCCATAGCGGTTAATGACTTGGTTCGCTTTTTCTCTTACATTTTCGATTGCTTTCATTTTGTTCCTATTTTTTAATTAAACATGAATCGTTTTCAGTCTCTCCCATTGCACATCCTTATACTTGATGGATATGGGCTCTTCTTTCGGCTGTTCCGGCAGTGGTTTGCCTGAGTAGTAGTAGGCTCTTCCATGCAGGTACATATCGGCTATCTCGGCAGCCAATTCCTCTTCTTCCAGCTCAGGCTGAAATACCACGCAGATGACCGGACAGGCTCTCTCCTGCCCTTCCTTGCGCACCGCCTCCCTTATCGGCTTCTCTTTCTCCTTTCCGGAAGAAAGTGCTTTCTTCTTTTTCCGAAAGTAAAAGTGAAGCGTGACACAGGCGAGTATGGCAACCAGTATCAAATCCACTACGTTCATAAGAGTTGCCAGATAATGAGCCAAGTGACCAATGCCGTGATATAGGTGATGATGGCCTCTTTGGTGCGCTCGTGGTTGCTTATCAGCTTTTTAAGTACCGCTAGTCCGGCACATAGAAAGCCTACCCCTATCAGCATGGCGCCTATTTCACGGTATAAGGAGATCAGGCCGGATACATTTGTATCGGCTAACAATATGATAATAAGCATGGTGATATGATTTGTCGGTTAGTAGAGCAGTATCTTTATTCCTACGTTCCAGACAGTGTTCCACTTGTCAATGGATAGGGGATTCCAATGTTGTTGTATGCGGGCAAGCAATGCCGTTCGGGGCAGGATGAATACTTCCAGTTCCGTTTCCAGTTTCGGGCCGATGATGAAGTTGTATTCCTTATCGGGGTGGCGGACGTATTCTGTACCGATGAATCCTCCCAGGCCGATGCCCCAGTAAACGGATTTCAGGTTGCAGGCCAGGGTTCTGTAATAACCGCCGTCCACAAAAAAGTCCTTACCCTTGTCATGTATCGTTTCGGGAATCGTTTCTTCCGGGTTCAAGGTAGAGACTTGCGGTAGGTTGGCTGTGTATTCGTAAGGTTTCTCAAAATAGCTAAACCCGGCTTTCCAATAGCTTGTCCGGTTGATGTATCTGGAAAAGGAGAGGTTGTAATAGTTGCCTGCATTGCCGAACAGGTTAGTGCCGTAGTTCAATTCAAGTGCCGGGATGTTCTCATAATGGCGTTGCGCAAAAGCGCTTACGGTGCATAACAGCAGGCTAAGGCTGATAGCAGTCAGTCTGATGTGTTCCATGGGAATTACTCTTTAGGTTATTAATGTTATATATTTTTCTATTTGTCTCATACGGTGTTTCCAATTTACGCGGATTCCTGTCGGCAGAACCGAATCAAGGTGCTTATCGCGTTGTTTTCGCTCCAAACATATAGATTATATACGGGAGGACAAATTTTATGAAAGGCTTTTAAAGGGCCTTTCGTGTTTATTTAATGTGCATTAAAAAATACATGTGCCGTAAACCGGCAGGTGTGGAATAATTCTACAGAAAAAAGCCGGATAGGATTAGTTGTGTAAAACTGTCCTGCCCGGCTTATAGGGTTTGGTTTATATGCGCTTTCGGATGTTGCTCAATGCTTGTGGCGTGATGCCGATATAACTTGCTATGTCTTTTAAGGGTATTGAACGTAACAGCCATTTTTCATTGGCCAAAAGCGCTTTGTAACGCGCTTCGGCATCCAGTGTGTAAAACTCCTCTTCCCTTATTATTTTGCGGTTGATGGATCTTACCAAATGTATTCTGGCCAGCTTGTTGAAATTGATGGATAACTCATATAGCTGATGAAGATCTTTTTTGGGCAATCTCCAGATCTTGCATGGCTCCAATGCCTTGATATTGTAGTGGGCATGGTGTTCTTCATGTGAAAGGAAAAAATTGATGAACTCTTTGGCTTGGATAAACCGTGCTGAAATCTCTCTATTCTCTTTGTCCGGAAACCATAACCGGACGATGCCGGATTCCAGATAATAGAGGTAGCATACTTCCTCGCCCCTGGTGACGAGGTGTTCTCCCTTTTTGATATGGATAAGCTCGAAATGAGCATCAAGATACGCCTTTTCTTCGTCTGTCATCCGCACGTGAAGATGGGCGCCCATTACCATGAGCGTCTCATCTATCAGGGTGGCAATTGTTTGAACCATTGAATTTGTTTTATGTTTATATAAGGGTACGGAAACGTACCCTCTAACATGGACGTGGCGTTCCAACAACAAAGGCACGCCCCGTACCAGTTTCATACTGGTACAGGCATGCGCCTGTTGTTGTTAATTCCTTAACGATAGATGCCACTCTTTTGTTAGACAGACGGACGTATGTAAAAAGCGGGCTGCCAATTTTCTGACAATCCGCTGCAAAGATACTATTTTATGGTTTTTGTTCCAACTTTTAGGGATTTAAGTTGACGGCAAGGTCTTCTGGACGAATGCCTACTACCTTTATATAGATATCCCGGTAGATGTTCTCCTTAATCTCCTTGTCCTCTTCAGAATAAAGCCATGCGGTAAATTCATGATAATATTCGCCGGTTCCCAATTTAAAGAAATCCTTATATTGATAATGTCTGCTCACGGGAATGCCTTTCTTGTTTAACAAGAAGCATGATTTAAGCGCATCGTGATATTGCGAGGTCAGTATCGCCTTTATCTTTTCGTCGAAATATTCCAATGTTTCCTGGTCAAAGAAAAACTGTACGGTGTAGGGCCACTTCTCCCCTTTTCCTTTGATGTACTGGTATTGGAATTTGGTTCTCTCCAGCTTTTTGTTGATACCGTTTAAGATGCTGGTCACCTTCTTCTTCCGGTCATGGTTGTCCTTTACCGTTACATCAAATTCCTTAGCAAGTTGGTCAACCGTAACGGTGAAATAAGGTGCTTGTCCTTGGTCAATCTTATACTTGATCAGGTAAATCATTTTCGCCAGGTTCAGATAAAACTTGCGGTAGCCTTTGCGGTTGGGCAGGTTACGGTAGTCTTTCAGTTCCAGCAGATTGTATTCGGTAAGCAAAGTATTCATCAGATCTTTGCTCAGATGCACGTTGTAATTCCGCTTGGTGCGCTTTTTCGTGCCGAAGTTATCCTTTATCTCAAAGCGGTCCAGTATTTGAATGAACTTATATTGCGTCTTGCCGTTCATGGCGTATGCTACACTGAGGTTGGATGTCCCTAAACGGTATAACGCCGCTTCAAAGGTGTTCTCTATCGGATGCTCTATCTTTTGGCCGTTCTGTTCGGTGATATATACCGGACGTTGGTTGCTGAACAGGAAATCAAGCTGCTTCTCGGTCAGTTTTCGTTGCAACTTGGTTCGTTCATACCCCATGACCTCACAAAAATCGTTGATGGAGAACCAGCAGTCGCCGAACAGATCTTTCATTTGTGAAGATGCCACGTAAATGATAATGTCAGACATGACAGTGCCGCCTGCATCAAATAGAACTTCCAATACTTTCGTGTTGGAAGACTCGCTGAGAGTCCTGGGGACTCTGCTCAACTCTTTTTGTGTATTACTTTCCTTCATAGGCGGACACTTGTTGTTTACTGATGCAAAGATACGTTTTTTTACGGAGATAGTGAATCTAACTCCCTATAAATGAAGATTCCAAAGCATTTTTTTCGTGCTGTTTCTTGATTTAGTTGTGTAAAAGTGTCCCGACTACGGCTGTTTCCGATCCCCCAGTTGTGTAAAAGTGTCCCGAATGGCCGGTTTAGTTGTGCAGAAGTGTCCCGGATTCCTGATTTAGTTGTGTAAAAGTGTCCCGAATGCAGATTCTAGTTGTGTAAAAGTATCCCGACTTTCCTGTTCAGTTGTGCAGAAGTGTCCCGAATAGTCGGTTAGTTGTGCAGAAGTGTCCCGGTTACGAGAAGATGCCAGTAAGTGCTAACTTGCAATAATATAGTTGATTATACGGAAAACCTCCCTTATTAGTTGTGTAAAAGTGTCCCACAAATACTTAAATCCCTAAAAACCTAAATAAAACGAAGAAATGATTTTGTTACCGTATTCTTACTTTCGGAAAAAATTTTGAGGTGGAAACAAGTAGAAGTTTGAATTCTTTAACATATTGTCCAGGATAATAGGCAAAGGGATTTTTCCGCAGTTGTGTAAAAGTGTCCCGGTTCAATGCCGGCCTTCACTAAAATGGCGTGCAAAAATAACGCCTGCCCGACAAATGCAGTCGAACAGGCGTATATATATTTTTCCGAAAGTAGAATCAGATGCTCATATACTTCTTCAGTATCGCTTGAATCTCCTTGTTATGGCTGGTTAATACGTCTTCAAGAATGTTGTTGGCGATATTGTGCATTCCTAATCCCGTGGCCATAGCAATCTGCTTCAGCTTTCTGTGGGTTTCGCTGGATATCCGGATTACTTCGGTATTCTTTAATTTTCGCTCTTCCAGATATTCCGAGAATTTTTTTCCGCAGACTTTGCTTTCTTCTGTTTTTGGAGAAGACTGCACGGAAGGTTTGGATTCCGGCTTTTCCATTTGTTCCGGCTGAGGTTCTTGGACGGTTTCTGTGACCGGAGCCGATTCTTTCACCTCTTCATGGATGGGCTGCTCAATCGCAGGTTGGGGAATGGTGCTTTCCGCAACACTTCCGATCTGCTGGATTTCCTGCTCTTTCTTACTGGCGCTTTGCAGCAAGAGTTTTCTCATGGCGGCTGATGATGTCCTTTCTTTGTTGGTTGCCATAGCTTTATTCTCCTATATGGTTACAGATTAATTCCAATACCTCTTCACAGAACGCATCACAGGGATGATGGTACGCTTTACTCAGCGTACTTAAATTGCGTTGATAGTCAACCCTTGAATCCTTGATGTAGTTTTGCATCAACTCGAAAGGCAAGGTTTTTTTATTTTTCAAAATTTCTTTGAACTCCAGCACATTCGGAAGAACACGGTTCATAACACCACGCATGGTAGTCTTTTTACCAATCTTTCGACGGCTTTCAATAATCCCTTCATAGATGTTATAGTAAAAGGTCAATGTAGGTCTTAAATCGGTCTGGTTCGGTTCGAAGGGAATGATAATCACGTCAACGAAGTGCAGCGTTTCAACTACACCGTTTTGTTTCAGGTTACCCGGAAAATCGACAAGTATAATGTCGTAATTGTCCTGAAGGAAATCCAGTTGGTTGATGAACTCTGAGGAAGAGATATTGATAACCTCATATTCTTCTTCCTTTTTCATGATTCCGTCCTCGGCTTCGTCCTCACGTAATTTTCCGATAGTGTTCTGCATGTCGTCGATATCCACCACGGCAATGGATAAGCCACCCTCTTCGTTTGACTGCGAATGAATATAACCTGCAAACAAAGCTGTCAATGTGGACTTTCCTACCCCGCCCTTGGGATTCTCAAAAGCTACGACTACTCCTGGTAATATTTGTCCCATAATGTACGTTTTTAAGTATGTGCGCAAATATATAAATAATAAATTAAATAATTGCATACTTTTATAATTAATTTATTACACACTTATTTACTTAATTATATAAGTATTTACATATATAAATATGAATATAATTATGTATGTTATTAATATTATAGTTAAGTATGTATGTTCATACTTTGTAATAATATAATTAGTAATTATGTATTTTGTAACTAATGGCTTTTCGTTTGCTTGTTACAATGTGCGTAGTTGCTTTGTAACAAAGTGCGCGGTTAATCAGGATTAAGAAATCAAGACTTTTGTTTGGTTTTATTTCACAGCTGAGTATTATTGTATATCTTTGCTAATGCAAGGTATGTTTTTGTGGGTACAAAAACCCTTGCGACAGCCGAGCTGCCGACCAATGTTCGTTACACTCACATACTCTGTATATATGAAAGAGAATCGAGATATAAGTATAAAGATCCGCTTGACGGAAGCCGAGAAAGAACAGCTTCTTCAACGTTCAAAGGAAGAGGGAAAATCCCTTTCTTCCTTTATCAGAGAGTCTGCCTTGAAAGGCAGAAGCATGTCGAAAACCGATGTGCAAATGATATATGAACTTCGTAAAATAGGAGCCAATATCAACCAGCTTGCCAAACATATCAATACGCTTCCGTCCGATGAAAATATATTGTATTCATTGGATCGGATTAACCAATACCTTTCGGATGTAGAAACCATTAACCGGAAATTGTTATGATAGCCGAGATACAGCCTTCTTTCTCATCCCACCTGTCCATGAGCCGGAAAATCGAATACCAGCTTTCCAAGGTCAAGGAAGGAAACGGAAAAGTGCTTTGCACCTCCACCGGTGACGAACTGGCCGCCATGCCAGCCTACATGGAACTTATCTCCCAGTTGAATGACCGGGTGAAACTACCTTATGCGGAATTTATTCTGAGCCTCTATCCGGGAGAAAGCCTTTCCGATGAACAGTGGCTTTCTCTTGCCGGGGAATATATCGAGAGGATGGGGTACGGAAAGTCCTGTTATGCCGTTGTCCTGAATACCGACAAGGCACACAGCCATGTGCATGTGCTGCTGACCACGATTGATGAAGAAGGCAAAAGCATTCCTTCCGGGAATAATTACAGCCGTTCCGAAAAGATCTCAAGGGAACTGGAGCAGAAGTACGGTCTGTTGCCTTTGGAAAGGGAAGGAGGCAAGAGAACCACGTTGGGAGAGGCGCAATACCGTAACTATTATTTCGATGCGGCCTTGAAGAAAGCCATGCGTAGTTATAATTACAAGGATAAGGTATCGGCTGTCCTAGAACAATCCGATACATACTGGTCTTTGGATAAACCCTTGCAAGAAATAAAACTGGCCAATGAAGAATGGCGTGTCCTGTTGGGGGATGAAAGCTATGACAACCTTTTCGCATTGCTGGAAAAAGGAGGTTTTTTCAACCCCTTGTTCAAGGATGAACTGTTACAACAGCTTGACCGCATCTACTCTTTTTCCGAAAGTACATCCGATTTCCGAAGGAACCTGGAACAAGAAGGATTGTATATGCGTCTGGTCACCAAGAAGGACAAATCCTATTATGTCTATGGCATCAAGGATTCAGGCTTTTACCTGAAGGACGTTTCGCTTCCTCAGAAATATCGCTTCGGTAATATCCGTTTTGATGGGCATGGCATGAGTGCCGATGAACAGAAGCATTATCTCTATGACCACGTGTTTAAGGCTTTGAACGCTTCTTCCGGATATGAGGATTTCAAGAAGAACTTGGCGGAAGAATCGATTCGGGTGACGGAGCATGTAAACGGCAAAGGCGCATATGGGATTTCTCTCTATATGGAAAACGTGGAAAATGCTCATCTCTTTAAAGGTGCGGATCTTTCCCGTAAGCTCACTTATCAGAATATACAGAAGCATTTCGATGGCGTGGCAGTCGGTCTCTCGTCACATATTAATAGGGTAGGGGAGTTCCGTGAGCGGGTGGATCGTGAGGCTTTCTATATGCAGGGTAGGGGAGTTACGGCCATTCCGGATCTTGACATTACCGGCAGCGGGAAGAAGTCGCAAGAGGATGATCTCATACCGTCCAAAAAGAAACGGAAACGCAAGAGTGGCCCCGATTTCTCTTTATGAATACTAACTTAATATAATATATTTCTTTATGAATTATCAGACCGTTTTACAGAATTATCTTCCCGTCGAACAAGGGGATTTCATGTTGAAATATGAGATTGATGACCGAGGGTATGCCATTTATTCACCGGAGAAAGGTTCGTTCTCTTGTATCGAATTACATGGCTTTTCCGAGCTTACTCCTTGGCAATTGGCTTTTCTCCTTTCATTGGATATGCAGCAGATGAAAGAACAGGATGAGTTTTCTCTTTCCGTATGTTGCAAGCGGGAAAAGCTCTTGTCTTATCTCTTTGATGTGGAGGAAAGCGAAACAACTTTAAAGACAAAACATGTGTCCGGGTGGCAAGGCTATCTGATGATGGATATCCATAAGCCGGACAGGGTACGGAACGTGTTCCAGTTCCATCCGGAAACGAAAAAAGCCCGTTTGGTCTTTGACAACCGGTTATGTGTCGCTTCCCTTCGTGAGAAAGAGAAAGGAAAGATCATCCATCTCTGTTGGAGTCCTTCTCTCTTTGCTGCCATCGATAGGGGAGGAGAGCGTACCGCACCGGCTTATCTGTTGGCTTCTAATGCTGCCTTGTTGCATGGGTATGCCATGAAGCAGATTGCGGAATGCTTTGCTGGTACACCGGCTGAAGAACGGGTTATCGGTATTCATGTAGGGGATAATGTCTATGAGGCCTTGTCTTTTGTGTGCTATTACGCCCGTAACGTGCAGGATGAATATTTGGTTATTCCTGAGCGGAAAGATGGGATGATGATTCTTGAAACCCCGAAATGGAATCCGATACGCCAGGCCAACTTCGTGGCTTCACTTAACAAGATGGCGGTTGACCAGGCGAAGAAACGCTATCCGGAAATGGAGGTTCCAAATGAACGGCCATTCACATGTCTCTCTTTTTCCCGGAAGTCTTTCGTCTATTTCCCGGATCTGAAGGTGTATCAGGAGGTGTTCTTGAAGATGTATTTGGGATTGGTGAGGTTACAGGAGGTGCATTTGCTGGGGTAAGGAACAATTGCAGTGCTGCTTATAATATAGTGGCACTACTATTGTTAGAGTACTTCTATCATTCCTTTGGTTACGGCATCGGCCAGTAGTCTTTTTACAATCCTGCCACTGGGAGGATTGGTTATCCCAAGCGTTATCTCAACCCTGTTTGATAGAGGATGATAGTGCAGGTATTGGAGGATTTCATCTTCAATAGTCATGTTATAATTCTTTTATCGGGACAATTTTGCCTAATATTTATGCTTTTGTTTATTGTTCTGTCTGTTGGATTTTACTTTTTTTTATTTCCGTTCTTCCCTTTTCCTTGTTTTCTGCCTCCCCTTGTGTGCTTTTTCATAGCTCCATCTGAGACCCTTTGTTTTTGAACGGCAAATTTATTTCGGTGGATGGATATGAAAGAGTTCCGGTCTTCGCCCTTTGTACCGAAAAAAATAACGCTGGACGGCTTCACTGTCCCCAACATTTTTTGTCGTCCAAAACTTTTCTCAATCCCTCCTTCCTTCTTGTTGTGTGCCGT
>NZ_EQ973375.1:31111-47786 GCF_000157055.1 Bacteroides sp. 2_2_4 | reverse complement strand
CAATAGCTGCAAATAGCTATAGAACTATTAGTTAAGGGAAGTGTTAATGATTTTTAGTGGACACGTGTGAACCTATAGGTTAGCCTGTATTCCTTAAATCGCCTGCCCAGTTCCGCTATGATTTCCGGATTGGCCATGGCTTGGGTGATGTGATTCGTTGTCATATCGCAAAGGTAAATATATTAACTGTTAAATCAAAATATGATAGATAACAATTAATATATTTACTATTATATTGAATGGTACAGGATGCCGTTTGTGTGTTAATCCCCCAATTCCATGCTACGCTTATTGCCGCCTATAATCGGGCTTTGCACAGGCTTTATGTCCTGAAGGCTTTTTAGCATCCCTTCCATTTGGAAGATTTTGGCGGCAGCGATGAAGTTGGTGGCGGATATATCCGGCTGGAGGCTTTTCAGTACGTTCTCCGATGGCTGATATCCTCTCATCTTCAGTTCCAGGATGGCGTTGAAGTCATCATTTCGCATAGCCTTCATGAAAGCCTGCTCTTGTTCGTTGGCAATGTCCGGCATTTGGATGGTATGCAGTTGCTTGCCGAACAAGAGCAGGTTTTTTCCGATAAAATCGGCGTGTTCCGGCTTGACCCCGCAATCCTTGGCAGTCTCATGCCAATACGATACGGTTTCCTGTACCTTTTCGATAATCTGTTTGTGTTCCCGGATGCCCATGTTCTCACCTACCTTTTGCAGATCTTCCATCGTGAAATTGTCTTGTTTGCCGTTGAGTGACAGTTGGTGGCGGTTCGTCCATTTGCCGCCCGGTGTGTATGAGTAGCAGAGGTCGTATGCCGGGGCCAGTTTCCATTTCCCTTGTCTATCCATCAGGAAAGAGAAGTTCTTGCTATGGTCATCATGGTTACGGCTCATGACGTTGAACACCATTCTTCGGTATAGTTCCTCCTGATCTGGATAAGGGAGGTTCATCTGCCGCATGATACGGAATATCTCTTCGTATGAATGGCGTTGGTCACGGTCATAGTGGGCAAGCCCGGCCAATGTCTGTACATGGATTTTCTCTCCGTCTTTCATACGGTCAAAACGGCGTGTCATAAAGTGATATGACTCTTTTTCCTGAAGTAACCGGCATTCCATCATATCGATACCGCAGGCTTTTGCCATCCGGTGATAGGCATATTCGATATTTCCTATTCCTTGTGGATTGTCCGTTATCTGCGTGTGTTCGCTGTATTTGCCGCCATCAAATTTCAACAGCCAATATCCGAATCCTTCAGGAGCTTTTACCTGTCCGGAGCGTACCTCTCCGGTAATATCGTTGTAGGCGATGATGGCCTTGGGCTTGGCACCTCCGGCAGATGTTCCCACTTTCAGTATATCCAGAATGTTTCTTCCTTCCTGGCGCAGTTGGACCTGAAAAGCCATTCTGTCCGTGAATACGGATTTGGCAAGCTCCGTCAGTTCCTCGATATGGAGCACTGATGATTCGTTCATGCCGTTGATTGGCGAGGACGGCTCAAACTCCAGTGCGCCCATGCCACGTTTGCCTACATAGCAAAGCCTGTCTAAAGGGGTAATCTCTTCTCCGGACAATCCCTTGCTGGCAAACCATTCATTGATGATCTGGTTTCCGAAAGTGTCCGGCAGTGAATCGGCAAACAGGCCGGGCAACCCCTTGAAACAGTCGGTACGGTTTTCAAGGAACCGGTAGGGGGTGTTCCTGTACTGGCTGATGGGCATGATGATGGGAGAAATGTCAAGACCGGAGCGGATGAACTTCCGTTCATAGTCGAACAAGGCGGCATTGCTTTCCTTTTCCCAATAGAGAGAGCCTACGCTTTCTCCCCATAGCTTTACATCTACTATCAAATCATTCATGGTTATCTTGTTTTAAATGGCGTACACGGTAGCGTTTCTTTCCTTGCAGTTTTTTGAGCTCTATCGGGCTGACCCGGATTTCCGGTACCAGTTGCTCCAGGTTCTCCAGCAGGCCGAGCGAGCGGAGTACGCTGATGAACAACAGCAGCGATACCGATTTGCCCTTCTCGATGTTCGCAACGGTCAAGGGGCTTACACCGGAAGCCGTTGCCAGTTCTTCCTGCGTGATATGCTGCCTGATACGTGTCTCTTTGATGCGCTGGCCGATTCTCATCAGCACAGCTGGATTGCTCATTTCATTCCACATGGTTGTTCCTTTTTTGCAAATATACAAATAATCCATGTAAATATATAGATTAACTTGAATATATGATGTTAATCTATATGAATACAATGATTATAGTTGCTTTATCGGCTGTTTTTTTCTTTGAACTAGGATGAAAACTGACTAAAATCACAATGTGTTGTGAATATGAAAGAGCTAGGAAAGATGATTAAAGAGTGCAGGAAGAGTTTGAAGGTCAATCAGCTGGAACTTCTCCGAACTGGCGGGCGTGGGCATCAATACGCTGGTGGCCATCGAGCGTGGAGAAGGCAATCCTAAATTGGCTACTGCTTTCCATTGGAGTTGATTAAAGTGCGGAAAAATGTATAAGATTGCTTCTATTATCTGCTTATTTTAGTATATTTGTGCTTTAAATAAGTGCGGATAAATGTATTATACGCTGTTTTTACATGTATAAAAATGCTGTTTGTAGATGAAAAGATTTGTTTTGCAACAACTTATAGAATGGAAAAACCGTGAGGATAGAAAACCTCTGATTTTAAATGGTGCCCGACAAGTTGGGAAAACATGGCTGCTCCATGAGTTTGCCAAACTTGAATACAAAAAAGAGGCTTATGTGGTATGCCGTAAGAATAACCTTGCACGCCAGCTTTTTTCTCAGGATTTCAATGTTGACAGAATTTTACGGGGGCTGCGTGCGATGACTTCCGTTGACATTACTCCGGGTGATACGCTTATTATCCTTGATGAGATACAAGATATCCCGGAAGCACTGGAATCTTTGAAGTATTTTAAAGAGGAGGTTCCGGAGTATCATATAGCTGTGGCAGGTTCACTTTTGGGGATATCCCTTCATCAGGATGTGTCTTATCCCGTAGGGAAGGTAAATGTCATCAATATATTTCCTATGAACTTTGAAGAGTTTCTTGTCGCCAAGGGAGAAGAAGAAGCTTGTAAATTGCTTATGAGTGGGGATTTTGAAACGATAAGCCTCCTGCATGACAAATATACAGATCTCCTTCGGCAATATTATTATGTAGGTGGTATGCCGGAAGTTGTACTCAAATATGTAGAAACGGATTCCTTGCTGGAAGTCAGAAGAATACAGTCGGAGATTTTGCAAGGCTATGATCTTGACTTCTCAAAACATGCGCCCAAAGAACAGGTTCCGCGTGTCCGAATGGTATGGAACAGCATTCCTTCCCAATTATTTAAAGAAAACAAGAAATTCATTTACGGAGCTTTGCGAAAAGGTGCCAGAGCCAATGATTTTGAGATGGCCATTCAATGGCTTGTAAATGCCGGGTTGTTGTATAAAGTGCCTCGATGTACCAAACCGGAGCTTCCGCTTGATATTTATGAAGACCTGTCGGCTTTCAAACTCTATATGGTTGATTTGGGGCTTATGGGTGCTATGGTCAAGACAGATCCGGCCCAAGTCTTGATTAAAAACGACATATTTAAGGAATACAAGGGAGGAATGACTGAACAGTATGTATTGCAGCAGATGAAAAGTAAGGGCGTGTCACCGATTTATTACCATAACACAGACAATTCGCGTCTTGAGTTGGATTTTGTTATTCAACGTAATGCCCAAATGGTGCCGATAGAAGTGAAGGCCGAAGGGAATGTCCGGGCCAATTCGTTGACAGCATTACTGGGAAAAAGACCGGAATTGCATGCGGAGAGATTTTCTATGTTGCCTTATAAAGTACAGGGTAATCTTACAAATTTTCCGCTATATGCAATATAGGTGTATCCTTTTCCCATGCCGGTCATACCGTTAGAACTGATTGATAAGTATGATGCGTATGTTGGCCGGTATGTCTATCTTTGTGGCAATGAAAACAGAGAGAGGATTGATTTACGCCTTGTTTTCCGGGACGGAAAGGAGATTGGCACGGATGATCTGAATCTGTATTATAATTGATGTGACGGCTTGGATGTCCCCCGGATGAATGTTCGGGGGATTCTTTTTCTTTTGGGCGTTCCTGTGGGACGGTCAGGCTTTCCGTTGCAAGTCCTCGCCTAAAGGCTGTGGGCTTTACTCTGCAATCCCTAACGCATGGCTGAAAAGTCCTCTTGCCGGTGTTCTTCTTCATACAGCCTCATGCGTTCTTGTAATGCTTCTTTTAAATTGTCGCTTTTTTTCAGTCCGAGTTTGGCACGTATGTTCGCTCGTTGGCTGGTTATGTTTCCGCTACTCCGATGTAATAATTCGCATATTTGGCTGACGGTCTTGTCTTGCAGTATTAAACGGCAGATGTTTAATTCGGACGGGGATAAATTGGGATATATTCTCCTGATTGTATCAAGTTTACTTTTTTCCTTTTTCTGGTATGCGGCAAGGGCTGTAAAAAGATTTTCTTTGGATTGTTCCCCTATTATGTTTAACAGGGAGCTTGTCTTTTCTTCCGGGTTATTCTCGCTTAACAACTCGGCGAACGCGAATAGTTCTTCCTTTTTCATTTGGAGACGTTTCAAAAGCATTTCCTCTTCCTCTTTTAGCAAGTTGCTACTTTTTAGCAAGCTGCTGATATTACTGTGTAAGGATCTTCCTAATAAGGGGATCATGGTGTATATGATGATGATCAAAGGCAGATAACTGTATAGGAACGGTTCGTCGGTGATAAGTGTGCAGATTGTATAGGAAGCTATGGTAAGGGAGGACAATAGGATGGAGATATTACTCATATAGGCACAGATGGAAAGCATGGTAAATAAGAGAGAGATAGTAATGTTACTCATTATCAATGCTCTTTGATAACTATATTCATATCCGCTACATATTGAGCAATAAATTATCTCGATAAAAATCTCGATATGTATGGCTATCAGTATAATGGAAAAGGTCGTGGTCAGATTTACTCTCTTTTTAAAATAAGCGAGAGTGCACATAATGATAAACAGGAATAATACGCTGTTAATATAATAAAACTGTTCATTGGGAAATGGAACTGAATATATGTATATGGGTGCGCATAAGGCCAGCATGAGCAGGGATAGATGAAAGACACGTTTTTGTTGATACGTTATTATCATTTCGCTTTCTTTTTTGTCGTAAGTTTGAGTTTTTATTGAACTTAGAAAAGTAGCGGCTTTTGTGCTGAATTTCATGTGTTTTATTGTTTTAAGTGTTATTAAGTATAATGTTTCCTGCAAAAATAACTGTTTTTTTTTTTTTGTATGTTTAAGTACTTTTCTTTATGATGTTAAGTGTTTTTAATTGTTGTGTAAGCGTGATTGGCTGCTGTGGTAAGTGTTGTAGCTGTTGTGTGGTTGTCTTTTTAAGTATTTATAAGTTTAAAATACTTGTTTTTTGCTTTGGAGGTTGGTTTATAGGTGCATATCTTTAGCGGTTGAAATTCAGGGGGTGTAAAAGCCTGGGTTTGGATTGTCATATTAACAAATGATTAAATGACGAAAAGATGTTTTTTTATATTAAATGTGTATTGTTCGTGCTCGTGTTGAGTATAAGCGGAGAAATATCCGCTCAGGAGAAGCGTGATTCGGTAAGGATCTATTTTCATCAAGGAAAGGTAAATATAGATACATGTTTACTTGACAATGGGAACGAGATGGAGCGGTTTGCTAAAATCTGTTCCGCATTGAACGACTCCGTCCGTCTTATCAGGAAAATTCAAATAATAGGAGGAGCTTCCCCGGAAGGAGGGGGGCTGTTGAATGGAAGGCTGTCTGAAAAACGAGCAGAGGTTTTGTGGCGGTATATATCACCTTATATAAAGATTCCGGTATTGGAGAGGGATTTTCATTTTTCGGGAAGCGACTGGAACGGACTTATAACGATGGTGAGAGCGGATGTGAATGTTCCGGAGAGGGAGGATGTCCTTCGTTTGTTGGAGAAGATCGTACGTTTGGAAAACCAGGATAGCCCTTATTGGGGGGGAGAACTGAAAAGACTGAAAGGGGGGAGGCCATACTCATATTTGTATAAATTCCATTTTCCGAAACTTCGTTCGTCGATGGTGAAAATATGCTATGATAGTGATCCGATAAATCCCGTCAGAGATACGGTATATATACATACACGTGATACGTTGTGCATCCGTGATACCGTTACCGTCATAGCTCCGGTAAAGAAACGGCCGTTTTGCATGGCGGTGAAAACAAACTTGCTTTATGACGCTGTTTTGATACCTGACATCGGGGTTGAGTTCTGTTTGGGGAAGAACTGGTCTGTGGCCGGGAATTGGATGTATGCCTGGTGGAAAAGTGATCGGAAGCATAATTATTGGCGTATCTATGGGGGAGATGTGGAGTTGCGCCGCTGGTTCGGTCGGAGAGCGGTGGAAAAACCGTTTTCCGGGCATCATGTCGGATTGTACGGGCAGATCGTCACCTATGATTTCGAATTGGGTGGGAAAGGTTACTTGGGGGATAAATGGAGTTACGGGGGAGGCGTGGCTTACGGCTACTCGTTACCTGTGGGACATCGGTTCAATGTGGATTTCACGTTGGGAATCGGCTACCTTGGAGGATTGTACAAGGAGTACATCCCTTTGGACGGTCACTATGTATGGCAGACCACTAAAAAACGCTGCTGGTTCGGCCCGACCAAGGCGGGTATCTCTTTGGTGTGGTTGATCGGGCGGGGGAATTATAGCCGGAAGAAAGGAGGCAGGCAGTGATACTGATACGCTTTAGTCTGGTGTTCATATTTTTATGGATGGGACTGACGGCTTGTGAGCATAAGGATTTATGTTACGATCATCCGCACTTTGCCACGGTGCGGGTAGTATTCGACTGGACCAAGATTTCCAATCATGACAAGCCTGAAGGCATGAGGGTCGTATTTTATCCGACCGATGATGAAAGCAACACGTGGATATTTGATTTCCCCGGAGGAGAGGATGGGGAAGTGGAGCTCCCCGAGAATGATTACCGGGTAATTTGCTTCAACTACGATACCGACGGGATGGTTTGGAAAGAAAACGGCAGTTACACGCTTTTTACTGCCGATACGCGTGATGTTCGGTCGCCGGATAACCAGACAATGGCCGTCACCCCACCCTGGCTGTGTGGCGACCATATAGACAGAGTTATCCTCAAGGACATTCCGGAAGGAAGCACGAAGATAATACGGCTAACTCCCGTAAACATGGTATGTCACTACACGTATGAGGTGAACGGAATTCGGGGACTGGACAGGGTGGCGGATTTGCGGGCCGCTCTTTCCGGCATGTCCGGCTCGCTTAACATGTCCGGCGACAGTTTGCCCGCCGATCTTTCGGAGAGCCTGCTCTTTGATGGAATGGTTTCACGGAATCAGATTATAGGCGGATTCTATACGTTTGGACATTCCGCACTTGAAGGAGAGCCCAATGTTTTCCGGCTGTATCTCAAGAACCGTTCAGGCAGCATGTCTGTATTGGAACAGGACGTGAGCGACCAAGTGCATGATGTCCCGGTAGCGGGGCATATCGGTGATGTGCATCTGGTGTTGAATTTTGATTATGAGGTACCATCCGAGCCGGGAAGTGGCGGTCCGGGATTTGATGTGGACGTTGATGATTGGGATGATGTGAATGTGGATATAGTGTTGTAATCGAGTTTTATTAATTATATTTATTAACAATTTTATTCATTTTATGAAAAAAAGTACAGTAATGCTTTGGGCAATCTTTGGAGTACTACTGATGAGTTGCTCAGAAGAGGAGATTGCGAATGTGGAAACCTCCTCACGAAATGCGATTGGTTTTAACGTGTTAAGTAATGCGGCGGAAACGAGGGCTACCCCTACTACCAACACCAACTTGAAGAACACCGATTTCGACGTGTTCGCTTTTACGGCGGATGGTACTGCCTTCATGGGAAAGAACGACACGGAATTTGAACATGACGGAGTGAAGATCGTGTACAAAAATGGTAAGTGGGATTATGACAATGCGAGCGACCTTCGTTATTGGCCTACCGAGGCTTTGGACTTTTACGCGTTCAATCCCGGAACGGTTAGTGAAGACATGATGGTGTTTTATAGTTGGGAAGCCACCAAGGATGTCCAAAAGATAAGTTATACCTGCATGGATGAGTATGGAGCCGGTACTCATGCAAACTACGACGTGATGTATGCCATGGCCAAAGGCCAGACAAAAGACATGAACAACGGAATAGTGAAATTTAATTTCAAACATATTCTGTCACAGGTCGTATTCAAAGCAAAGACCCAATACGATAACATGCAGGTGGACATCGACGTGATCAAGATTCATAATTTCAAATTTGCCGGTGCCTTCACATTGCCTGCGGCAGCCGATGGAACGGGAAGTTGGAGTTCGTCTGATTTAGCATTTCCACACGCATTTACCGTAGTGAAAAACGCAGACATCACGGTCAATAGCAATACCGAAGCTACCGATATTACCACAAATACTCCTATGCTGAATATACCACAGGAGCTGACTGCTTGGAAAGTTTCCGAAACAGCCACCAAAAGCAAGTTGGAGGCCGATAATGCGAAGCAATGTTATCTGGAGATCGCCTGCAAAATCCGGCAGTCCGGAGCTTATCTGTTGGGTTCAGCAAGCGAATACAAAACAATTTATGTTCCGTTCGGAGATACATGGGAACAGGGCAAGCGTCATATCTACACGTTGATTTTCGGTGGTGGTTATACTGATCAGGGAGAGGCTGTGTTGAATCCGATCCAGTTTGATGCAGAGACAACAGGCTGGGTTAATGCAAATAATAAAGACGTAAACGTCCAACCTTAATCCAAACGTTTATTAATATCGTACCCGTTGGCAGGTTAAACATACGCAAGATTAACCCTGCCAACGGGTTTTTTATTGCTTTTATCATCTGTAATTTATGTGTAGGGTTGCTTTTTGCGTACCTTTTTCCTGGAGAATTTCTTTTGTGGCGTGTTTGCCCTGTATATTCCCGATACGCTGTTATAGCAGGGAACTGTTTTTATCCAAGTAGTCAGATATAGCCTCTTGCAATACCGATTTTAGCGAATCGCCTTTGCGGATCGCGATCAGCTTTAAGTTCTGGTGATAGGTTTCGTCCATGACAAAATTACAATGCACGGTTTTCGCTTTCTTCGGCTTTTGAGCCTCTTTTTGCCCGGCCGTGGATTGGATCAGGCTGTCTAAGCCCCCGGTCAGTCCGGCCGACATACTGTTTTTTAAATCGTTCTTCTTTGCCATATGGTTACTTTATTTCTGTTAGCAGTTCGTTACATACCTTTTCGTAGTCCTCTGCCCCGGCAGATTTGGGGGCATAGTGAAAAATATCCAGTCCTTGTGTCGGGGCTTCGGCCAGCGCAATGGCGTTGCGTATATGGGTGCTGAACACTTTGCCCTGGAATGTTTCCTGTACCAGTTCCGAAACGCTCTTGTTCAGGTTCTTTCTTCCGTCGTACTGGGTTATCAGGACCCCGGCGATCGAAAGATCCGAGTTCAAACGTTGCTGCACCTTGTGGACTACCTGCATAAGTTTAGCCATTCCACGCATTGCCAGGAATTGAGCCTGAACCGGGATAATCAACCGATCCGAGGCCGTCAGTGCGTTAAGCGTGAGCAGCGACAGCGAGGGGGGGCAGTCGATCAGGATATAATCGAATTTCTCCTTTTGGCCTTTGATAAGGTGGGCTAAGATAAGTTCCCGCCCGGCCTCGTTGATTAACTCCGTTTCAACGGCCGAGAGATCCAGGCAGGAGGGAACGACGCTAAGACCGTCCTTATGCTCGTAGATCGGCAGGTCGTATTCGCCTTTCATCGCGCCGTAGATCGTTTGGGGAAGCTCCGCGGAGAAGCCCAGCGATTCGGTCAGGTTGGCCTGCCCGTCAAGGTCGATCAAAAGAACCTTGTACCCTTTTTGACGTAACGCGCCGCCCAGGTTGATCGTGGTTGTGGTCTTTCCTACTCCCCCCTTGTGATTCAATACGGAGATTACTTTTGCTTTGCTCATAAATTCAGTTTTTTAAATGGTTGTCATGTCCGCAAATATAGTCAAAATACTAATATACTAAAAGACTAAAAGTAGTATTTTCGTTTTTTGCGTGTTTTTTGTACCGATCGGGGAAGCGTACCGAAATAAATCCTGTTTCCGTCTTTCGGTACGTTTTGTTTCTGTACCGGAATTAATCAAAGATTAGAATAACCATAAATGTTTTTATACGTTAATCATACGTATGTATATATGTATATATTTGTTTTTGAGTATCTTTGTGTGCTATAAATAAAAAATAAAAGACATGAGCACTTATTCGTATAAAAATCCGAAGTTTATAAATTCCCCTAAAGGGATGGTTGAAGTTGTAGAAGTGATTTATGACGGCAAAGATGATCCGGCCTATTCACTGGCTATTATTAAATGGGAAAATACCTATAAATTAGGTATTCGTTGGAACATCGCTTATAGTGAATGGGACGATTACCGCAAACAGAACGGGCAAGATGAATGTATAGGTAATCCACAGTCGAGAGGTATTCCCACCTGGTTTGTTTTGCCCGATGATATGATGTTTAGTGAGAAGTTCAGCGGTGCGATGCAGAGGCTTGATGAATTAAGAAAAGGTAAATAAGTAATGGAACAGGGAGAAATCATATTATACCAGCCGGATGAAGCGGTCAAGTTGGAAGTGAGGCTGGAAGATGAAACCGTTTGGCTGACACAGGCGCAAATTGTGGATCTTTTTCAATCCAGCAAAGCAAATATAAGCGAGCATATAAAAAACATATATGATCAGAAAGAATTAGAGGAAAGTTCAACTGTTCGGGATTTCCGAACAGTTCGACAGGAAGGCAAACGGCAAGTGATGCGCAATCTGACTTATTACAATTTGGATGCGATCATATCCATTGGGTTTCGTGTCAATAGTAAAAGAGGTATTTTATTTAGGCAATGGGCGAATAAGGTTTTAAAGGACTATCTTTTAAAAGGGTATTCCATTAATAAACGTTTGTCAGAACTTGAAAGGACTGTCGCTCAACATACCGAGAAGATAGATTTTTTTGTGCGTACTGCCTTGCCCCCGGTCGAAGGCATTTTTTATAACGGCCAGATTTTCGATGCGTACAAGTTCGCTACCGATCTGGTAAAGTCGGCCAGGCGTTCGATCGTGCTTATCGACAACTATGTGGACGAAACGGTCTTGCTCATGTTGAGTAAACGCAGCGTCGGTGTCTCGGCCACCATTTACACCCAGCGTATCACGCAGCAACTCCAACTTGATCTTGACAGGCATAACAGCCAGTACACACCTATCGACATCAGGACGTACCGGGACAGTCACGACCGTTTCCTGATCGTTGATGAAACGGACGTGTACCATATCGGAGCCTCGTTAAAGGATCTGGGGAAAAAGATGTTCGCTTTCTCAAAGCTGGATATTCCGGCGGCTGTGATTACTGACCTGTTATAATATCCTTTGTCTTATGAATGGGCTGTCGCAAAAGAAAAACCCGTTCTTGATGAACGGGTATATCCTTGACTTGGTTACGTGTTTTGATAACAGAGGCTTTACCAAGCATTACAATGCAAAGATAGTAATTATAGGTTAATTAGCGAATTTCTTTTTTGGATAGATCCGGAAATAATGCCTCCTTGAAAGAGGTGGATAAGGTGATTAAAACAATAGATAAGGAAGAACAAAAGCAAAAGGGATGAATGTGGTTATTTATTCACGTGTAAGCTCGCAGTCGGCCAGGCAATCGACCGAACGGCAGGTTGTCGATCTGGAGAGGTTCGCAGCCGGACGGGGGTACGAGGTGACGGCGGTCTTTGAGGAAAAGATAAGCGGACGAAAGGCCAATATCGAACGCCCGATTTTAAGCCGTTGCCTGGAATACTGCACAGATCCGCAGAACCGGGTGGATATGTTGTTGCTGACCGAGATCTCACGCCTGGGGCGTTCAACCCTGGAGATCCTAAAGTCACTCGATACGCTGCACACGCATAAAATATGCGTGTATATTCAAAACCTGAACCTGGAAACATTACGGCCGGACAAGACGGTAAACCCCTTGTCCTCTCTGATTACTACCCTATTGGGGGAACTGGCCGCAATCGAACGCCAGGGGATCATTGACCGCCTTAATAGCGGACGGGAGTTGTACATCCAGAAAGGGGGCAGGCTGGGACGGAAGCCGGGAAGTCGGAAAACGGCCGAACAGAGGAAAGAGGAATACCGGGAGGCGATCGCCTTGTTAAAGAAAGGCTACTCGATCCGGAACGTGGCGAAGCTCACGGGAAAGGCCGTTTCAACGATACAACAAGTAAAAAAAGACTTCATTAGTAGCTGATTATCGGAACAAATATTGTATTTTTGCAACAAATACGAGTAAATGCACATAATTAAAAACGAGTATTTACACGTGTCTAAAAACGAGTATTT
This sequence comes from Bacteroides sp. 2_2_4, assembly GCF_000157055.1. Lineage (NCBI taxonomy): Bacteria > Pseudomonadati > Bacteroidota > Bacteroidia > Bacteroidales > Bacteroidaceae > Bacteroides > Bacteroides sp. 2_2_4. Next base: position 35,287 of record NZ_EQ973375.1, on the reverse strand, counting down.
GCACGAAAATAATCAGAATCTAAATAAAAACGGTTATGGCAACAATGGCGGAGAAAATGGCGGCTTCACTGGAGGAATTAAGAAAGCTCCAGGAGAAAGACCGCTGTGTCGTCCTGCAAGGGACGGCCGAGATAGGGAGGACGCATTTAACCCGGCTGTTGGATAACGGCTGGTTGCAGGAAGTAATGAAAGGCTGGTATATTGCGGCCAGGCCGGGAACAGAGGGGGACACGACGGTCTGGTACACCTCATTCTGGTATTTTATCGCGAAATACGCGGCCGTCCGGCTGGGGGAACAATGGTGCTTGACGGCCGACCAGTCGCTGGATCTGTATTCGGGGAAAACGACCGTGCCCGTGCAGGTGATTATCAAGTCGCCGAAAGGCCATAACAACACGCAAAAGCTGATGTATGATACCTCGCTTTTGGTGTTTCAAAGCGAGATTCCGGATCAGGTATATAAAGAGCCGGAATACGGCCTTAATCTCTATCCGCTTGCCGAAGCCCTGGTATATGCCACGCCGAGATATTTCCAAGTGGAGAAGATCGCAGCCCGCACCTGCCTGGCCATGATACGGGACGCTGCCGATATATTAAAGGTACTGACGAAAAACGGGGCTTCGCTTCGTGCCGGAAGAATAGCCGGGGCGTTCCGGAACATCGGGAACAGCGAAATCGCCGACAGCATCGTTTCCACGATGCGGGGGTTCGGGTATGACGTGAGAGAAGAAGATCCGTTCGAGGATCAGCCACGAACGCCCCTTGTTTATGAAGTGTCGCCTTACGTCACACGCTTGCGCCTGATGTGGGAGAACATGAGGGATAAGGTTGTAGAACTGTTTCCCGAAGCCCCTGGAAAGATTGATGACGTGGAGGGGTATTTGAGATCCGTCGATGAAAAGTATTCGGAGGACGCTTATCATTCTCTCTCGATCGAGGGATATAGGGTTTCCCCGGAACTGATCGAGAAAGTGCGTGTCGGGAACTGGAAGCCGGAGAAAGAAGATAAGGAGCATAAAAACGCACTGGTGGCACGTGGGTATTACCAGGCGTTCCAGGCTGTCAGGGGGACGATCTCCGATATACTGAAAGGAAAGAACGCAGGGGAAGCGGTAAGGGCGGATCATCTGGTCTGGTATATGCAGATGTGGATGCCGTTCGTTACGGTGGGGATCTTGCAAAGGGAGGATATTGTGGGTTATCGTACCGGGCAGGTCTATATACGGGGATCGCAACATATCCCGTTGAACCCGAAAGCGGTCAGGGACGCTATGCCCGTCCTTTTCGATCTCTTGAAGAATGAGCCGCACCCGGCGGTAAGGGCTGTCCTGGGACACTTCTTTTTCGTGTATATTCACCCCTATATGGACAGGAACGGGAGAATGGGACGGTTCGTCTTGAACGCCATGCTTGCGTCTGGAGGCTATAACTGGACGGTTGTTCCGGTGGAGCGTAGAAAAGAATATATGAAAGCGTTGGAAAAGGCCAGCGTGGAGGGGGATATTTCCGAATTTGCCAAAGTGATAGCCTCGCTGGTCAAGTAATGATATTTATAATAATGACAATATGAAATCAACGGAATATATCGAATGGGATAAACTGGAGCAGATACCGTTCTGCCTTTGCCGGATCGCGGAGGATGAAGAAAACCAGGAAATAGATGTTTATTATCTGGATAAACGGGTTTGCCATGATTACGATCATGTGGGGCATTATTTTCGTACTGCGATAATCATGTTTAGAAGGATCAGGAACATAACGGCCGATTGGGTGAACCTCAAAAACCTTTGGTTGCTAAGGGACTGTATCAGGGAGAATTTTAATCATGGCCTGGAGGTGGACGATCTGATCTTCGGGGAAACATTCGACGGTGAGGATCCGGAAACTATAAAGCCGCTAACCAAAGAACGGCTGTTCAAGATTAAAAAGGTGATTCAGGAAAAAGATCCATACGCTACCGTATAGGGGGGAGTATATAAAAACAAAACCCTGGAGTTTGTCTTGCGACAGGGACAACAGGGGATTACTACGCGAATATAGGGAGTATATCTCGTTTAATTTGTATCTTCACCATGTCATATCAGAGTTTTGCTTGTTTTTTTGCAACACTAGGATAAGTAAAAATTCTGACATGGCAAAATCATGGGCAACTTTTTGTTGCTCAGGTACTTTAAAAGTTTAATTTGTAATAGTGTTGCGGAATTAAGGGTATTTACTACTTTTAGTATTTTAGTGTATTAGTACGCTTTTCTTTTGGAGGATTTGGGCGTTCCCGTAAACGGTCGGGCTTTCCGCCTCCAAGTTCTCGCCTGAAGGCTGTGGGCTTTCCACTGCAATCCCTAACGCATAAATACACCCCCCCCCACCCACCCGGCTAAGGTAGGCTATTTCCGGATAGATTCGTTCGGTGAAGCCAGCCGGATAAAAGCGCCTGACTTTTCACTGATCGGCACAATCCGGAAAGGAGTACCCGGAATGATCCTTGCCCGGCTGATGAGCGCAGGCACTCGTCGGCGGGGCAAGGAACATTCCTTGTCGGGAACTCCGGTAGCCGATTGTCGAACCCGGTTTTAACCCCCCTTTCAGGGGAGAGAGGTATTTTAGTTTTTCCGGCGTGGCCGCCTTGCGTTTACCTTGACCGGGGGTTTTGTCTGCAAAGGTCAAACGGCTTTTTCCATATCCCAAGTTGAGCCGCAAGCGGCTTTTAGAAAAAATCTCCAGCCTGGCTAAAGCCAGGTAGTATTTTTCCTAAAAAACTTGTGCTATGGAAAAAAACGTTTGGGGTGTTCTCATACAAAAACCTCTCGGAACTCAAGGTAAACGCAAGACGACCACACCGACAGCCCCGAAAAACCAAAATGAGGTTGTCTTGATACAAAAACATCGGAATCTTAGGCATCCGCAAGGTTTGGTGGGGGAGGGTGCGAGGTGGGGAGTTTACTATCGGAAAAAATCAGGTAGTAAATACTAAATTTAGTATATACTAAAATACTACTTTTGCATATAATTATCTTATAAATAGTTAGTTAAACGTTGTTTAAATACTTGCATCTCTCAAATAAAAGTGCTATCTTAGAGGTATAGAAAAAGAGATAACAACCTTTAGAACTGGCTCACCCACCAGGATAAAGAACGGGGGACGTAGTTATGAAAACTGATTATTTCGACAAGGCAGCGCAACAGTTTGCAAATTTGATGTCAGACATAAATGATCGAGAAGATCCAGCAGGTAGAGGACAACTGGCAAAAGCCCTGGATCACCATTGCGGCGAATACACGCAATTTCTTTCCGCAGAACCTCACAGGACGCAGGTACGCCGGAGGCAACGCCTTTTTACTCCTTTTCCTTTGCGAGAAATTCCAGTACCAGACACCCGTATTTATGACGTTCAACCAGGCGAATGAGGCCGGGATCTCCGTGCTGAAAGGATCGAAATCGTTTCCGGTCTATTACTTCCTTTTCTACGTGTACCACAAGGAAACACGCAAGAAAATAACCTTTGAGGAATACAAGGCGTTAAGCCGGGAGCAGCAACAGGAATACAACGTTATACCGACCTATAAATATTACTCGGTCTTTAACTTGGATCAGACCAATTTTTCGGACGTGAGGCCGGAAGAATGGGAAGCGTTAAGGGAGAAGTTCAGAGGGGGACAGGCAGAGCAGCCCGACGGGACAACCGGAGAGGCGCACCCCGAAATAGACGCCATGCTGGAGGCGAAAAGCTGGTTTTGCCCGATACGGGAGCAGCAAGGCGACAGGGCTTTCTATTCTCCTTTAGCCGATTATATCGTAGTGCCGCTTCGCTCGCAGTTCGTCGATATGCAGAGCTTTTACGAAACGCTTCTGCATGAAATGGGACATTCCACGGGACACCCCACCCGATTGAACCGGGATCTTGCGCACCCGTTCGGATCAGAGGAATACGGCAAGGAGGAATTAACGGCCGAGTTCGCCGCAGCCCTGGCAGGAATGTTTTTCGGGATAGCCGAACATATACGCACTGAAAACGCAGCTTATCTGAAAAGCTGGATATACGTCGGCTGTTCGCAAAACCACCCGTACTGTGGAGAATGGCTGCCAAACCAAGTTTTCCGAAAGCGGGGCCTGCAGCCTATACGTGGTGCGGGGCACTCAAACAGTCTATTCCAACGTGAAACTGACAGCCGAGAGGG
>NZ_EQ973375.1:26013-30961 GCF_000157055.1 Bacteroides sp. 2_2_4 | reverse complement strand
ATGCCGACACGGGCGGTCTCGTATGGAAAACTGAAAGTCCGACACCGCTCGCAGGCGGGCTGTTGGACGAACACTATTATTTCTACTATCCCTATCAGGCACGAGCCTCAATACTGGGGCAGGGCGGCTGTTCGCCTTCATCATTACGGTGAACGAGCTAACCGTGCCCGGCTTGTCGGTGCGGAGCGAAACATACACCATCTCCGACAATAAGACCTGCCATATCCTGGAGTCTGTCTGCCCGTGATGTTATCCTCTCATCGAATTCCTGTACTCACTCGGGCTCATTCCATAGTACTTCCTGAACACCTCCCTGAAATATCTGACATCGGAGAACCCCGAGTCATCCGAGATTTCCGTTATCGAACAGTCTTTTTCCCTGAGCAGTTGTGCCGCATATTGCAGCCGCATGGAGCGGATATAGTCAGCCGGGGCATGGCCGGTGAGCGCCTTCAACTTGTTGAAAAATCCGGTGCGGCTCATGTTCTGCATGCCACAGAGCATGTCCACACAGAAACCGGGGTTGTCGATATTCTTCATGACGCATTCCCTTACGGAGGCCATGAATTTCCAGTCCCGGGTATTGTGGCAGTCCGGCGGAACCTGTCCGACTCCGTCCTCAAGACCGGCGTATGCCCGTTTGAGCAGTGCCCGGTTTGCCAGTATGTTCCTGATATTCGCCCTGAGCACGTTTATGCTAAACGGTTTGGTGATATAGGCGTCAGCTCCGTTTTCCAGCCCCTCCAGCATGTCCTTCTCATCTCCCAAGGCGGTCAGCAGCATGACCGGGATATGGGATGTCTCAATATCGGATTTGACGGACGCGCAAAGTTCGTCCCCTCCCATTTCAGGCATCATAACGTCCGAAAGTATCAGGTCCGGATTGTATTCTCTCGCCACAAGCAGCGCGTCCCGTCCGTTGGAACAGGTTTGGACCAGGTATTCCTCTTTCAGCAGCCCCTCAAGGTAGGTCCGCAAATCGTCATTGTCCTCCACAATAAGAATACGCTGCCGGTCCCCGCCGGTCATTGTTGGAAGGATCTCACGCATGGGGCCGCAATCCGGTCCCATGCGGGTTTCCCCGGTATCCTGTTTCCTGGGCGAAGCAACGGGGCATGCCTTGTCAAGGCGTCTGCTCCTCAGGGGAAAAATAACACATACCATGGTCCCCTTCCCCTCGGTACTGGTAACGCGGACCCTGCCTCCGTGCAGCCTTACCAGCCTATGTACCATCATCAGTCCGACACCGTTTCCCGCCACTTGCAGATTGACGGCATTACTGCCCCTGAAATGGTTCCTGAACAGTTTCTTCCGTTCCTCAGGTGGAATGCCAATCCCCGTGTCTTCCACTTCCACACCCCATACATGCCGGTCCGCGAAGGCACGGACCTGGATACTCCCGCCCCGTGGAGTGTACTTCAGTGCGTTGGACAGTATATTCTTCAATATAGAGTCCATTTTGTCCTTGTCAAACCGGACATTCAGGTAAGGGAAGCCGCTCTCACGGGTGATATCGATGTCCCTGATGGAGGCATATGTGCGGAATGCCTCACAGGTCGTCTCCAGATAACTGTTGAGCTCATATTCCGAGACATGAAGTCTCAAGGTGTAGTTGTCCGTACTCTCGAAATCTATCAGGCTGGTGACCAATCCCAGAAGTCCGTCCACGCTTTTCAGGGCCATCCGTACATTGTCCATCCCCTCCGCCTTCACCATGTCTTTCTCCACCACCTCTTCCAGCGGAGCCTTGATCAGCGTAAGCGGAGTACGGACATCATGGGCAGTATGTATGAAGAAGCACGTCTTTTCGTCTGATATCCTTTTCTGCCTGCGCAACATGGCAACGCGAAAAGACACCACCCCAGCCAACACACACAATGACGCATATCCGGCAATGGCCCATGTACCCGCCCACAGCGGCCGGGCGACACTCAGACCGAGGCTTCTTTCCTCATACACCTTGTATTTCTCCTCATTGGAGACGGCACGGATACGCAGGGTGTAGTTGCCTGGGGGCAGGCTCGTGAACTGTATCCGCCCGCTCTGGACCGGATGGCTCCAGCCCTCGTAGAGCCCCTCCAATTTCCATGAATATAGGATGTTCGAGGGATAGTCGTAGTTGATGGAGACAGCTTCCAGGGAGAAGGTATTCTGGTCATATGCAAGTTCCAGCCTGACGGTATTGTCAATATCCTCCCTCAAGGGGGATCCCTTGTCCCCGGGATAGACGGGGCGGTAGGAGATCATGAAATCCCGCAGGAGCATCCGAGAAAAATGCGGGGCGGGTATCCTCATGTCGGAGGGGAACATGACGGCTCCGGTGTTACTCCCGAACACGAAGCTTTCCCCGTGCCGGAAAGTGGATACCCCGGCATTGAGGCATACGCTTGCCAGCCCTTGTTCTGCCGTCCAGTTTCTGAAAGTGCCGCTCTCACGCCGGAACAGGGCCACGCTGTTTTCGGTCCCCAGTAGCAGGGTGCCGTCCGCACGGGGGACAATGGTATGGATGTTATTGGATATCAGGGCGCAGTTCTCGGTCTGGTATTGGCGGACGAACCTGTCCTCCACGCTGTCATAGACGAGAAGTCCCGCCCCGCCGGTGCCGATATACAGGAGCCCGTCCGGTGCCTGGTACAGTGCATAGACATGAACCGCCTCGACTGGAAAGGCGATATGTCTGCAGGTCCCCCCGTGCCCGTCAAGCAGGTACAACCCCATGCCGGTACCGATCCACATCCATTCCGGAGCCTTCTCCAGTATGGCGGTGATGGGGCCCGGGACCGGGTACAGGCGTACTGTGCCGTCATGGGGATCGAAACGTTTGAGATTGTGGCAGCCCCCTGTCCATATACATCCTCCGGAATCTTTTCCGATGTCATTGATATACTGGTCTGGACACCCCTCTGCTGCAAAGGAGGGGGGAAAGTATTCCACCCTCCCGGTTTTCTTTTCGATCCTGTACAGGCCCGAAGCGTACCCGCCGGCGCAGATGACACCCGGCGAGACCTCGCAGAGCGTCAGGAAGATATGGTTCCCGCCATCCTGTATCCCATCGGACCGGCTGAGAAAGGAGCGCCACCGTCCTACCGCAGGCTGCAGCAGGCTGATCCCGTTGCTGGTGGCGAACCACAAGTCGCCTTCGCTGTCTTCGATGACATCATGCACCTGATCGTTAACCAGCGACCGGCTGTTGCCCGGTGAGTGCCGGAACCATTCATAGCTCTGGTAGCGGTTATTCCGGATTGTGACTCCGGCGGGGTAGTTGGCAAGCCAGATACGGTCCCCGCCATCCACATAAATGTCATTGATATTGTCTCCGTTCATGCCGTTGTGGCTGGCGTAGTCGGCGGTTATATAGGGTTTGGGCACTAGCGAGTCCATATCCATCCTGTATACCCCCCTTCCGCCCGTGGCTATCAGCAGCTCCCGGTCATTGAGAGGGGTGATCCGGTTGACGGCCACATTCCGCAGCGTACTGCCTGCGGACACTCCGTATACAAGTATGCCCTTCCTGAAGGTTCCCACGAACAGTTTCTTCGAACCGGGGTGGTAGTAGAGTTCGCTGACCGGCGTCCGGATGCTGTCCGTGTCCGCAAGCGCCTCAAGGACACCGTCCCTTTCCCGTACCGGAAAAAGTCCGTTCACGGTACCGATGAAAAGGTTTGTACCGTCCGTCTCGCTGATAGCGGTTATATCACCTCTTAAACGGGAGACCAGCCGCTGCGCAATGCCTGTGCGGGTGTCATAGCGGATGATATGGTCACCCTGACAGAGCCATATGCGGTCCCCACGGTCCATATAGGCGTAACAGAGCATGCCCGTGGCGAAGTCATCCTGAAGACCGGGTATCCTGTATACCATCCGGAAACGGTCATGGAGGGTGTCGTAATGGAAAATACGGCCTTTCCTTCCCACAACCCACAGCGTGTTCTCCGTGTCGGTGTAGAGCCAGTTCAGATTAACTTGCGGGGCCACCTTCAGATTGCCGTCAAGAACAGTGTAATGCCTGATCCGCTTGCCGTCATAACGGTCCATCCCCTCCTGGGTGAGGAACCACATGTATCCCCTCCCGTCTTTTTGGATACGGTAAATCCTCCGGTTACTCAATCCGTCCTCTATTCCCAAGTATTTATATATCTGGGCTCCGCACATGGAGGAAATTCCCAGCATGAGGAATGCGGACAGTATTCTTCCCATATTCCGAACACGTGTCATTCTGATGTAAATTAGACAACAACTGTTGCAAATATATAAAAATATAAATTAATATACAAATTTAAACATAACCTCGGATGTCGGCATCAGGCGGTATGTCCTCAATGTCATGTACCCCGGAAAATAGCTGCATACGGGACCGGCCCATGATATGAACATATTCCGAGAGGCGGTTGTTCAATTGACCCGACGGAATTATGGCTTGCCGGGCTCGGGACTGTCCGCAAGGGTACGTTGGTCCGGTGTGCGGAATACCATCCATACCTCCGGTCCGAATTTATATCCGCGGGTGGTACAGGTGCCGGTCGAGGTTTGGCAGCCCCCAATAAAGCGGGCCGAATTGTTTGTAAGCACTCTTACCCTCATGCCCGATTTATAGATAATCTTCCAACAGTAAGAAGTTATAATTCGCATTTAAGAACAATGGCGGGCATTTCTTGTTAATATTATAATCATATAAAAGAGGCGCATCCGTTAGTGCCAGATTTGTTCACCACTTTCATCGTTGCGTATCGTATTGCGAGTTGTCCGTATCAGATGTTTATCCCCTCTTTCTTAAGACTTCCTGAGAACTGCCTGGGAAAGGACGGCTTTCCGCATTGCGACTTCATCCACAGCCCTTGGCGGTATAGCCATGCCTTTCACGGGGACTACGGTTGATTCATGCGACACAGCAGATTCCGGTGCTATAACAGGGTTGCCTACATACTTGTGCCTCTTTTCAGCTTGCTGT
>NZ_EQ973375.1:15943-25223 GCF_000157055.1 Bacteroides sp. 2_2_4 | reverse complement strand
GGGTTGGGCAATAAATTGATAAAGCGTGAGCTTGATGAGTTTGTCAAAGAGAAACCATTGGTGCAAGTATTGATAGACCGTTCCTTTTTATCGGAAGAACTGAAAAAGTAATATAGGATGTCTATGGGGTACAGGTGTAAGATGCTTTCTTTCTGATGAAGGGCGGATAAAGCATTCTTCAGGAAAGTACTTCTCCTTTTCCCATACCGGTCATACCGTTAAAACTGATTGATAATTATGACGCGTATGTTGGCCGGTATGCCTATCTTTGTGGCAATGAAAACAGAGAAAGGATTGATTTTGTAAGTATTATCATGGCAAAAGAACTGATTCGTGTCCCTAGGGTGCTTGGGGAAAGCTATAATTCCGTGCTGATTGAACGGTTGTATGAGGCAGGTGGAAATGTCATGCTCGATCTGATCATATACCTGGGCAGCTATCACCTCAAAGACTTGTTCGGGACTTCCTGGTTCTCCGTAGAAGACTTCTGCCGTAAGATGGGGTATGACCGTACCAACTTGCAGCGCAAGCTGGATAGCCGGCAGCTCGCGGCCATGTTCGGAAAGAATATGCAGCCGGAATATGTATGTACCGACACGGCAGGACAGAGAATCAGCCATCCTATCGAGACGGTTTTTGAGGCGGCTCTCTATAAACTGGGATTGGAGAACCTCTGCTATCCGACCATTGGCGAGGATGGCCGTACATCCTATAATTTCGTGCAGATCTTGAAACGTTTCGACATAATGACCGATTTCAAGACGAAGAAGTCAACGAAAAGGCTGTACTCGGCAGTGGTAAGCCCGGAGATAAAGAATTTCATGTTCTCGCTCTATAACCTCTTGGAACTTCAGGATTACCGTAGCCTGCCCAGCCGTTACCGCTATTTCTATCTGGAACTTTCCAAGATGGTTTACCTGATCAAGTATAAGACCACCAAGAATGAGGCTCCTTTTTATGTGCTGACAGTCGATCAGCTGGCTAAAAAGCTCGGCATAGAGATTGCCGAACCCAAAGACCGGAAAAAGAAGGTCGCCTCGATACTGAAAAAGATGAATACTTACCTGAAATATACCAATTTCAATTTCTCTTTTGTGAAAGGCGATCATGAGAGATGGGCATATACCGTGTTGTTCTCGTTTCCTAGGCATACGCTGCACTATTTTGATGAAGGACAATATGCTGTCGTGGTGAAGAAATTCTATAAGAACCTGCTTGGGCTGTATGTCGAGATTGCCTACCCGGACACGGATATGGCTGTCAGGAGGAAGAAGATCAAAGAGGTGGAGGAAGATGCCGGACTGTATAAAGAGTTCCTTTTATGGGCAAACTCCCCGGAAAGCGTAGAAAAGAAAAAACAGATATATATCAGTGATTTCGTGGCTGTATTCGGCAGGTTTCCGGAAGGATGGGCACAGGAAGAGTTGGAGAGTGCCAATGGAACGGAAGTTGCTCCTGCTCCTGAAGAGTTCATATCTCCGGAGACGGACGGGGCGGTGAACATGGACGATCCAGCTGTGTAGAACCGTCCACGTTTCACGGTTTTTTATAGAATTAGTTGTGTAGAAGTGTCCCGTTTGTTGCTTCTAGTTGTGTAGAACCGTCCACTCCTTTTGCTTTAGTTGTGTAAAAGCGTCCGGTTTCACTTGTCAGCTGTGTAAAACCGTCCACCCGTTAATGAAGGGAATAGGTAATCCCTGTTTTTTTTATATGTCGGTATATCAGTGAAATAAAAGAGAGAAATTTTTAAATAAAAGGTATCAGCTGTGTAAAACCATCCACCAAAATACATAATAAAGACCTAAACTCCTAACCCCTTTAAATATCCCCAAAGCGATAACATAGAAATGACTGGGAAAATAAATTTTCCCTTCACATGCCCTATACGTACTTTCGGAAAAAGATTTTTCGGAAGTATGTGTTGATTTTCACGTTTTTTTATATGATTGGAAGGCGGTTCTGTTCATCTTCTGTATCCGAATTAGTTTTTCAGGGCGTTCCCTTCTGACCGGGCTATTCGTTGCAAGTCCTCGTTACCCTCCAGGCTTTTCCCTGCTATCCCTAACGCTCTACGCTCCGGCTATGCCGGAAGAGAGGTATGATGATTTTTTCCTGAACTGATAGGAACATTGCGAAGGTAGGCGTGGCCGGAACGCCCGATATTGAAAAGCCAAATCTCCATCCTCCCATTCCGGGAGGTAGTATTTACCAGTTCAATCCCGTTCTGATCCGTCTTTCCCGCTTTCTCTTCAATGCACTGTTCCCAATCAGTTGAGGAAAAATTTATGGTTGGGGCGACAAGCGATGTTTGCGAGTATTAATCTTTTAATTTTTGGCAGTATGAAAACGAAGAGAACCGTATTTGAAGTGAATGACGTTTATCGGGTGATGGAAAACAGCGAGTTGATTTATACCTTGACGAACAGTGAGAAACTGAAACGTGAAGAATATAAGTATGAACAGATGGAAATAGAAGGATTGTGCTTGTCTGATGTACTGGAAACACTAACACCCAGCCGTAAAAAAGTCGCTTATGCGGCGATTGAGCTATATAAACGGCTGAAAGAAGGGCAAGTTGAAAGTCCTGCGCTTTTATCCAGCAATAATGTTTATAAAATGATGCATCCTGTTTTGTGCGATATAGCTACTGAAGAGATGTGGGTGCTGTTGCTGAACAGTTCGTCCAAACTCATCCGTAAAGTCCGTATCTCATGCGGCGGGATAAATACCGCCCCTGTGGATATACGGGTTATCATGAAGCAGGCATTGTATTATAACGCCGTATCTTTTATCATGGTACATAACCACCCATCAGGAGCACGCAAGCCCAGCAGTGCGGATGACCGCTTGACGGAAGCAGTTAAAAAAGCCGCTGAAACATTAGACATCCGTTTGGTTGACCATGTGATTGTGGCAGGCAATAACTATTATAGCTATGCGGACGAGGGAAGATTGCAAAATAGGTAAGGTGGACGGGAGAAATCCCGTCTGCCCGGGATTTCGGCTTCGGGGTTCTTTTTGGGCAGTCACCCCAAAAAAGAACCAAAAAAATGCTTCCCGGACTATCGGATGCGACATCGTAAAATACGCAAAGACGTGGCTTTTCAGAATAAATACATATCTTCGCGCCAAAGGTGATCGGAATGAATGTATTTTCTACTTTTGATACAGGCGTTATGGTGGCTCTCTTACTGGGCATTGAGTTTCTTAGAAGTGATATCCGAACGATTCTCTATTGTAAAAGGAATGATCCCAGGATTCTTAAGAGTTGCTTATATACGCTGCTTATATTATTGACCAGCCTTTATTCTATTGTGGCCGGAGCCATGCTTCATCCGGAACCCGTACCTGTTTATGAGTTGATACCCGGTTTTCAATATGGGGTTTATGGCTTTTCTTTTTCGTTTATATTGCTCGCTGTTGCATGTCTTTATCGTAAAACATTACCTTTTGTCCTTTTGGGCTACGCTATGATATATGTGATCGGTGTATTGATACCACTACTTAGGTATGTAGTGTCTATGATGGATTATTTCACTCGCACAAGGGTATAGCAGGTTAATTTCTTGATTGTATCGGATTGCCCTTTCTGTGGGCTGCCTCCCCCGGCTTCTTTCCTCCGATCCGAGTCCGGCTTTTTGCTCGGCAAAGGTTTCGGGATTCCGCAAATGGCAAGTTACGGCCATGCGCCTTTACTGTATGGAAAATAACGATGAAGAAGTGTCTTCCCGACATTTTCCATAAGTGAAACTTGGCTTATTGCTTGCAATCCAGACCTTGATATGCCGAAAAAAGGCTCAGAACTCAGATGGGGAATGACATCAAAAAAAAGGTCGGCTGACCAAAGACCTTCCCGATACAAAAAATGAAAAGGTCTTGAATCTAGCTGAAGAATAAATCAGATGTTCAACTTAAATAATGCTAATATGGAAAATTTGATTACACAAATCAACAAAGAGAGATTGGTTAATAGCGACACAGCTCTTATGATGAAGGAATTATACTATTACGTGCCTTGTGAGTATTGGTATGACAAACAGGATAGGCTACGCACCGATATTGAGGGAAGGAATACCCCGATGTATATGTGCGAGTGCCCGACACTGGCAGCATGTATCCAATGGATGATACAGACTCGTGAATATACGTTTCAAACAGAACAAAACGTGGCGGTCTGGCATGTGGTTGTGAGGGCTGGAGATTATGTGTTGTATGACTCCGAAAGTAATGCGGACGCTTTTTGTTGTTTGGAAGAAGCATTGGAAAAAGCGGTACAGGAGTGCATGGAGTTATTGTATTAAAATTAAAAAAAATCAGTCCCCGTGAAGGGGACTTTCCTATAATCTTGCTGAGAGGTGGAATTGCAGACGATCTTTGAGAATCATCTTTGAAGGATGGGCAGAGGTTTATTCGTTATTTGTTATTTTTGTTCTCGGATTTCAGCGCAATTCCATTCCTTCTTAATAGGCGATATACTGTTCCGCTACTGCCTATGTTTAATATTTTCTGTATCTCCCTTACCGGCGTTCCGGATTCATAGAGTTGGATGCAGCTTTTCTGCTTGGCGATGTTGTTTTTGTTGATAAGTGTCTTTCTGCCGAATTTGACACCTTTTTCCTTGGCGATTCTTCTGCCTTCTTGGGTTCTCTCATAGATAAGGTCTCTTTCAAACTGAGCGAAAGCACCGAGAATGTTGTTCATCAGTTGGCCGATTGCGCCTTCCGTACTGATGTTGTCTTGCAGTGAGGTGAATTGGATGCCCCTATTCTTGAAATCTTCCAATAGCGTAAGGATATTCTTCAGCGAACGGCCAAGCCGGTCCAGCTTATATACGACAAGTGTGTCGCCTTCCCGGAGAAAGCTCAGGCAGGCATCCAGTTCCGGGCGGTTTTGTTGACGTCCGGTCATTTTCTCAGAGAAGATTTTCTCGCATCCGGCAGCCTTCAACGCTTCCAGTTGCATATCCAGATGTTGTTCCTTGGTGGAAACACGGGCATATCCTATTTTCATCCTGTTTTCGTATTTAAATGTGTAATGAAGGTTTTAATTCTTCACTTTTTCAAATATGAAGACATTAATTCTTCATATTCCTCACGGCTGTATTGGTTGAACCCCTTTTGCTTCATTGCCAAAAGAAGCCTTTCCAGTTCTCCGATAGTCACTACCTGTTTGCCGATAACGGTAAATTGTTCCCATTCTCCCTTTTCGTTGAGCAGGTATTCCCGGTGTGCAAAACAGTAAAGAGAACCATCGATGTCATTCCGTTTCTGCCATTGACGCAGGTGCTTCAAACTGGTGAAATCACGGGTGACAGTACGTGGAATGGGAACCAATACGTCAATTTCCATCTTGAATTTTATATTCTCTTCCGCTTCTCGCATGGGTGATTAGCTTATTTCATAATACATCAATTATCGTATGGGCAGGAAGTTCCAGTTTGGAGAAAGCAAACATTTTCTTGCCCAAATCCTTTAGCGATGCCCCAATATGATATACTTCCGTATTATCAATGATTAAGAAGCGGTCATGACTACTTTTGTAGGTTCTAGCTTCAATGGGAGGATATTGGTCATTGTGTTTGTTTAAATCAAGTTGGAGCTGTGCGTTTATTTTGTGTATAAATAGTAGCTGATACTCCACTGTTTCGTTTGCTCAACATGAGTAACACGGATTCATCTACATAGTTGTCGATAAGCACAAGTGAGCATTTGGCAGACTTTATTAAATCTGTAGCAAACTTATACGCATCGAATATCTGACCGTCAAAGAATATACCTTCCACCGGAGGCAATGAGGTGCGTACAAAGAAGTCTATCTTTGCATCATGTTCAGCAATGGTTTTCTCTATTTGGAAGAATCTATTGTTCATTCTATATTCCATGTCATTGAGCCGTTGGTTTATAGAATAACCTTTCAATAAATATTCTTTTAAAATTTTATTTGCCCATTGCCTGAATTGCGTACCTCTTACGCTTTTAACTCTGTATCCAACTGAAATTATTACGTCTAGACTAAAGAACTTGACAGGCTTATCGGAATTAGCAATGTGCAAAAAATGCACATTGCTTTTCTCTTCCAATTCCTTTTCCTTAAAAACATTATTTATATGTTTGGTAATAACGGTTCTGTCACGTTGAAAAAGTTCTGCTATCTGCGCTTGTGTGAGCCAAACGGTTTCATCTTCTAAACGTACTTCCAACCTTACAGCTTCATCCGGTTGGTATAGTATGATTTCTCCTTGCTTCTCCATTATATGTTTCGCTTTTATTATATTGTTGCAAATGTACGAAAAAGAAACGTTATAAAGTCTGTTTTTTCCGTAAGTATTACCTTAAAAATTTGTTCCCTTTTTATTTTAATAAAACAGAAACATTCTGCTGTCTTGTTGTTCATAGTTGGGGTATCAAATAACTAAAATTCAAATGGAAACATTTTAATGCACGTTTGTTTGTTAGAAGCCGGAGAAAAGGACACAAGACATGATAAGAATCATATGTCGGGGAGCGCCGTACGGCAAGGGGATACACCAGCACTCTCGACGAGTGAAGCCGTTGGCCGGGTTATCGGTGAAAATGGGAAAAAGTTAGTTTTTCTTTTGGTGTTGTTATAACTTTATCTATATTTGTATCGTGATAATCAACTTATAAAGTTATAACATTATGGTAACGAATATTATTCAGATTGGAAACAGCAAGGGGATAATACTTCCTTCCGAAATATTGAAACAGTTGCGTTTGTCCTTGAAATCGACTGTGAGCGTTTCTTTGGACGGGAACAATATTGTGATAAAGGCACAACCACGGCAGGGATGGGCGGAAGCTGCCAAACGTGCCCATGAGAATGGGGATGATGAGTTGCTTATCCCTGATGTGTTTGAGGATGAAAAGTTTGAGGATTGGACATGGTAGAACAGTATGGAGTGTATTGGGTAGAGTTAGACCCTACCCGTGGGGGTGAAATGGCAAAGACACGGCCATGTGTTGTTGTCACTCCTTCAGATTTGAATATGTACCTTACAACAGTAGTCATTGTTCCGATAACCTCCACGATAAGGAACTATCCTTACCGGGTTCTGTGTTCTGTAGCCGGGCGTGAAGGAGAGATAGCCACTGATCAAATTCGCACGGTGGATAAAAGCCGTATAAAACGAAAAATTGGAGAACTTAACAACAGGGAAATAGAGGAACTGAAAGAAGTGTTTCGACAAATGTTTTGTGAATGATGGAAGAGAAAGAGAATAAACCTACTTGTAAGGATTTTGCGGAGTATCTTAAAAAATGTGCCGAAGCCTATGCCAAGCATGGGAGCCAGGAACTGACTAACAGTGATGGAGAGTACCAGGATATCTTTGATGATCTGTGCCAGCTTCATGGAGATTTTGACCATGGAGCAAACCGAATCATCTCTTTAAAGGATATGTTTATAGAATACTTTAATGTAAAGTAACACTCCATTGGGCGAGGGCAGGGCTTGCTGCGGATGCCAGACTTTAAATAATCCATTGGATTAATTATCTTTGCACGCTAATTTTCAAATTATAAAGAAATGACTAAATCGGAAATCGTAAAGGAAATATCTGCCAGAACCGGCATCGACGGCAAAGCGGTGCTTGCTGTTGTGGAAGGATTCATGAACGAGGTAAAGACTTCGTTGGGCAAGGAGGAAAATGTCTATCTTCGTGGATTCGGTAGTTTCATAGTGAAGAAGAGAGCGCAAAAGACAGCCCGGAATATCTCTAAGAATACTACTATGATTATTCCGGCTCATAACATACCGGCATTTAAACCGTCTGACGAATTTTTGACAATGGTAAAAATGGGTAAACAATGAAAGATCAGTTACGATTATTGAGAGACTGTATCAATAATGATCGTCCGGCAGTTGTCTTTCAGGGAGACGATTTTTGCGCTCCTGAGATCTTGGAGGCAGCAAAAGAAATTTATCGTAAACATGGTTGTTCCGAAGAATTTCTTTTTGACTGGCAGCTGCTTATCAATGAGGTGAAGGCTTACCAGTTAGAAAGTCCGGCAACTGTCAAATTGCCGAAACTCTCCCCAACAGAAACGGAACTGGTGCGGGAAGAGATGACTAAACGCTAAAAAATATTCTCGTTTAATACGCACCTTTTATTCTTCAGGCAGCGTATTGAACGGGATGGGATTAAAATGTTGGCGAACCTGCTTTTTTCGAAAGTTCCTGCCAATAGTTGAAGTCACCCGGTGAAAGATGCTCTTGCATCCAGTCACGCATACCAATATCGTTTCTTTCGTTCACATATCTCGTAAACGGAATCATTGTCTTACATGCTTCAAATCCGAGCATTCTCATATGGCGTGAAATATTGGGAGGAAGATCTTCCAACCACTCTTTATAATACATTATCAATCTGTTTTCTTGGATTGGAACCGCTTGTTGGTGATAAATATAGCTGGCGTTTCCGATTCTAATATCTCTGGCCTTATTTTCCCGTTCTTCTTCAGGTAGCCGACTTAAATATTCAGCTTGCGCTATTCTGCATTTGGAGTTTGGATGTTCCATGGTATCTTATATAATTAAGACTCTTCAATGATACGGTTCATCAAATCACATATTTTTTGGCAGCTATGACGGTCTGCGCAAGCAGGATAGGGGCATTCCTCAAAGGATGCCTGATTATCCGTAACTATGAAACCTCCGGAACGACATACATAACTTACCGGATGAAAATAAATATCTTCCTTTTTCGGTCTATAAGTACATAGTCTTATAAGGCTGTTCAGCTCTTTGCAAATTTGCTCACATTTTTCTTTGGGATAATGTGGCAAATCACCGAATGCTTCGTAGGGGACAAAGGCAAATGCTTTGTCATCCTACATGACAGGTGTGTAATTCTGTACCATTTGTTATTTGGAATAAGGATGGCTGGCAGATTCCGTATTTCTGTATCAGTTAGGTAATCCGTCACTATTTAAGTGCGCCTGGGCAAACTCCCGGAGGTTCGTTTCGGCAATGCACTTTTCATAAATCTCATCCAATACTTCTTGCATATTTTCTACTTTATTGAATTTTAAGGGGCTGCCGTTTGTTGCGGCTTGCCTTTCCAGTTGTTCGATGATACTGGGAAATATCCCACGCAATAAACCGACGGTAGCTACGGCTGTAGCTGGTTCTACCTCTATTGTAATCTTTTTCTTTTCCATATCGTTGTATTATGTTATCAAAAGTAATAATTATTAGGATATTGGTAAGCATTTCTTCTGAAAAACTTTTTAAAGATATTGTTTTAAGATGGCATACTGTG
>NZ_EQ973375.1:12982-15399 GCF_000157055.1 Bacteroides sp. 2_2_4 | reverse complement strand
AAAGTTTAACAAACTAAAAAAAACGAGTTATGTCACGAGTACACTATTTAGAAGGAGATTATGAACAGTTGGTTATTAATGAAACGATAGACGGTCTTTTTTCCAGTTATCGTATAGACCGCAATTCATTGCCAAAAGGATTTTTCCTTTATGAGATTAGATGGGATGACAGCTTATCTTCATTGGCAGAGATTTGCCCCTCTGTGGTGGTGAATCATGCAGGTTCGTTCATAACAAAGTCACCCCTTGAATTTGATGCGAATAATAGCATACGGATAACTTATGCCAATTTTATCGAGTTCTGCCAGTTTGGCGAGTGGGCTTATGAGAAACTGGCTGTATTGGATTGTAATTCCGGTAATGTTGCTGTGATAAGCCCAGACAGGCGATTACAGACCGCTGAAGAGATTGAGATTTTTCTGAGTGAGCATTGTGGCTATCATCTGAGTGAGATTAATTGGATGGTGATGAAAGGCGATGTGGTGTTTTTGAACGAGAACGATTTTTAATGAGTATAACCGTAACTGCCTCTTGGAATGGGGCAGTTACATAAAATATTATAAGTATGAAATGGATAGATAAGATGGTAGAACGCATTACCCGAAAAGAAACAGCTTTAAATGACCGCTTTTGTGTAAATCGGCATACGGTTGTATGTCAGAGTGGTACGACTGATTATGTTTCTGTAACGATTGATAATACCGATGGTTTTGATTTCGATTTTTGGACAAAACAACTTTGTTTTGAGAAGGACTGTAAATATCGCTCGGAGATAAAAGCGGCTTTTGATAAAATCTATGGCACAAGGAATATAGAATGTTGTGAATAATGAAATCAGAATAGTATGATACCAAAGGAGATAATGAAACTTTATGAAAAGCTTGCTTTCAGTCGGGGATATGAAGAAGCCTTTCGGGATTTTTTGGATGTTTGTCTTTACTATTTGTCTGTCGGGATGTTGGCAGAGGATTACCGTAGAGTGGAAAAAAGATATAAGCCATATGAAATGGAACTTTTTGTTCAAATGTTTTATAGGGTGTCTGAATATTCGGAAGGATTTTGCGATGTCTTGGGAGATATGTTCATGGAGTGTGTCAGTCATGGGAATAACGGACAGTTCTTTACCCCGATACACGTTGCTGATTTGATGGCATGTATGGGGGAAAATAGGCTGAAACCTAAACAGTCGGTCTGTGATTCGTGCTGTGGTTCCGGCAGGATGCTACTTTCCGCTGTAAAAAAATGTGCGGAAGAGAATGATGGAGGAAGGCTTTTTTGTTATGGCTCGGACATAGATTTGATTTGTGTAAAGATGACTGTTGTCAATCTGATGATGAATAGCGTACCCGGTGAAGTCGCATGGATGAATACATTGACAATGCAGCATTGGAGAAGTTATCATATAGATTTACAGTTGATAGCCGGAGTATGGTTACCTATTTTAAAGATAACGGAAGCAGGTGATACTTCTTTTGTTAGGAAACTTGAAAATGCAATGGAGGATAATTCTGAATTGAAGAGGTCGATTCAGAGCAACGCAAGGGCTACGCAGCTGACTTTTGATTTTTGACAAGATAAATATGTAAAAAGGATTTTGGTATGAAAGCAATAAGAACAAAAGAGGTGAATGAGAACGTCAAAGCAGCGAACAGTTGTTTGCGTAAAGCGAAACGGCAGGCTAAGGAATTGGCTGTTTTTACAGGTGAAGTAGTGCGTCTGATAGATAAGGAAGGGCATTCTCTACAAGGGTTCTTTAATCGGGTGGAGTTTGTTCTGGTGGACGGCACTATTAAATTCCGTGTAGTTATAAATCCTATTCTTGAATGTGAGAACTGTATAATGGCTTCTTGCCATGAAGACTATCTTTATGAGGTGGTCTCGGTGGAAAAGTTTACCTATAAAAATTATAGGTATCATTTGTGATGATATTGTATTTTAATGATTATAAACTGATTTATATTATAACAATGATGGGCAAAATTAATAATATTCCCGTTTTGAATGAAGATGTTATTCGTTTGGTTGTACTCAATGAGGAAATTATAGGGTATATCTATCCACGAAGGACTTCTTATGTGGTGGCATTGGAGATAAAGCCGGGACGTACTACCTCTTTGGCCACATCTGTCAATAAACAATGCATGGTTTTGTTGAGTGATAAGGTTCGTTTGGCCACGGAACAGGATTTCGATGATTTTCATATATGCTTTGATGGTTTCAGAAATAACACTATGTATTGTTATAATCAGGGAACGGAACCTATATACCTTCAATGAAATACATTCTCCCTTCTTTTGGATTAGGGAAGGGAGAGCATTTCGCTGTCCGCTACTTTTTGGCAAGCGCCCCAAAAAAAGTAGCAAAAAACGCTTGGAGTTACTGGTAATCCCATTAATTTGCGTTCACGCAGATTTTTT
>NZ_EQ973375.1:9511-12611 GCF_000157055.1 Bacteroides sp. 2_2_4 | reverse complement strand
CCTGTGACAGGGAGATAGGAATACGGTTTTGCAGGCAAAACCGTATGGTTTGTTTTACTTTCCGTACTGCCCTTTTCCTTGTTTTCTGCCTCCCCTAATGTGCGTTTTTCATAGCTCCATCTGGGACCCTTTGTTTTTGAACGGCAAATTTATGTCGGTGGATGGATACGAAAGAGTTCTGGTCTTCGCCCTTTGTCCTGAAAAAATAACGCCGGACGGCTTCGCTGTCCCCAACATTTTTTGTCGTCCAAAACTTTTCTCAATCCCTCCTTCCTTCTTGTTGTGTGCCGTAAAAAAAGGCTCATAAACTCAGATGGGGCATGAAAGCTCAAAAAAAAAGTCGGCAGAAAGAAAAGGCCATCCCGGAAAGGGGTTTTAAAAAAAGGTCTTTAAATCTAGCTGAAGCATAAGTTTAATTTTAATAGATAAAAGACTATGGCACATCAGAGTAAATATCCTAGTTTAGACAGACAATGACATAAGATGATGTTTTCTTTTTTTGAATATCTTCCTATGCAATATCGGCAGGCAACGGAAAGAGAATGGCAAATTCGTAAGATGATATGGAGTTTTAAGGATGGAAAATCTTATTTGAATGTAGCTTGGATGATAGCGAATAAGTTACA
This sequence comes from Bacteroides sp. 2_2_4, assembly GCF_000157055.1. Classification (NCBI taxonomy): domain Bacteria; kingdom Pseudomonadati; phylum Bacteroidota; class Bacteroidia; order Bacteroidales; family Bacteroidaceae; genus Bacteroides; species Bacteroides sp. 2_2_4. Next base: position 11,985 of record NZ_EQ973375.1, on the reverse strand, counting down.
TCAAGTTTTTGGTGATGATGTTAAGAATATTGTTTTTGCTTGTGTCCCGGCTTCTTCCGCTGATAAGAATGAACTTCGTTATAAGGGGTTTGCTTCGGCTGTGTGTAAGTTTTCAGGTGCTATCAATGCGTATGAACATATACGTGTCAGTGGAGATCGTTTGGCTATTCATGAGAAATTTGATAGCAAGTCGCTTCAAAAAGTACAAGTGATAGAATTTGACAAGGACTTTTTTCGGGGTAAGAAAATCTTGGTATTTGACGATATTTTAACGAAAGGGTTTTCGTATGCTCGTTTCGCATGTCAGTTGGAAAAAATAGGAGGTGAGGTTTTGGGAGGTTTCTTTTTAGGTAAAACAGTTGTCCGTATGTTATAAGATGAAAGAAAAAGAGAGTTATATAGAGAAGCAGAAGGGTATCTTTGGAGATACTACTTGGTTCACTTATCGTTATGAGGTGAATGGAATGGTGTATGAAACTTCGGCAGGTTCGTTGGATATATGTAGAAAGGCACGTGATAAATGGATGAAAATGATGTCCGTTGCTTTTACCGGTCATAGAACGATACGAACAAATAAATATGCTTTGTCCGTATCGTTGAATGAAGAGGTACGTTTCTGCTATGAGAATGGAATCCGTTTTTTCTATATTGGTTGTGCGGTTGGATTTGACATGATGGCTGCTCATACCATACTTGAACAAAGGAAACAATATCCCGATATGGTTTTGGTGGCGGTTGTTCCTTATGTCGGGCAAGATGTGTATTTCAACAAAGAGGACAAACAGAGGTATGCTGATATTTTGCGCCAAGCCGACAAGGTGGTAGTTCTATCCGAATATTATTATGCTCAATGCTATGCCCACCGTAATGATTACATGATTTCACACGCCTGTAGGCTGATTGCTTATTGGGATGGAAAATCTGCCGGAGGAACTTCTTATACGTTTAACAAGGCACAAAAAAAGAAATTGGTGATACACAATCTGTTTTGATTCAGATTGTATATCACTGTTCTCCAGCGGTATGATCAAACGTGGCGATGTCATACCGTCTGGTTGCTGTAAGTGCTAATATTTCCGGTGCAAAAGAGAGAGACACAATAAATATGAAAAGCAGTGATAGATGAATTTTACTTAATGTGATTGTGTGAAATCCAGAAATGGGGAAGGCAAAGGAGAGAGGCATATCCGGTCTGCTTTCGGAGTTTCGGCCACGCCGAAACAACTTCTTTCCGGCGGCTATGCCACTCTCCTTTTATTTGCCCGGCAGTCTGTTGCTTACCCATATGCCCCAGCCTTTTAGGGCTGTAGATAGGTAGTCGGATATTTCGCCACCAGATTGGCAGTCCGCTTCAATCGTTTGCTTTTCTCCGAGTGGATGCCTTTCTGTTTTTCCGGTAGTATAATCTTCTTTTTCCGGAAACAGTTGTAGTGGCTGTGTGCCTGTATGGTTATGTTCTCCCCACAGAATCCGTAAGTCTGTTCTTCCGTAGTAGGTTTTTGTTTTATCGAGGAGCCACTTCTTCCGATACGTGGAATATTGTATGCTTCATTCTTCGGCTTCATTTTTTTAAAAGGAATTGCAGAGGTTTCTTCCGGTGTGTCGATAGGCGGCAGACCATATTTTCGGAATGTGCCATGCTTTCTGTCTGACCGGTTGTTTTTTTGCATCCTTTCCAAACCTGTTGCTGATTTTCAAGTTTTGTCTTTTTCATATCATTTTTTAGTGAAGTCAAATCATTTTCCGTTGCAAATATAGATTGTTGCTAACCCCGGTTACGGGGATAAGGGGGCGATTCACAAACACCACGTTGTTATTCGGCTGAAATCTTCCTTTTTTTGCCCTGTACAAAAAGCGTATTTAACCCGAATTATTTGCTGCCATCTTCACCAATAAAAAAGTTACAAATCTTCCTTTTTCCGGCTAGCATAAAAAGCGTATTTATATCTTTTTTCATGGTGTCCCCCAAAGCCAACAATCAGTTATTGCACTGTAAAATTGATTAATTAACTTCTAAAAAATCAGAGATATGAAAAAGATTGAAAATTCATTCGCAGTAACAGGTTTTATCGGTAAGGATGCAGAAATCCGTAGTTTTGAAACAGCAAGCGTAGCACGCTTTTCTATCGCGGTCAGCCGTGCAGACAAGACAGGTGAAGAAACCTCTTATGTTTCCGCTTTCATGGGGATTGAAGCCTGGAGAAAGAATGAAGCACTGGATTCCTTCGATGTATTGAAAAAAGGTGAGCTGATAACCGTTGAAGGCTACTTTAAGCCGGAAGAATGGACGGATTCTAAAAGTGGAGAGAAGCGTAACCGCATTGTGATGGTAGCCACCAAGTTTTATCCGGCTCCGGAAAAAGAAGAAGAAAAACCGGATCAGCCTAAACAGAAGGCTGTCTCTAAAAAGAAAAAAGCAAGCAAATAATTGAAGCGGCCTTGTGCCGCTTTTTTTTGCTATATATCCGAGAGCG
>NZ_EQ973375.1:0-8954 GCF_000157055.1 Bacteroides sp. 2_2_4 | reverse complement strand
GAAGTTTAACAAACTAATTAACAGAAGTATATGCAAATCATTCAATTTGTTTTTTCGGTCATCATCGCTCTTTGTGCAGTGGCTATGTTTGTCGGAGCGGTAATAACGCTAAGTCCGATAAAGGTTGTGTCGGTTACGTTGTTGGCTCTTATTTGCCTATTCTCCTTGTTTCTCGTGAAATTGGCTTATTGTGAAATGAAATCTAAAAATGATATACTATGAAAGTGTCAGAACAATTTAAAAGTACCATCAAGGCATACCTTGATAATATGGCAGCGGTGGATAGTCTGTTTGCTCCAGTCTATCAAAAACCTACAAAGAATATAGATAATTGCATTACCTATATTTTAAACCAAGTGAAGAAAAGCGGTTGCTGTGGTTTTAGTGATGATGAAATTTTTGGTATGGCGTTGCACTATTATCAGGAAGATAATATTGAGGTGGGTAGCCCATTGAAATGTAATGTAGTCGTAAATCATCATGTTGAATTGTCAGAGGAAGAAAAGAAAGCGGCTCGTGAGGCTGCTATCAAAAAATTGCAGGAGGAAGAATTGGCAAAGTTGAAGAAGCGTCAACAAGCCAAACGTGAGAACAACACCGAAGTACAAACCCAGTTAACTCTTTTTTGATATGAAACCCAAGACAAAATTACAAATGGAAATCGTGAATGGGAGCAGGAAGTTAGCTCCCGTTTCAGAGGCCCAAAAGCGTTATGCCTATAAACATTGCTTTGTGCATTATTTCAAGCGTGATGCAAAGGGGAATTGCTTTTGTTTGGATTGTGGGCATACATGGCGGGATAAGGAAGATAAGAAAAACTGTAAATGTCCTCATTGCGGTATGAATCTGAAATTGGAGAATAGCAGGAAAAGGACGGCTATATATAAAGAATATTTTTGTGTGATTACTACATACAAGCAATATCAAGTTATCCGTTTTTTTATGGTGGACTGCCGACTGAAAAAAGGGTCTCCGGCTAATTACTTTATAATTGAGGCGGTACAGTGTTGGATGAATAAAGAGGGCAAGACAGAAACGCTGTCTTTGCTGCGGGGCATGTCTATATTTTATTACGATGCATGGATATATGGAAGTTCTTTGGAATTGCGTAAGCGGAATGTGCATCATGACCGTATTTATGATATTTGTCCGGCAGTTATCTATCCGAGAATGAAAGTGATACCCGAACTTACGAGGAATGGATTTAAGGGTGTCTTTTATGATATTTGTCCGAGTTCCTTCTTTATGACATTATTAACTGATAATCGGATGGAGATATTATATAAGGCAGGGCAAATGAATTTGTTCTTGAGATTTTTAGAGAGAAAATACGGTATGGATAAGTATTGGACGTATGTAAAAATCTGTTTAAGACATGACTATGTGATACATGATGCGGACTTGTGGCTGGACTATGTGGATATGCTGATAGAAAATAAATTGGATGCGAGAAATCCTCATTATTTGTGTCCGTTGAATGTAGAAGAAGCGCATGATTGGGTGATGGGGAAATGTAAGAAGAAATATTCTGAAAAGGATGAAAAAGACTATATTGCTGCCAAATCACGTTTCTTTAATCTTTCGTTTGCGGATGGAAATATTATGGTTCGGGTATTGGAAAGCCTTTCGGACTTTTACAAAGAGGGAAAGTTGTTGCATCATTGTGTATTCAGCAACGCCTATTATAAGAGAGAAGATTCGTTGATAATGTCGGCAACGGTGGATGGAAGGCGCATGGAAACGGTGGAGTTTTCACTTAGCAGGATGGAGGTGTGCCAGTGTCGTGGAAAGTCTAACCAATTATCAGCCTATCATGACCGGATTCTGAATTTGGTACGGGATAATATACCATTGATAAGGGAAAGGATGGTAGTGTAATGAATAGCCCACACATCTAAATGTGTGGGAGTTCTTTTTTGGAATACGCCCAAAAAAGAACCCCAAAAAACGTTGTCGCTACACATCGTTACGCTCGGATTATTTGCTTGCCGGCTTTAGTTTGCCGATACATTTTTCCATGTCGGGAGACAATAGGAAAGAAGCCGTCTTTTTCTGCTGCACCCCTGAGTGTGGCTGGACGATGGCATACCTGCATTTTAATATCTTGCCGATAACTTCCGTACTGTCACGGTGCAGGTACATGGCTTTCATGGCATCCGTTGCTTTCAGGCTTTTTTCGGCTTCCATATAGGCGGAAAAGGACGGTTTGAATAAGGCACGGGGGCTTTCCGCTTTCTGTATGACAGCGGATAATTGTGCGCTTTTGTTGTTCAGGTAGCGCAGGCTGTCCGATACGGTGACGTCTTCTGTTTCCAACACTTCCAGTAGTTCGAACTTTAAATCCGTCCAGGTGCCGTGAGAATCTGTCTGAACCCATTCCGCAATGGCCTTCTCATAGCCGGGTTTGCTGCATGAGGAAAAGGTAATGAGCAGCATACAAAAAAATAAATGCTTGATATTCATATTGATCTGATTTTATAGGTTGTCGTATTATGTGATGGAGCAAATCTATGAGGTTACTGGCCGTCCTCCGTGGAGGAACAGATGCCACACGAGATTTTCAGATCATCGTTCCAATCCTTGTTTTCCGAAAGTTCGACGTTCTTCAGTTCCCGTACCTTGTTGCGGAGTTCATCGTTACTCAGGCTCTCGACATCAGTCGTATCGCCATGAAAGTAACGATGCAGCCATAGGGTGTACTTGTGCCCTTGTTTGTCGTTGTCAAAGATGCTCCGGAGCTCCTTTACCTGGTTCTTGTCAAGAATCAGGCGTAATAGCCTCATTTGTCCTTCCGTGAATGTCCCTTCCGTAGATACATATACAAGATTGAGGTCGCTCCCGGAATGGCGTAATTGATAGTGGGAGATACAGTCTATAAATGACTCCCCGATGTAGAGGATGTCTATCGGGCGGCTTTTGTCATGGTTGCTGGTTGCCAGACAGTCGAACTTGCCACCGATAATCCCTTTGAATGTTTCATTTCGTTGAGAAATGGCTTGCACACCGTTTTCATTGTACATCTTGATGCACACGTTGCGGTAAACACTCCCTTTGTTCTTTACCTCACGAATAAATAAAGTGTCTTTGAAGAACCGGCTTTCAATGCTTTCTTTCAGGATACCTCTTTTTTGGAGATAATTGCCCTTGTAGGGTTGTAGCTGGCTCAAGTAGAATTGAAGTTCGTCCGCTCTCATGCTTGTGTTACCTACTTCATATCGGCTTTTTTCGGGTGTCGTGATGCGGTTGGTGTTGATGTAGTTCTGAAGGATCTCCCCCACCTCGCGCAAGGTCGGCATTTTTCCGGTTGTTTCAAATAGATGTTCCTGCATCAGATCCATGATACTGCGGCCACGCACGCTGTCGCTATGCACGTCCCAATAAGTATATTGGTTCTGCGAGTTCCGCTTGATGACGATGGTATGCGTTCCGTTGCTCATTTTGGGACAGGAGTTGGAAGAGCCTTCCACGATTTTCCATCCCAGCTCCAGCAGGAAATCGGGCAGAGAAATGGTTGTTTTTATCTGATTGAAATCGACTTTCATACGATTGATGGTTAGATGGTTTCTATAATATCTTCTGGAAGAAAGTACCGGATTGATTCCTGATGTTCTGGTTCTTGCTTTAGAAAAAGGACGAGATGTACTTCTTGACCGTCTTTGATAAACGGAAGATGGGCAGCTTTTTCTGATAGAGTCCGGGCTAATCGTTGAGCATCTTCTTTGTTCGTCCATTTACATTCTCCAATGAGTATATGTTTCTTGTCGAATGATTCTGCAACAACATCCAATTCTATCATTGTCCCCTCTTTGTTGCCTTCAGGAAATATTTTTCCCCACCATCTGGAGGCGATATTATAGACAATACCGTCAATCTCGTTGCCACTTATATATTGTCGGCAAAGATGCTCCCAACAGTCACCTACATGTTGGGTAAATTGTGCGTTAATGAGGTGCATGACGGTATCGATACGCCTTAATTCCAAGATAGAACGGTGTGGAGCGATGAAACGATAATAGAACTGTAACATATTGTCATTGATGCGATAGATACCTTTTTTACTCTTTTTCTCACTTTCGCCGAAAGGTATCTCACGTCTTATATAACCTAATTCTCGTAGTTTACTCAGAGGCTCGGATATCTGAGTTGCTTCTTTTCCCGCTCTTGATGCAATTTCAGTTATGCGGTTGACCCCATTTCCGATGATGGAAAGGATGGTGGAGGTTTGTATTGTATCTCGTAAATCGTCCCGAAGAAGTCGTTGCGGTTCTTCGGCCAATATGCCTTTGGTATCTAAAGCCAATTCCCGTATGGCAGTGTCCATATCTGGATAATCTGCACGTAACTCCCAGTAACGAGGAATGCCACCCCAGATGGAATATTCTTCTACTGCGGCAATTGTGTTTACATTTAAAGCTTGGCCGATGTAGGACACAGGAATTGGAGGCAGTTTGATAATTTCATCTGCCAATCCGTATAGAGGCTCTCTTTTGTCCAATACATATCCTTGCATGAGTTGTTGCGATGATCCGCAAATAATCAGGTCATATTTGAGCGTCTTTCCATTAAGCAACTTCTGGATAACAGAAGGTAATGAAGCACAACTTTTAACCATATAAGGAAATTCGTCCAGACAAACGGTTATACGTTCAGATAGCCTGTCGTTTAGTTCCAATAGTAGTGTTTCCCAATCAGGATAAACGACCTTATCAAATCGAGGTATGCTGTAGGCGATAGCTTTGGCAAACAAGGCTCGTTGGTTGGCCTCATTCGTTTGGTCACTCAGAAAATATACATCCTTGTCTTGCATGATCTCTTTAATGAGCGTGGATTTACCGATACGTCTTCTGCCGTATATGACAAGAAACTGGGGTGTTGTTCTTAAAAGAGCATTGCGCAATCTCTTCAAAGAATCCTGTCTGTCTATAAATTGGTTGAACTTCATCTGTGTTAGTTTTATATTATAAGTGAGAAAGATTATCTTTCACAAAGATAATAAAATCCGTTCAAGTGTAAAAGAGAAAATACCTGATTTTTGAATATGGTTGCTTTTTATTTTATGGTACTGTAAACCAAATCAACAGTAGTGTCTATACCGGGAACGGCCTCTAACTGTTTACTCTGGTTGAACACGCTTTCACCGTCTTTCTTTATTTGCAGGGTGATGGTTGCGTTCTCTTTTGAATAGAGGATGCCTTGCACGGTAATTTGGCTGACCGGCTTTTCCGTACTGTATTCCACTTTATCGGTGAAGGTCTCATCTACGGAAAATGCGGAGGTGCCGGTGCGTTCGTTCCTGAATTTCACGCCGTCAAGATTATATATATGTACACTGCCTTTGGGTGAGGTGCCGGTTACGGCTACGGTGATGTGATACATACCGGCTTTGTCTGTTTCCGGTTGGATTTCCTCTCTGTTGCATGAAGCCGCCAATAAGCAGGCTGCCACTAATAATGAATGGATTTTTCTCATGGTAGGATTCTTTTGTTGAATGTTATCGGATGATTTTTTGTTCTGTCTTATGTGTCCCGGCTGCCGGAACTGCTGACTTTTCTTTTAATTTGTCCTCTATCTTTTTAAGGATAGCGTTGACATCTTCAATGATTTTAATGTAGTTCTGCTGGATAATCTCTTCCAGGATTTCCAGTTCCATCTCTTCTTTGCCGTTGCCTAGTCTGACCGGCAAGGAGAAACGGGGTATCTCCTTCTCTTCAAAACGGCACATATCCATCTGCACGTTGAAGAATGGCGGCTTGCCTCCGGCAATCTTGCCGATGAAGTGCCCGGCTGCTTGCCCGGCAATGTCCCTTGCCTTTAAGACCTTTTCTTTTTGCAGGCTTTCCGTTACGCTGCCGCTTCCACTTGTCTGGTGGGAATAGGATTCCTGTGCCTCTTTTTTCTCGCCAAGCAGGTTCTCAATGTCCTTGGCCGTCTTCTCGTTTCCGGTCATGCCGTAGGCTTGTGTTCCGCAAGAGGCTTTCAGGATGTTGGCACTCTTCTCTCCATAGTCCCTGACCGCTTGGTTGAAGTCCTGGACGGCAAGGATGGTGGCGACATTGTGTTTTCGGGCGGTACCGATGAAGGTGTCGATGCCTTGTAACAGGATGGTCGGAAATTCATCTACCATGAATACGCTGGTTGCTTTGCCGGGATTGTTCATCTGCGACATCAGTACGCTGCCGATGCAGGAAATGGCGGGAGATACGGCCTCCTTGATGGTGGGCGCATTGCCTACGCATAACAGCGTTGGGTGTTCCTTGTTGGTTATATCCAAAGAGAACTCTTCTTCGGGAAGTGGTGACAACACCCAGAAGATGTATTTGTTGTTCAGGAGTACCAGCGGAGTCTGTGCGGATGATACGGCTCCGGCTGTCTGCTGTTGTGCGCCCAACTTCCAGGCAGTCAGCATCGAGGACATGTTCAATGCGATTTCAGGATCTTCCGACAGCCAATGGAATACCAGGTTGCTGTCCGAAAGGGCAAGGGCTATCACATGGGGCAACGTACAGATGCCAAGCTCCCTCTCCTTGAAACATTTGTAGGCGATTGAATAGACGTAGTTAATGGCATTGTTGGCCCAAAAGTCTGTTTTTTCTTTCCAACTGGCTTCCAGATTTTTCATCAGCGTGATGATGATGTTACGGATGAATAGCGATTCGTTGCCCTTTGACATATATTTCGGAGAGAGTACGTTTACCCTGACCGTGCGTGACATATCCACGAAATTGATATAGGCGAAACGGGGTGTCTCCACTCCTTTAGCCCGGAAGTATTCAATGCTTCCGTAGGCGATACGTGAGAGGATGGGTGACTTGTCCTTGGTGGGATCACCCTCCCAGTCGTACACGAATCCGGCATAGTTGCGCTCGGCGCACTGGTAGATGATTCCCTTGATCCAGCTTTCCGATTTACCGCTTCCCGGACCGCCGTCAATATAGACATTCTGCTGCGGCTTATGGATGACCAACGGCCCGGAGGTGGTCTCAAAGCGGAAGTAGAAAGCTGATTCTTCCCGGCTTAACCCGAAAATGCTGTCATCGGATTGGGCATGGCGCCGGATGAAATAAGGCAGAGTCTTGATGACAAGCAGCGTGTACGCCACAAACACAGTAGGAAACACAAATAGGTTATACCACGCTGATAACCGGCTGAATCCGATAACCAGCATGGATGCCGAAACCAATGTCATACTGGTGTAAACCCATTTCTTGTTTTCGTCTTTCACCTTGCCTACCGGGAAGAGAAAAGCAAGACCGCCGATCAGGATGACGTAGAGAAACCGGAATAGGGCATCCTTTTCCATCAGCCTTTCCCACATGGCCGGATTACGTAGTGGAGCGTATAATCCCGTAACGATAGCCCACTGAAACAGTACGGCTGTCCCGATGAGCGTGGATAGCAGGATCAGGATGAATGACAGGTCTTTCTTTTCTCTTTCCATGGCCGTTGCAATTATTGGGGTTGTCCGGTTGCCGTTCCGTCACCGTTCTCTTTTTTCTCAGCCTTTCCCAGTAGCTCAATGCGTGAGACGGTCAGGCTGACGGATGGGATGTGGCTACCGTCATCCTTCTGGAATACATCGGCATACACATCGCCGCAGACATATACCTGTGTCCCTTTTTTCAGATACTCAAAGACCTTACTCTCGTAATTTACGAAGCAGCATACCCATAGGGTCTGTTCCTCGTTGTTCACGTTCTTGTACTTGGTGGATACATGGAAGTTGAATCCTTTTCCGTTCTTGTTCTGCCGGGCATCCGCACCGACATAACCGATAATTTGTCCTGTAAACATAATGATGGTTTTTAAAAGTTTATAATCCGAGCTGTGGCTCATTCGTATTTTTCATGGCCGGTTCCGCTTCCATGACAGGCAGCGAAATGCCGAAAGTGCCGTATAGTGTTTCAAGGTTGCTTGCCGTGGGATGGTTGGCGGCGAGGTTTTCCAATTGTCGGGATGAAGGAATAAAACCTTCATTCTTCATCTGCTCCAATACCGGACGGTTGTCTTGCAGGACGGCCAGCGTAAACCGTTCCTCCGGTGTGAGGTACTGTTCCATCCGTGAGGCGTGTTCCTGAATCATATTACTGGCTTTGCCTACATCGGCAAGGATGTTATAGATGAATTTGGGATCTTCTTTCAAGGCTCCCAGCCAGTTCTTTAGATACATGGCATTCTCTTCCCGGATATAGGTGGATATGCCCAGGCTTTGCCCGACGGTAGCGGAGGTGAGTTCGGCAACCAGTTCCTCTTTGGCATATTGCTTGTCTCCGAAAATTACGCCTTTTTCCCGGTTCAGATGCTCAGGCTCCCCAGTCGAGTGCGCCATCTCATGAAGTAGTGTGGAGTAGAAATTCTCTCCGTCCTTAAACTGCCCCTTCAGGGGTACGACGATATGGTTATCTTCTCCCCTTGCATGGTAAGCACTATTTCCTTCCTTGGAATAAATGGGGCAGATCCATTGCTGTTCCCGTACCATCGCATCAATCAGAGGCACGGTGAGCATCCCTTGCTCGTCCTTGATGGCCGGTATCTTGAATTGCTCCTTCAATGCTTCCCATTTCTCCGGTTTCGTTTCCTGAAGATTGGTCTGCTGTACGTTGAACACATTGTATGTCTTCAGAAACGGCGTGACCTTATATTCCTGCTGCTCGTTTTTATCCAGGTTCTTATATACGTCGAAAGGTATTTTCTTTCCGTTCTTGTCTCTTACTGAGAAATTCCAGTAAATGACCGGGAATGACTTTTCTCCTTTCAGTATGTTAAGGCCGCTGTCTTTGGCTTGCATGAAGGTCATATAGACCGGCAGGCTGTACTGCTCTTTTTCCGAAAGTAGAAACAACATGAAGGAATTTACTCCGTTGTAGGTTCTTCCCTCGATATTTTGCGGAAGTCCCCCACCCTTTATCCCGAACCAAGGCTTCTGCCAGTTGTCTTCCACCTGCTTTATCTTTTCG
>NZ_EQ973376.1:26765-58657 GCF_000157055.1 Bacteroides sp. 2_2_4 | reverse complement strand
CGGTGGTCAAAGTATTGACTAGTCCTACCAGAACTTGGTAAAATGAAAGTTAACTGTTTGCATAGCTGTATTATGGTAGAAAAGTTTTATCTTTATCGCGTTAAACTAACTAATACCCCCATTATGAGAAGAATTTTTTATTTACTTTTCCTTGTCTTATTAGGCTATTCTTTTGACGTAAAAGCTTCAGACACAGTGTTTATCCATGAAACACAAATCCCGGTTTTGATAGAGCGGCAGGACAATGTTCTGTTCTATATCCGGTTGGATGCAAAGGAAAGCAAGATGCTCGATGAAGTTGTTTTAGATTTCAGTAAAAGTACCAACTTAGCGGATGTCCAGGCAATCAAACTCTATTATGGAGGAACAGAGGCCTTACAAGATCAAAACAAAAATCGCTTTGCCCCTGTAGAGTACATATCCAGCCATCGACCGGGTGCGACATTGGCGGCTAATCCTTCCTATTCCATAAAATGTGCAGAGGTCGGACCATCGGAAAAAGTTGTATTAAGAGGTAATTACAATTTATTTCCAGGTGTCAACTTTTTTTGGATCAGTTTGCAGATGAAAACAGATGCCTCTTTGCATACTAAAATAGTCTCTGATTTACATGCTGTAAAAGTGGATGGGAAAGAACTCTATTGTAAATTTATTTCCCCGAAAGATATTACTCACCGGATGGCAGTCGGAGTTCGTCATGCTGGTAATGACGGTTCTGCTTCCTTCCGTATTCCCGGATTAGTGACAACCAATAAAGGAACATTATTGGGAGTGTACGATGTCCGATATAATAGTAGTGTCGATTTACAGGAATATGTAGATGTGGGTTTGAGTCGTAGCACTGACGGAGGGAAGAGCTGGGAGAAAATGCGTCTTCCGCTTTCATTTGGTGAGTATGGCGGTTTGCCTAAAGCACAGAATGGGGTAGGAGATCCCTCTATTTTGGTAGATACTCAAACGAATACCGTCTGGGTGGTTGCCGCATGGACACATGGTATGGGTAATCAACGTGCCTGGTGGAGCTCCCATTCGGGAATGGATATAAACCATACCGCACAGCTGGTATTGGCAAAGAGTACAGACGATGGTAAAACATGGTCGAAACCGATCAATATAACAGAGCAGGTAAAAGATCCGTCCTGGTATTTTCTCCTTCAAGGACCCGGACGTGGAATAACGATGAGCGACGGCACATTAGTATTTCCAACGCAGTTTATAGACTCTACCCGTGTTCCGAATGCAGGAATCATGTATAGTAAAGACCGGGGGAAAACGTGGAAAATGCACAATATGGCACGAACAAATACAACGGAAGCACAAGTTGCGGAAATAGAACCGGGAGTATTGATGCTGAATATGCGTGACAATAGAGGAGGAAGCCGGGCTATTGCCATAACGAAAGATTTGGGAAAAACCTGGACAGAACACCCGTCTTCACGTAAGACACTTCAGGAACCGGTATGTATGGCCAGTCTGATTCATGTCGATGCCAAGGACAACGTTTTGAATAAAGACCTCCTGTTGTTTTCAAATCCGGATACGACTAAAGGGCGCAATCATATAACAATAAAAACAAGTCTGGATAAAGGACTTACCTGGTTGCCCGAACATCAAATCATGCTCGACGAAGCAGAAGGATGGGGATATAGTTGCCTGACGATGATTGATAAAGAGACAATCGGTATTCTATATGAGAGCAGTGTGGCACACATGACTTTTCAGGCGGTGAAATTAACAGATTTGTTAGGAATGAAATGATAGATATAATAGCGGTTAAACTATCCGATATGATAAAAGAATAAAACCGTATATTTATCGTGGCGTGCAAAAACAACATATTTTGTTAAATTATCAGTGAAATTTGCTGAAAAAATAATATCTTTGAATCCGTTAATATCTAATGCCCCACTATGATGATTAATTTGATCGGAAAAAAGGCTCAAATAGCATGTGAACTACTATGCTGTTGCAGTATGGCATATGCACAGAGCAATGACAATTCCGAAGTTGTCGTTCTAAATACAGGCTGGGAGTTTTCCCAGGTAGGGACGGAGCTGTGGCGACCGGCACAGGTTCCGGGCACCGTTCATCAGGATCTTATCAACCATAAACAACTTCCCGATCCTTTTTATGGCATCAATGAACAAAAGATTCAGTGGGTGGAAAATGAAGACTGGGAATACCGGACTGCTTTTACAGTTACCCCCGAACAACTGAAACGGGATGACGCCCAATTGGTTTTTGAAGGTCTTGACACATACGCCGATGTATACCTCAATGGAGCATTGTTGCTGAAAGCCGATAACATGTTTGTCGGTTATACCATACCTGTCAAGTCCCAACTCCGTATCGGAGAAAACCTTCTTCACATCTATTTTCATTCCCCCATCCGGCAGACACTGCCTCAATATAACTCGAACGGATTCAACTATCCGGCAGACAACGACCATCACGACAAACATTTAAGCATATTCTCCCGTAAAGCCCCTTACAGTTATGGCTGGGACTGGGGAATCCGCATGGTGACCAGCGGCATCTGGCGTCCGGTGACCATCCGTTTTTATGACGCAGCTTCTATCAGTGACTATCACGTAAAGCAACTCGCACTGACCGACCAGCTCGCAAATCTGTCTAATGAATTAGAAATAAACAACATACTCTCCCGGCCACTTCAGGCAGAGGTGAGAATCAATACCTCATTCGAAAGAAGTGCAGAAAAAAGCATCAGCCAGGCAATCACCTTACAGCCCGGAATCAATCATGTTTCCATACCTTCCGAAGTGGCATCCCCCGTACGTTGGATGCCGAATGGATGGGGAAAGCCCGCCCTGTATGATTTCTCCGCTCAAATCATAGTAGAAGATAAAGTCGTAGCCGAGCAATCGCACCGGATAGGACTGCGTACTGTTCGCCTCGTTAATGAAAAAGATAAAGACGGAGAATCCTTCTATTTTGAAGTAAATGGTGTACCTATGTTTGCCAAAGGAGCCAATTACATCCCCCAGGATGCACTCTTGACTAACGTCACTACCGAACGCTACCAAACCTTATTCCGCGACATCCGCGAAGCGAACATGAATGTCATTCGTGTATGGGGAGGTGGAACGTACGAAGATGACCGTTTCTATGACCTGGCAGATGAAAACGGAATACTGGTGTGGCAAGACTTCATGTTTGCCTGCACTCCCTATCCGTCCGACCCCACCTTTCTGAAAAGGGTAGAGGCGGAAGCCTGCTATAACATCCGTCGCCTTCGCAATCATGCTTCCCTGGCGATGTGGTGCGGCAATAACGAAATACTGGAAGCCTTAAAATATTGGGGATTCGACAAGAACTTCCCGCCCGAAATCTATCAGGAAATGTTTCGAGGCTACGACAAACTGTTCCATCAGCTCCTTCCAGCCAAGGTTAAGGAACTGGATGCCGACCGTTTCTACATACACAGCTCCCCGTATTTTGCCAACTGGGGGCGTCCTGAATCCTGGGGGATAGGAGACAGCCATAACTGGGGAGTCTGGTATGGTCAAAAAACATTCGAGTCACTCGATACAGACCTGCCCCGTTTCATGAGCGAATTCGGTTTTCAGTCCTTCCCGGAAATGAAGACCATCTCCACTTTCGCCGCTCCGGAAGATTATCAGATAGAATCGGAAGTGATGAATGCTCATCAGAAAAGCAGCATCGGCAACGCCCTGATTCGTACCTACATGGAGCGCGACTATATCATCCCCGAAAAATTTGAAGACTTTGTCTATGTCGGACTAGTACTGCAAGGACAAGGAATGCGTCACGGACTGGAAGCACACCGCCGGAACCGTCCTTACTGTATGGGTACCCTGTATTGGCAACTGAATGACAGCTGGCCGGTAGTATCCTGGTCGAGCATCGACTATTACGGTAACTGGAAAGCCCTGCATTACCAAGCCAAACGAGTCTTTGCTCCAATCCTCATCAATCCTATCCGGCAGAACGACAGCCTCAATATCTACCTGATTTCCGACTGTCCGGACACCAAAGACCACCTGATGTTGGAAATGAAAGTAACAGACTTTGACGGAAAGAAACAAGGCAAGCCTATACAACTCAACACATTGACAGTTCCGGCTAACACTTCCCAATGCGTGTACCGTATAAAACCCGACACCTGGCTATCACCGGAAGAACAGCAACGCTGTTTCATGCAACTGACGCTAAAAGACAAGGCAGGAAACACCCTTGCCGAAACCGTATACTTCTTTAGAAAAACAAAAGACCTGCTTCTGCCTGAAACAACCGTTTCCTGCAAGATGAAACAGAAAGACGGCATGTGTGAACTGACATTGTTTTCTCCCGCTCTTGCAAAAGATGTCTTTATTGAAATTCCTTTGCAGGGAGCCCGTTTCAGCGACAACTTTTTCGACCTTCTTCCCGGAGAACGTAAAACGGTCGTCATCACTTCTCCCCAAATAAAGAAAGGAGAGGAGCTGCCTTTGACAATCAAACATATTCGTGAAACTTATAATTAATCTATTAATAACTTAACACTTAATTTTTTAGTTTATGAAGCAACTCTTTAAATTAACCGGATGTCTGGCACTAGCAGGACTTTTTGCCTCTTGCCAATCGGTGCAACAGGAAGCCAACTACCAGATCATCCCCATGCCACAAGAAATTGTAACCGCTCAAGGAAGTCCCTTCATCCTCAAGAGCAGTGTGAAAATTCTCTATCCGGAAGGAAACGAGAAGATGCAACGCAACGCAAAATTCCTGGCAGACTATCTGAAAACGGCTACCGGAAAAGATTTCGCCATTGAAGCCGGAACAGAAGGTAAAAACGCAATCGTACTGGCATTAGGCACGGAGAACGAAAATCCGGAATCCTACCAGATGAAAGTTACCGGTGACGGAATCACGATTACTGGTCCTACGGAAGCCGGCGTATTCTATGGCATCCAGTCCCTGCGCAAATCATTGCCTGTGGCTGTCGGTGCGGATATTGCCATGCCAGCCGTAGAAATCAATGACGCTCCCCGCTTTGGCTATCGTGGCGCGCATTTCGATACCAGCCGTCATTTCTTTACCGTGGATGAAATAAAGACCTACATCGACATGCAGGCTTTACATAACATGAACCGCCTCCACTGGCATATCACCGACGATCAAGGTTGGCGTCTGGAAATCAAAAAATACCCGAAACTGACTGAAATCGGTGCTAACAGAACAGAAACAGTCATCGGACGTAACTCCGGCGAATACGACGGCAAACCTTACGGTGGATTCTACACCCAGGAACAAGCCAAAGAAATTGTAGATTATGCAGCCGAACGCTACATCACCGTTGTTCCCGAAATCGACCTTCCGGGACACATGCAAGCTGCCCTTGCCGCTTACCCTGAACTGGGTTGTACCGGTGGTCCATACGAAGTATGGAGACAATGGGGTGTATCCGAGGATGTGCTTTGCGCCGGAAACGACCAAGTATTGAAATTCTTGGAAGATGTTTATGGTGAATTGATTGAAATCTTCCCATCACAATATATTCATGTAGGGGGCGACGAATGCCCGAAAGTAAGATGGGAAAAATGTCCGAAGTGCCAGGCACGTATCAAAGCATTGGGATTGAAGTCAGATCAGAGCCACAGCAAAGAAGAACGTTTGCAGAGCTTTGTCATCAACCATATTGAGAAATTCCTGAACGACCACGGACGTCAAATCATCGGTTGGGATGAAATCCTCGAAGGCGGACTTGCTCCGAATGCTACCGTGATGTCATGGCGTGGTGAGAAAGGTGGTATCGAAGCTGCGAAGCAGAAACACGATGTCATCATGACACCGAACACCTATCTGTATTTCGACTACTACCAAGCTAAAGACATCGAAAACGAACCGTTCGGTATCGGTGGTTATCTGCCGATGGAAAGAGTGTATAGCTACGAGCCGATGCCGGCTTCTCTTACTCCGGAAGAACAGAAATACATCAAGGGAGTGCAAGCCAACCTCTGGACAGAATACATCGCTACCTTCCCGCATGCACAGTACATGGTATTGCCTCGTTGGGCTGCTTTGTGTGAAATTCAGTGGTCCAGCCCCGAAAAGAAAAACTATGCCGACTTCCTGTCCCGTCTTCCACAACTGATTAAGTGGTACGATGCAGAAGGATACAATTACGCTAAACACGTATTTGACGTACAAGCCGAGTTTGACCCGAATCCGGCAGAAGGAACAATGGACGTTACCCTGTCTACCATCGACGGTGCCCCTGTTTACTATACATTAGACGGCACAGAACCTACTGCCGCTTCCTCCGTTTATGAAGGAGTATTGAAAATCAAGGAAAATGTAACCCTGTCCGCCAAAGCCATTCGTCCCAACGGCGAAAGCAAGATAGTGACAGAGAAGATTGATTTCAGCAAATCCAGCATGAAGCCGATTGTAGCTAATCAGCCTATCAATGAACAATACCTGTTCAAAGGAGCTTCCACTTTGATAGATGGTCTGAAAGGAAATAGCAGCTATAAGTCAGGCCGTTGGATCGCTTTCAACGGAAACGACATGGATATGACTATCGACCTCCAGCAACCTACTGAAATCTCAAGCGTGGCAATCTCTACCAATGTAGCAAAAGGGGACTGGGTATTTGATGCCAGAAACCTGTCCGTAGAAACTTCAGATGATGGCAAGACCTTCAAAAAGATTGCTTCCGAAGAATATCCGGAGATGAAAGAGACAGACAAAGACGGAATCGTTGAGCACAAACTAACCTTTGCTCCTGTGACCACCCAATACGTGAGAGTCATTGCTTCACCGGAGAAATCACTTCCGGCATGGCATGGAGGAAAAGGTAAAAAGGCATTTTTATTTGTAGACGAAATCAAAATTGATTAATGAATATAAGAAAAGAATACCCTAAAGTTTGTCTTTTCTTATGGATATTGGGGATGTGCTTCCATGCACATCCCATTCTGGCACAGTCCGTCATACCTGTCCCATTAAAAATGGAGCAGGGGACGGGCTCTTTTTTACTGTCAGAAAAGACTAAACTTTATACAAACCTGCAAGGTGGAGAAGCGGAACTCTGGGAGAATTACCTGAAAGCATTACCTGTTCAGCTGAAAGAAGCGAGAATGAAAGACAGGAAACAGATGCTTTTCTTATTGATAACCCCCAAGACCCCCCAATTGCCATCACCGGAAAGCTATACACTCTCCGTCACCTCTCAACGAATCGAGATCCGGGCAACTTCGGGAGCCGGATTATTCTATGGAATGCAAACCCTGTTACAGCTGATGCAACCGGCAAGCACAGGCAGCTATTCCGTACCCTCTGTCGAGATAGAAGACACCCCTCGTTTTGCTTATCGCGGACTGATGCTGGACGTATCCCGTCATTTCTCTACCAAAGAGTTTATAAAGAAGCAGATAGACGCATTGGCATATTACAAAATCAACCGTTTGCACCTGCACCTGACCGATGCGGCAGGCTGGCGGCTTGAAATCAAGAAATACCCTTTACTGACCGATTTTGCAGCCTGGCGTACAGACCCCACCTGGAAGAAATGGTGGAACGGCGGACGTAAATACCTCCGTTACGATGAACCCGGAGCTTCCGGCGGCTATTACACCCAGGACGATATTCGTGAAATACTGGAATATGCCCGTCAGCATTACATCACGATGATTCCGGAGATTGAAATGCCTTCCCATTCGGAAGAAGTGCTGGCTGCCTACCCGCAGCTATCCTGTTCGGGAGAACCTTACAAGAACTCCGATTTCTGTGTCGGTAATGAAGAAACTTTCACCTTTCTGGAGAATGTACTGACGGAAGTCATGGAACTTTTCCCTTCCGAATACATTCATGTAGGAGGTGATGAGGCCGGCAAATCGGCTTGGAAGACCTGTCCGAAATGTCAGAAGAGAATGAAAGACGAGCATCTGGCCAATGTAGACGAGCTGCAAAGCTATCTGATACACCGTATCGAAAAGTTCCTCAACAATCACGGACGCCGTCTCTTGGGATGGGACGAGATTCTGCAAGGAGGTATCGCGCCCAATGCAACCGTTATGTCGTGGCGTGGAGAAGAGGGTGGTATTGCTGCCGTCACCTCCGGCCATCATGCCATCATGACACCGGGTGCATACTGTTATCTGGACAGCTATCAGGACGCCCCGTACTCCCAGCCGGAAGCTATCGGTGGCTACCTGCCATTGAAGAAAGTATATGCCTACGATCCTGTCCCCGCTTCCTTAACTGCGGAGCAGGCAAAGTTAGTCTATGGTGTGCAGGGTAACCTATGGGTGGAATATATCCCCACTCCCGAACACGTGGAATATATGATTTATCCCCGTATGCTGGCATTGGCGGAAGTAGCCTGGTCGGCTCCGGAACGTAAGTCGTGGCCCGATTTCCATACCCGCGCACTGTCAGCAGTGGCCGATTTACAGAAAAAAGGATACCATCCTTTCGATTTGAGCAAAGAAATCGGCAGCCGTCCCGAATCTCTTCAACCAGTCAGCCATTTGGCGCTCGGTAAAAAAGTGACCTATAACTCCTCCTATAGCCCCCATTATCCCGCACAAGGCAACACAGCCCTGACAGACGGCATACGTGGTGACTGGACTTACGGTGATGGTTCATGGCAAGGATTTATCTCGGACAACCGTCTCGATGTGACGATTGATATGGAAAAAGAAACCCCTATCCATTCCATCACCGCCGCTTTTATGCAAGTGGTCGGCGCGGAAGTATTCCTGCCGGAGACAGTGATTATTTCCATTTCCGATGATGGAATTAACTTCACGGAGTTGCAAAAACAACACTTTGAAGTGAGCAAAGAAACCCCTATCCGGTTTACGGATATTTCATGGCAGGGAGAAGCCAAAGGAAGATACGTACGTTACCAGGCACAGGCCGGAAGCGAATTCGGAGGGTGGATATTTACGGATGAGATAATCGTGAAATAGACATTGTCAATATCATTTATGAATAAAAGAGGGAATCTATTCAACCAGATTCTCTCTTTTTTTTGTATATTTGTGATAGTATGAAGTATTTTATTTGACTATCAACGAATTACATTCAACTCGCATGAGAACGGGCAACGGATAAGAAAATGCCGGACTGTTCAGAATCACTATATTCCTCATGCTTTCAAATAACTCTTTGTTTCGATGCAAAGATAGCATTTTTTCTGAGAATACCGGAGTTTTCCGGGTACAAATTCATGATGAACCAATGAAATAACCTGTATCGGACATGACAGTCATACCGAAGCCGAGTTCCCCTAACTCACAGGCAAAGGTACCCCGTGTCCTGCTCGTACAAGCAAGGTCAAGCCCTCCGGGTGTCGTGGAAAAATCATCCTCGCCCGGAGGGCTTGCGGTATTTTTCCCACCAACCTTGCATGTACGGGACACGGCCTTTCATAGCCTGTAGTTACGGGAACTCCGGCCCCGAAAAGCCGGACTAACAAAAAAATATAATTGTCATGCTACAACAGGCAACAAAGGAAAAGTACGGTATCGAGACACTCAAAGAACGGAATGTTTCATACGACCATGAACATGGACTGACACAGAAAGATGTGGATATGGCCAACAATCATGTGCAGCTTATCGAGCGGACACGCTCTGAAGTCACACCGCAAATCGGCGACAGGCTGGTATATGTAACCGAACATGGGGATTATTACGGGAACGCTCTTATTGATGGCAAAAGTACAAAGGAAGGATACCTATCCATATGCGAACAGCCCTATGTTCCTTTCGTGTGGGAAGAAGGCGGGAGCATCCGTCTGAGTGTCAGCGGCGGAGCGTTCCACTCCGTAAATCCGAAGGACATGAAATTCCTGAAATGGACGGAAGGAGCGTTCAAGGACTGGGGACACTGCGGTGCATGCGCCAACGGTTCGGTGACGTTCATTGCTAAAGTGCCTTTATGGTTCTATGCCGAACCCAATTCCAGGTATGGAGATTTCACGACAGAGACCTACCGGAAGTTTTACCTGAACAAAAGGGATGAATCGGAAAGCGGCAACCTCTATCAAGGCTTTGACATCGCTTTCCGGGATGAAGCCGAGTTCTGGCAGTTCCTGAAGGACTACGAAGGAACGGTGTTCAAGGGAAATTGGGAAAATCAAATCGTGTTATGGTGTTTCCGTCGGGAATATGTGTTTCTACCTTCCGCCGAGTGGAAAACGGTTGATGCCCCTGCCGAAGAACGGAGGCTCAACTTCCACCCCGAACAGGTCAAGATAGTCAAGGACATGGAAAAGCACATCACGTACTTCTACCGAATCAAACCAGATAATTTCTAACACTTAAAATCCAACAGATATGCAAACGACAGTGACCAAGGCCGGTAACGCTCCCGACCTGCTTTCCGGTATCCTGAGCGTACAAGTGAGAAACGAGGACAAGATTACGGAACAAGACCGGCTCTATTGCCAGATGCAGCAAGAACTGCTTTACAAGACACTCGACCAGATTGACCGTTGGTACGCCGTCTTCAAGGAGGAGGCAGAACAGTATCAAGCCGAGCGCAAGTTCCATTACGAGGAGAACGGCAAGGTGTCCATGCGGGATTTCTATACTTACCATAACAACAGGGACGACTATTCTCACAACGAGTTCAAGCCGTTCGACCTGATCAATGACCTGGTGGATAAGAACCGCAACGCCAACGCGAACTTTGCGGGCCGCATCATTTCTTATTTCAACAGGACTTACAACGTGTCGGTCCCTGAATATAAAATAGACGAAAAGACCCTTCAGATGGGCTCCCGTCCTGTCTATGGGACATATGTAGATGTGGTTATCGAACACCTGGGTGGCAAGAGTTTCCGGGAAACGGCGGTGGAGGAACTTCTTGCCAGGGTTGCCAGAGTCGTCAAACCTTCCTGCTGGAGTAAAGTCAAGACGGAGCTGAAGAAGGACAGGATTGTATTTCCCGAAATCATCCGTTTCGACGATTATTACATACAATACAACAACAGGTGCAAAATCAGTTACAACTATGGCGGGGATTTGGAAACCCTGTGCGCCGGCATCGCCTACGGTGCGGACGACATACTGAACGGGAATTCAAAGATGATCATCCGTTTCGATGACAACGATGTTTCCGTCACTGACTGGTACGACCTCACGACCACCAATGCCGAGCAGATCCGGTTCTACAAGAACGGACGCATCGATGTCCGGTTCAAGGACAGCGCGGCAGCTGGGAACTGCTTCAAACGTCTCCGGCTGGATGAAATCACTCAAAGAGAGAACTGACCATGAGAAGAATCCCACAACACCCCGTAAGCCGATCCTTGCGGGGTGTTTTCATTTTCAACGATAAACAGATAAAGCCATGTATGCCATCATCCCCCAACAGATCCCGCAAGGTATGCGTGCCGAGGTCAACGAAAAGATACTTTTCGCCATAGACTCCGGCAAGGACCTCATTCCGGCGGAGAGCATCTACAACTGCTACACCGGCATCGGAGGACTGCACAACCTCAAGCAGTCCGATTTTGCCAATTACCACGAGTACGCCGAAGCGAAGAAGGAATCCGAGATGGGACAGTTCTTCACCCCGCATGAAGTATGCCGGGACATGGCGGATATGCTTTCTCCCACCTCCTCGGAAATGATACTTGACATGTGCTGCGGCATGGGCAATTTCTTCAACCACCTGCCCAACCTGCATAACGCCTACGGCTTCGACATAGACGGCAAGGCCGTTTCCGTGGCACGATACCTCTATCCTGACGCGCATATCGAGAAATGCGACCTCCGGCAATACTATCCGGAACAACGCTTCGATATTGTCATCGGCAATCCTCCTTTCAACCTGAAGTTCGACTACAAACTGTCGCAGGAATACTATATGGACAAGGCTTATGATGTGCTTAATCCGGCAGGAATCCTGATGATAATCGTGCCTGGCTCTTTCATGCAGAGCGGATTCTGGGAAAAGACACGGATAGCCGGCATAAACAGTAATTTCTCCTTTGTCGGTCAGACGAAGCTGGCCCCGTCAGCCTTTGCTGCAACCGGAGTCCATGATTTCAATACGAAGATTATGGTATTTCTCCGTAAATCGGTCCACATCGGGATGCGGGCTTACAGCGCGGAGGAATTCATAACGGTGGAAGAATTGAAAAAACGCATCGGCGGGGCAAGGGCTATGAAACACCGGTTGCGTTTCGACCTGATGCGCGAGACCAACAGGATCGACAAGGAAGAGCTTGAACTGTTCGAGTACAGACTTGCCAAGTACATGTACGAGTTGAAGGTACACGCCAAGTTGAACAGGTATATCGGCAAGACGGAGGCTTTGGTCACGAAATTCCGCAACCAGAAACCGCCCGGGAACGCCACACGGGAACAGGTGAACCAATGGGAGAAGAACAAGCTGACCCCGAAGAAAGTGCTTGCTGTCATCCGCAGGTACATCACCTCGCAAAATACTGTACCTCGCAAGGAAGTGGCGTTGGTGAAGACCTCATACGGATTCAAACTGAAACAATATGCGCCGCGTCTGTTGGACAAAGTTCCGCACAAGGCGGCAAGTATCAACGACCTCGTGCTGGAGCGTGCCGAACTGCCCATGCCGGAAGTGCCGACAGAAAAGAACATGCGCCAAATCCGTGCGGCGGAGAAACTGATACGGCGCAAGCGGAGAGAGTATGAAATGCAGGACCGGCAGTTCCCGGAGATGGAGGAAGATGACAGGCTGAAAGAATACCTTGACCGCACGACCTTCATCAACAAGGACGGTGACGTATGTGAGTTCACCACGCTCCAGAAACACGACCTTAACCTTGTCCTGCAGAAACGCTATGCGCTGCTGAACTGGCAGCAAGGCTCGGGCAAGACGGCCGCCGTGTACCACCGCGCTAAGTACCTGCTCAAATACCGCAAGGTACGGAATGCCGTCATACTGGCTCCCGCCATCGCCACCAACATGACATGGATACCCTTCCTCTCAATGAACAGGGAACAGTTCCGTGTGGCAAGGTGCAATGCCGACCTGGAAACGGTGCCGGAAGGCGTGTTCCTCATCCTCTCCACCTCCATGCTCAGCAAGCTGAAACGGGGGCTGGCAAGGTTTGTCAAGCGCACCTCAAGAAAACTGTGCCTCGTTTTCGACGAGTCGGACGAGATAACCAACCCGTCGTCACAGCGGACAAGGCATATCCTCTGCCTCTTCCGCCGTCTCAGGTACAAGATACTCGACACCGGCACGACCACCCGCAACAATATCGCGGAACTGTACAGCCAGTTCGAACTGCTCTATAACAACTCCGTCAATATGATTTGTTGGAGCGGCCGGGTGTACCACGATAACAAGGACAAGGAGATAGAGGAAGACACAAATCCCCATTACGGCGAACCGTTCTCGGCTTTCAGGGGGCATGTGCTTTTCCGTGCCTGCCATTGTCCGGGAAAATCCACCGTCTTCGGCATTGAGAAACAGAACCAGGATGTCTATAACAAGGAGGAACTGGCAGAGCTTATCGGCAAGACCGTCATCACCCGCAAGTTCAGGGATTTCGCGGGCGAGAAATACAGGATACGGACACATACCGTCAGCCCGTCCGACGGCGAGCGTGAGGTTTACCGTGTCATCATCGAGGAGTTCTGCCGCATCTGCGAGCTGTATTACAACAGCACGGGTGACACGAAGAAGGATGCCGGTCTCCGGCTTATGCGCCAGATCAAGCTGCTCATCAAGGCCTGTTCCGTCCCCCACCTGATAGAGGGCTATTCCGGCGACGGAATTCCGAACAAGACAAAGTATATCGAAAGGCTGGTGCGGAAGATACCCGGCAAGGTGGCTGTCGGTTGCACGTCCATAGCCGCATTCGACCTTTACGAGAAGCGTCTCCGCGAATGTTTCCCGGAGCGTCCTGTATTCGTGGTCAAGGGAGACGTGGCGTTCAAGAAACGACAAAGCGTTGTGACGGAGTTCGATTCCACCGTCAACGGCATACTGGTCTGCACGCAGCAGAGCCTGAGCAGTTCGGTGAACATACCCACCTGCAACGACGTGATACTGGAATCCCTGCAATGGAACATCCCGAAGATGGAACAGTTCTATTTCCGATTTATCCGTCTTGACTCCAAAGAGCAGAAGGACGTGCATTATGTCACCTATAAGGATTCCGTGGAGCAGAACCTAATGGCGCTGGTACTTACGAAGGAACGGCTGAACGAGTTCATCAAGACGGGTGAGGTCAAGGAACAGTCCGAGATCTTCGAGGAGTTCGACGTCACCATGTCCGTCATCGAGAGCCTGCTGGTAAGGGAGTGCGACAGCGAAGGCAGGATACACATCAGCTGGGGAAGCCAGCGCATAATGAATTGAAAAAAGGGAAAACTAATGGGAAACCGCAGATTCCATTCCACAGGCAAAGGTAGCCCACCCCCTTACCGGCAGGGCAAGGTCAGGCCGCAGGCGGTTTTCGGGGAAATCATCCTCGCCGGGGGCTCCGGTATTTCCCCGAAAAACCCTGCGCTGCCGGGGTGCGGACCTTTTGGAGCCTGTGGAATGAAATCCCCGGTTCCAATCATTAACTGATAAATGAAGAATTATGGACTTGAATCAAGCGGAAGTGGCAGTGACCACGCAGCATCTCATAGACACAAGGCAGGAGAAGGACAACTGGTTGCAGATGTCTGACTTCGGCGACATGGGGGAATTCCTGTGCACCTGTTCCGAACTGTTCGCCGAAGAGGAGACACCGGAATACAGGTACATGAAATGGGAGGACATTCCGGACTCACTCATCAACATGGAATGGCTGTGCCCCAACTTTTTTGAGATACGGGAAGCGATGGAACAGCTGGAAGAACCCGACAAGGATTGTTTCTTCGACTGGTGTGACCGCTACGGGCATGACATAAGCACGGAAGATGCACACCTGCTGGTGGCGCATTACATCGAACTTTTCGGGAACACGGCCTATACCGGTGATGAGCCATGCCCGGACAGCGGGGATGACAGCCTGCCGTACTACCCGGGCATATCAAGCAATTACTTCGACACGGGTATTCCCCACTTCGAGGTATTCGATGACAATTACGATTAAAACATATACAGGATGGAAATCAACTTCAAAGGACCGGTAATGCCGGTTGACCCCTACTCGCAAATGGCGTTCGTGGAGATCCTGAACATTCTCCTGACGGCAAGGCACATCGTGGATGTGAACAGGTTCCTGATAAACAGGAATACCAATCCGCAATTCGGCTCGCTGTCAGGATATTTCAGGTGGTCGTTCTCCGGCAACCACTTCACGCTGTGGCAACGTATGGAATACAATTCCCCTGTCTGCTTCAGCCGGCGCATATTCAGCATCCATTTCGGGATACTGGCAAGCCGCAACAGGGAACGGAATAAAGACAGTCTGACACTAAACTGAACAGGATATGGACACCATAACGATAAGCAACAGGGAAATCGCGCTGATGGCTTTCGACAGGCTCCGCAAGGACGACAGGAAGGATTCCGCGCTGAAACTTGCCCGATGTATGCTGCATGGCACAAGCATATCCCTCGGCATAGGTGATATCGACTGGGAGATAGACAGGGCGATACAGCAGTGCGGAGGAGTGCCAAGAACAGGATACAGATACACGGCTTATTTCCACTTCAACCGGAATACGGAAATGGCAAAGGAAATATACGACAAGATCGTGAAGGAACTATATGGTTAGGAAACACACGGAGGCGGCTTGAAGGCCGCTTCTGTCATTTATAACGGTATGTACGGGAAAAGGAACCCTGCCGTACACAGGTAACAGAAATGGATGAACAGAAAACATTGACATTGGATTTCATCAAATCCCTGATGGAACCGGCCTATACGCTGGTATGGACGGACTATGATGACAATCTTGACAACCACCGCGGCCTGATTCAAAAATGCCTTGACAGCAAGAGCCGTGAGCATTTGTGGGAAGAGGCAGACGTGTGGTACAGCGATGCCGAATGGGAGGCTGTCCGTGGAATCATCGCGAAACTGAAAGAGAAATGTACCGTCTTTAATGACTTTGACGAAGAGGATGTGGATGACTTCTTCGATGAGCACGAAGATGAAATCCGTGACGAGATTTACAGCCGAAATGATTCGGATGTGATAAAGGAGCTGATAATGCATACGGACGACATCCCCATCCGGGTGGAGATGCTTTCCAACTATGACTGCATCAACTCCCACTGGTTTGAATCGCAGGGCGGTTACAGGTACGAGGAGTCCTATTTCGGGGACATGGTGGACAGCCTGAACCTCAATCCGGCGAGAGTAAAGAAAATCCTGACAAAGCACGGCTACAAGGCCTACGGGCGTTTCCCGAACCGTAAAAACCGGAACGGCAGGGAGCAGGTCTCATACGAACAGTTCTATGAGGAGCTTATCAATTCCTGCTGCGGGGCAAACCTGCTGACCTATATAGGCAGGGTGAACCTGAAAGAACTGTATGAAGCCGGCTTTTCATTGGAAGAGGTCGTTATCCCCAAAGGCAACTGTTGCGGACTTTTCAGTTCAACATATGGCGGCGGAAGCCTGCTTGAAATGGAACTGAAGAAAGACGTAAGGCTGAAATTGGAAGTGAAAGACTATCACGGTTTCCGTTTCCGGCTGGATGACGAACGTTCCAAGTATGAATGCTCCATCCGGCATGTGTACGGGGTGGATGACTCCTTTTTCGGTGAGAGGATAAGCCTTGTCGCCTCATAAAATCAAGTATCCACCATTAAAATCATAAAGTCATGGAAAAGAAATATGTCATCATCCTCTCCGAAGGAAAGGAATACCTGTGCTGTCACGAAGACGGCTGCTATTATGATGTATCCTGCCCGATGCGGTCATTTACTGAAGGCGAAGAAGATTTCGAAATCATGGATTCCGGTCAGAACCGGCATGGCAAGACATATCCATACCATAAAAGAAAATTGAAACTTGTCCCTGGGTTTTATCCGAATGGCTGGCTTGCCTTGAGCCTGGAAGTACCGAAGACCGGGGAAGCTTATACGGTACTGACCGTCAATCTGGAGGACTTTCCGGCCTTCGGGATTCCCGACAAGGCATTTGTTGACATCAACAACAATCCGGAAGCGATGGACTTTCTCATAAGATACAATCTTGCCGAAGATACGGGTTACAGGCGCAGGAGCGGATGGGTGGAATACCCGATGGTAAAACTGAACCTTCCCGAACTGTACCGGATATCACCGGCATACTTCGAGGAATCAGGACAACAATCAATCATGTAACATCAACAATCAACAACCCAATTATAGGAGTATGGCAAAATATGAAGTAAGGGTAAGATACGCCTTCGAGGGCACTTACATGGTAGCGGCAGGGAACCGCGAAGAAGCAAAAAGAATGGTAGAGGAAGACTGCGGTCTGGTACTGGGCGGCAATATCCACACGACACGCGATGATGACGAGGTAACGGACTGGAACTTCGGCATCCATCCCGAATCGCAGATACTCTCGATCAAGGAAACGGGCAGGAAAGCCCGGGCAAAATACATCGCGATGAATTTCAGCGACCGGATTGAGGAACTACGTAATGGCATCATTGAAGCGATACGGCAGTTGCTTCAGGCGCACTCACTGGCGGAACTTGCCTTTACGAACCGGGAAGATGACCCGGTATGGATAATCTGGTTCGGGAAAAACGGAGACCCGTATGAATGCCGGGTAACGGGTGTCCGGATAATGGAGGGCAGCCTGACCGTCATTGCCGAAGAGAAAGAAAGCGGTGATGAGGTGGAATGCTACGGCCCGTTTGAACTCGGCGCAAGGAATATAGACTGGCTCCATGAAATGTACGATGCTGCATGGCGGCAATTGGAAGAGACAAAAGATGTTGAACCCAAAACGGAAGAACCATGAAATATCAGGCGGAAAATGCAGTCTCCAGTTTCTTCTACTACATGTGGAACGCCTGGAGCAAGGAAGAATGCAAGGTAGTATTTGGAGATATGTACCGGCACTTTTGGGATAAATGGTCCGTGTCGGCAGACAATGCCATTTTCGGTGCCGCGGAACGGTTCTTTGCCGGATTGTCGGAGAACTATCAGAAGTTACTTGTTGAACGTGCCGTTACGCTTTATGACGGCAGGGCTTTCCGAAAAGAACCGGACGATTCCGACATCCTTGTATGCAAAGAATGCGGCTCACGGCAGTTGGAAATTCAAGTATGGATAAACGCCAACACGGATGAACGTATCAGCTATGTGTATGATGACAATGACGGGCACTGGTGTGACGGCAAATGGTGTGAAGAATGCGTTGACCAGACCTTTTTCTGTACCAAAGCGGAATTCACACAAAAGATGCAGTCCTGGTGGGAGTCATGTGGTCTTGAGTCAAAAGAACAAATCACAGGGTTGAAAGTCTGTGACTGTCCGCCTGCCGAAAGTCCGCAGACATTTGTCGATGCGGCAGGCCGGTGGTGGAACAGCCGGGACTACGAATATAAACGGGAAATCTATAATAAACATACCTCAAACAACGAATGATATGCAGACAAACATCATTGAACTGATAAGTAACTCATGCGGTTGCAGTCAGACGGAAGCGCAGGAATACCTGGATTCCGAAATCAGATACCTGCGTGAATTGCAGGAAGCGGATGACTTGAGGGGAGACGACATCGGGATGGCGTGCAGCAACCTCGGGCTTGACCTTGATTATCAGGAATATTTTATCAACCGCCTCGCAGGGGCATAAAGACTTATGGCTATGGCTTATTTTCAGAACATACACAGCATGGCGGATCTGAAGAAGGAATACCGCTGCCTGGCATTGCAGCACCATCCGGACAAGGGTGGTGACACTGCAATCATGCAACGGGTGAACACCGAGTTTGAAAAACTGTACGGGATATGGAAAGACAAACCGGATGTTTCAGCGGCTTCAACCGGATATGAACATGACTATCCGGGAGCCACGGCAAAGGAATACACCGAGTACGTGTATAACGAATACCGCTGGAAAGGCCGCAATTACAAGGGACAGCACGCGCCGGAAATCGTGGAACTGGTACGGGCATGGCTCAAGGAGACCTATCCGGGATACAAGTTCTCCGTCAGACGGGAGAATTGCCACTCCATCCATATCCGGTTGATGAAAGCGGATTTCGAGGCGTTCACCAAAGAGTCCGGAAAAGTTCAAGGCGATGTCAATCACCATCATATCCATTCAGACAAATCCTTGACGGACAGGGCAAAAGAAGTAATGATGAATATCTGCGATTTCATCATGTCGTACAATTTCGATGACAGCGACCCCATGACGGACTATTTCCATACCAACTTTTACCTGACGCTCGGAATCGGAAGTTACAAACAGCCGTACAAGGTGGAACCGCCCAGACTCGGCAGCAAAGACAAGCCGGAGGTATTCAAGCATCCGGAAGGTCCGGCACACAAGGCAATGCGCCGGGCATTGGGCAAAGCGCGTTTCGGCTTCATCGAAAGCCGGAAGTATGCCGGGGAAATAATTCTGGGGGAAGACTGTTTCGGCTCACGGGGCGAACTCTATTTTTGGCCGAAGGAATATTCAAGCGCAAAAATGGCCAAAAAACGCATCGACAAACTGGAGGAAGCCGGAATAAGGTGCGAACTCACCGGCTATAACGGAGGATACATCCGCCTGCTCGGGTACACCCCTGAGATGAGAGATTCCCTGGAACGGGAACGTCAGGAGTATGCCGCCGCGTATCAGGCATGGTACTCAAAACAGAATTTGAAAACAATCTGATTCAGGAATTATGGATACAAACAATTTGGACAAGTGGTGGTACGGACTTCCGGAAAACACCAGACAGGCTATAGGAGACGATGGGATATGGGAAAAACTGGATATGCCATCCCGTTCGGCGCTACACCGGTATTCCCTGCTTAGAATTTACGGAACGGCAAAAGACAGGGATGAGGAACGCACGCTGCTCAATGAAATCGCGTGTGGACTGGGCGACCTTGCCCTTGTCCGTAAAAACGGCATCGCGTTGGAGGAAATGTGCAACGGGAACGGGGAATTTTACGATGAATACCAGGAACAGTTCAACATATTATATGACAATTACGGACACATAATAGAAAATATAAGCTGGCCGGACTGGATCGGACATACAATTCCGACAAACAGGGAACTGGTCCGGTTATTGGAACACCACGGTTACAAGCGTATGGAAATCGATACCGACAGAAGAATCCCGAAAACTTTCTATGTTTTCCGTCGTGGGTTGCACATCAACGCAAGCGAGGACTTGTCTTACCACATCATACCGCAACAGGACAGTTTCGGACTGGGGCGTTTTGCGGTATGCGCAACCAAAGACGGTGAAAGCTCCCAACTGGGCACTGACTGTGCCCGGCTCTTTTTGAGGCGCTTCCTTGCCTTCCTGAAGGGTGAAAGAAGCGGGAAAGAGATTATAGATGAAATATTCAACAACCGACAAACTGAACGATAATATGAAAGCAAAAGTGTTCAAGTACAAGTCTGACGGGAATACCGTCGTGGCTCCTTATATGGAACTGGAGCCGTATGCGGAGAATGTATATCTCTCCCTGTCGAGAAAGAACGAAGACGGGAATGAAGACGATGACTGTTTCCATGTGGTCTGCCGGATTGAAAACGTTTATTTTTCCAGCGGGCAGTATTCACGCCGGTTTCTCAAGGGAGAAGGTTGCAGAGAGGAAGCCGCCACCTATTGCAGGAACTGGATTGCGGATACGCTTCAAAGTGCGGAAAGAGGAGCCTTCGTCAATTTGATCTCCGTTCGCGTGTTCGAGGCTCTCGGACTTGACACCACTTCCCTGGTGCAAGCCCGTGAGGAATATAAAAGAATACAGGAGCAGAAACGCAGGGAGCAGAAGGAGAAAGAGGCGGAAGAGCGCAGAGTGCAGGAAGAGCAACATCAGCGGCTACTCAATGAACAGAAAGAGAAATTCCTGGACGGGGAACGGATCACGGGAGAAATGTTCGTTGAAATCACCGGAAGGGACGGTTTTGACATCCATATCAGAACCAAAGGGACATTCAACAGGCATGTGAGGGGCATTGACAGGAACGGCACCGTCAGTTTCCGGAAAATCAAGGGCTGCCGGACTCCGGACTTTACCGGATGCCATAAGGCCGTGTCCGCCTATCTGGCGTTCATTACAGAAAAAGAGGGCAAATAATTAAATCCGGGGCGGTAACGGTCTGCTCCATGCAGCTGTTACCGCTACCGGCTTCCGGCCTCACAATTCACGGTTCAGCGCCATTGCCAGCGGAAACATCAACCGGTTATAGGCTTTAAGCTTTTGCAAATTCAGTACATATCCGGCATAGGGATTGGTCAGATCGGTATAGAAGAATACATCGGTAAATCCTGAGTGTTCCTCCACGACTTCACCCTCCAACGGAATCTCCTCCACATTGAACCGCTCCAGAGGCAGTTCTTCCAGACGGGTCTGTTCCGCATTTCCCAACACATTGAGGTTACGGTTAAACAGCACGAATCCTTTCTTCCTGTAATCCACACGCATACCGTACGGACGCTCCACAAGGAAAGCATCCGCCGCTTTCTTTATATAGTTTTCCATAAAACTGAAATTAGAATTGCAAAAATACATCTTTTGTCCGGCAATGGCGAACAAATCAGGAAGAGAATCGCCACAGACCATGCAAAGCACACTACCGTGTATTTTATTTCCCACCCTGCAAAGGTAGTCCCGTGTCCGGTGTACCCTGTCAAGGTCAGGCCCCTTGCGGGGTTGGCTGAAAGAAAATCATCCTCGCCTGACGGCTGCGGTATTTTCTTTCGCCAAACCTTGCGGGTACGATCACGGGACAGTCTGGCAGGCGAGAAATAAAAATACCGGCTCCCGGAGCCGGACGTGTTTAACAGATAAAATTCAAAAGTCATGAAAATCCTGAATGAAGAACATTTCGAGAATGTAAAGCGTTATGCCGAATCCATCGGTGACACCTCGCTCCAAAAATGCCTGGAGCGGTTGAAGAGCTGGGAAGAAAATCCCGACCATCCCTGCGAAATCTCACTCTACTATGACCATGCCCCGTACTCGTTCGGCTTTACACAATGTTATCCCGACGGAAGGACAGGCATCGTGGGCGGTCTGCTCTATCACGGAATACCGGACCGCTCTTTTGCCGTAACACTACAACCGTTCCACGGATGGCAGATACACACCTGATAAAAGACAAACGACAGTATTAACTTCATAAAATTCAAGATTATGGAAACGACATTGGCAGTAATGGAAAGACAACAGCAGTTTGACTTCCAGAAAAACGGAATTGAAGTGATGAACTTCGAGACGCTTCAGCGTACCTACAAGGAAAACGACATCTACAACAACCCGGTGCAAGGTATCTACCATTACCAGGTCATCCGGCGCATGATGGACATCTGCGAGAAATACAATCTCGACTATGAGGTGGAGGAAATCTTCGCGGCCCAGAACAGGAACAAGACGCAGCCGGGAGTAAGCATCCTTCCGCAGGTGGAACAGACACATGGCGAAAAAGCCGTGGAAGCGCACATCCTGCGCCGTATCTTCGCCACCATCCGGATCAAGGACTGGGAGACGGACGAACTGACCACAACATTGGTCGTCGCCTACCACCAGGACGGCATACAGGCAGCCATAGGTCCCTGCGTGCTAATCTGTCATAACCAGTGTATCCTTTCACCCGAGCGAAGTGTCTGCAATTACGGCAAGAAGAAAGTCTCGACGGAAGAGGTGTTCGAAACCGTGGACGGCTGGCTTGCCAATTTCGAGGTGAACATGAACGAGGACATCGAACGCATACAACGGCTGAAACGCCGGGTTATATCTATGGAGGAAATCTATATGTATATAGGTCTGTTGACCGCGTTGCGCGTCTCCCACGACAGTTCGGACAGGAATCTGTCATCCTCCGTGGAAACCTATCCTCTGAACCAAGGGCAAATTTCTATATTCACGGAAGAGGTGCTTAAACTGGCTATGACCAAAGGGCAGATTACCGCTTGGGAGCTATACAATATAGCCACAGAGATATACAAGCCCGGAAAAACGGACTTCCCGGCACTGATTCCACAAAACGGAGCAATGGCGGAACTACTGCTTTCCCATCTGCCGGAAGCAGCTGAAGTACAGGATGCCGTTCCGGTAAGCTGACATACAAGCCGCACAAATGGCCTGATTCCGACAATACGCATAAGGGAGAACCTGACAGTCGAAAACAACTGAAAGATTCTCCCTTTTTCATTTACTTCTCAAAAAGCAGCATATATTCCACTTTCCTTCTCCGTTCGATGCTCGGAACCACTTTCCCCTTGTAGCATCTGAAGGAGACATATTCCTTATAGATATCGCGGTCACCCGACTCCAGTTTTTTCAACAGCCGGCTCTTGGGTATTTTTCCATACCCTTTGATACGGGAACAGCCCACATTATACGCAAGAACACTAACGATCAAAGAATCACGTCCCAGATAACTGAACATACGGCACAACTTACGGAGGTCTGCTCTCAGAATGGAATCACCTTGTGCTTTTGTAATACTGTTGGTAAACCTCTCCCCGGGAAGAACTTTGTGCCCCCACCCGACATAAGGCCAATGCTTTTTCTCTCCATGCCAACCCTCGAATCGCTTGACACACTCGACCGCAATACTGAACCTGTCCGGACTTGCCTTTATCGGATTCTCCGCCCTCGACGGCATACCCGGAAAAAAGACCGTGATGGAAAGCACCGCAAACCATATTGCTTTTAACTTCATCATAGGCAGGACCGGCTTAGTGTCCGACAATTGTGACCGGCAATTCCTTGCTATCCGCAGTCACGACGGAATCCTCGTCCTCCGCCTCGTTGTTGAAATCAAAAGTCAATTGGCAAATCTGTGCCGGTTCGCTGTTGTCCTCGAAATAGATGTCTATCGTCTGCTGGTTCTCGCTTTCAGAAGTGTAGTATAGCCTGAACACCTCCCTGTCAAGGGGATAGCGGTCATTGGGCAGCAACACCATCCCGTCATCCATACGGAGTGTACCCTTGCCGTCCGGCTGGAAATATCGGATGGTGTAGCGGGCATCGGAAAACCGTCCTTCACGTTTGAGTTCACACCGTATTTCCACCGTCTCACCTTTCACAATACGTGTGGGGACAGGCAGGGTCTCCACCTTGAACGGATAGGACTGCTGTACATCCATTTCATCATTGCAGGCGGACAACAGACAAGCCGCCAGACCCAGGAACAGGATTGCCATCATTCCGGCCAATTCTCTTTTTTTATTCAATGCATTCATATTCAATCAGATTTTAATACGTTATACTTAATTCTATTTTTACAGAAACTTGTTCTGCAGGTATTCGTTCAGATCCTTGTATCCTTTGTACAAAGAGGAACAGTCCACTATTTTATCCGCATAGCGTTTGCGGAGCGCCTCCAGCGTGCGCCGTCCGGCTTCGTCCCGGTCCAGGTAACAGTTGACTCTCTCATATCTGTCAAGAACGGGGAACGAGCGTTCCAGCAATGCCACCGAGTTCAGTACGAGATAGTCGTCGCCACATCCCAATTCGAGTTGCATCCACGAGAGGCAGTCGATAAACCCCTCGAAGAGATTGCAAGTATCCGAACCGTTGTCCATCAGCGAAATGTCTTTCGGAGAGAGACTGGCCTTAAAAAAGCGGTTGCGCACCTCGTACCCACCGCTGACATTCCTGAAACCGATGGCGAAATACCGCTTCCCGTGCAAGGTGTACCTGATCTCCTTGCAGTTCGGCATAGCCACATCACCGCTAATGCCACGTTCCGCCAGATAACGGAGCAGGACGCTGTTGTGCAGCGGTCCGGACTGTACCTTCGTGAAACTTTCCTGCCTATGGGAATCTTCCCTGTCATTTTCCCCGGAACGGGAAACGGTCTTGTGTTCGGGAGCAAGACCGCCCCATATCCCTGTGATGAACCTGGCCTGCGCCTTGAAATCCCCGCTGCCGATAAACTCCCCCGCAAGGGTGAATATGTCGCCTCCCTGTCCGGTACCGAAGTCATGCCATATATCCTTACGGACATTCAACTGGAACGAGGCGGTGCGCTCCTCCCGGTACGGGGCCAGATACCAATATTCATCCCCCCGTCTTCTTGCCGGTTCATATCCCATCCGTGCCAGAAAAACGGCGATTGGAATGTCTCTTATCTCTTCTATAGTCATAAGCGATACGGTTCTAATGGATTATGAATTTGACACCCAGACCGAATTGTGTCGTGAACAGGTCCAGCGAGCTTCCCCACAATACACGTTCCCGGATAGCGGCAAGAAGGACGATGCGTCTGTCACGTATGCCTCAAGTTCCAGGGTTATCGCGCCGCCATAGACAAACGCATCCTTGGCGAGCAGCCTCGAACCGTCATACAGTATCCTCTCGCCCCAGTTCACGGTCTCATAGCCGGCCAGTGCGGAACCGCCGACCGAGAGGAAGACCGTCTTTGTCGGATCAGACAGGAATTTCAGATAATAGCCGCCTTCTGC
This sequence comes from Bacteroides sp. 2_2_4, assembly GCF_000157055.1. Taxonomy (NCBI): domain Bacteria; kingdom Pseudomonadati; phylum Bacteroidota; class Bacteroidia; order Bacteroidales; family Bacteroidaceae; genus Bacteroides; species Bacteroides sp. 2_2_4. Next base: position 33,152 of record NZ_EQ973376.1, on the reverse strand, counting down.
CGTGAACTGCGCACGGGGTACGCTCGCATCCCGATACCCATAATTCTTCATCAGATACTCGGCGCCTATGACCCAGCGGTTGGCTTTTGGGGTGTATCCGGAAACGGCAAATCCGGTATAATAATTCAAGGGGGACTTTGAGCCGTTCGCAAATCCTCCGCGCAGTTCCACGCCCTTCATCCCGGGCAGGTACCGCTGGGCGTGCGCCCGCCCTGAAAACAGGGCAAGCGACACGGCTGTAACAAAAAGGAACAGATACTTCTTCATGGCTACTTCACTTTAAGTTCGTTGATAACCCCGGCTCTCACGATGTCCTCACTTTCCACGGTGAAGGTCTGGTGTCTGCCACCGCCTTTCTCGTGCATCTCCACCATCAGCACCTTGTCCGAGGGGATGGTGAATTTGTCGAAGACGAAAACGGTGCGCCCGTCCTTTTTCCCCGCGACGGACGTTACATAGTCGTAAGCACGCAGTGGGAATATCACCTGTTCCTGAATGGCGGTACGTTTCATCAGCTTCTTGTCCACAATTTTAAAAGTCACGAAATCCACCTCATAAGGCACGTTGGAGCGGTTTTTTATCTGTGTATGAAAATAAAGCAAGCCGTTGTGCGTATAGAGTCCGCGGAGCAGGTACTGGATGCCGAACGCCTTGCTTCCGATATGCTTGATGTGCCGTCTGTTGTCCTTGTGGATGGACTTCGAGATAAGGTGTACCAATTTAGGCGATTCACAGCCCAATTCCTTCAGGTAGATGTCAAGGGCGTTGTTGGGGCGGTTCACCTCACTTCCGTCATGAATGAAATCCTTCATCTCGATATTCAGCAGCAGCGGCTCTTCCGCATACTTCACATTGAAGGTGTAAAAACTTCCGCTTTCGGTAATCACGGACATGTTGGTCTCCTCACGGAAGTCCTTCACGGTGGTCTTTACACGGATGACATTCTCCGCACCGTCCGCCTTGCCTGCAATGAGGTTCGGAGAACCGAGATCCACATAACGCACCGATGACGGGAAAATGATGTGCGTGGTCTTTCCATAGGTCACTTCCAGCCCGTATGGAGGTATCATCCTGTCAAAGGTGAGTTTACGGGTCAGACCGTGATAGAGGTCTCCGTCCTCCTCTTTTTGAGGATACACTTCCTTGGCCAGTGTGACGGCATTGTTTACCGCCGCTACGCTGTCGGCTTCATTTTGGGCGAAAGCGCCCACAGTGCCCCATGCAAGGGCAAGCATTACAAAAAACTTTTTCATGTCGATTGAATTTTAATGGATTGTTATTGATCGTTGTCTTGATAAAGCATCAGGGTATAGCCTGACTTGAGATGCGCCTTCTCTTCACGCATCTTCCGGGATATGTACTGCGAGACACCTTGTATGGCACCCTTTCCGAGTTCGGAAAGCAGCTGGTCACCTGCCGACTGGTTGGTGATGGAGATGCTCGTGCCGAGATTCTGCCCCAGATTGGCGGCAACCTCCCTGACGGCGTTAGCCTCCATTGACCCCGGAATGAAGATGCCGCCCTGTCCGTCATTGTCATACACGGCAAGTTCCACGGGGATGATGGTACCGCCATATTCCACCTGAAGGATATTGACGTGAAGCCTTTCACCCTGTATGCGCCCTTCTCCGGTAAGCAGGGAGTTTTTGGGCAGGATATGCTTCCCTACACGCATTGGCTCCAGCAGTCTCATCCTCACTCCCTGACCGCTGATGACGGTCTGGTCCCCGTGGATGCAGGCCCGGATGGTATTCCTCACATTTCTCTCTTCTTTATGACCGATTGGCGTGTGGAATCTTTCCGGTTGTGCCATTCCTGTAAGCTGTATAGAATCACTGACAGGCTGCGGCAACGATGATACCACCGGTGTGGAAACCAGCCCCACGGGAACGGCTTTCGCCTTTCCGTTCCGCCCGGGACTTTCATTATCGGAACGGCTGTCCGTATTCACACTGCCATTGCCCGGCATATACCTGGCCGCAAGCTCATAGGATTTTTCCAGGAGAGCTACCTGCTCCTCGTAACCCGGCTGCGCGTTCTGTGCGGCGACCGCCTGCTTGAGTTGTTCCACCTCGGCTTTCAACGCCTCCTTCTCCGGATCTTCCTGCGGTGACTCGTAAAAGTTGCCGAGCGTCCTGTTGATGTCATTGTAGGCGGAGACGGATGAAGAACAGGCTTCATTCCTTCTGTCACCTTCACGAGAACTGCCATCCTTGGCATCCGCATCCGGTGACAATTCCACGACAGTCCCGGAGTTCCCGTCTGCCATCCCGGAGAAATCCTCCAGCGTACGCAGTTTTTCCGTCTGTTTGCGTTTCATGTCAGCCTGCTCATAGGCGGCAATCTTGTCCCCTTCTATGCCCGCTTCCCTCGGATCGGGAAGCTCGGTGTTGAATCCCGCATTTTTTTCCTCTTTCTTTTTTTCCTCTTCGGACGGTGCGAAAATGAGCCACATCGCTCCGAGGAACAGGAGGAACATCCCGGCAAAAACCAGGTATTTCCTGATTTCCAGCCTCTGTTTCAATTTATTGACGTCATTACTCATTTTCTTTCTGATTGAATCGGTTAAAAAACTCTTCCATTTCCTGCACCCTTTTATCCGGGAGTGTATCGGCAGGAACGACATCCGGAATTTCTATCGGGGGTATCTCTATGATTTCCGGCCGTACATCCTCCCGTCCGATGTCATGGATGGCACGGAAAATCATATAGAAATTTCCGATGGCAAACAGGGCAGCCAGCATGACAATTGCCGGCACTCTCTTTTCCGGGCTAAGCCCGGCACACAGCTTCCGCAGCTTTTCTTCCACGGATTCCTTGATTTTTACAAACATCTTTTTCATACATTCTGAATTTTAACGGTCATACACTCTTATATCCCTGTTCTCCACCACACGGAAGGCTTCGAGGATGAAGCCGTGCGGATTATTGTCGCTGCGGGTGGAGTTCAGCAGCCTGCCACGCGTGACGAGGCTGCGCTCGGTCACGCTCTTCTCCCTGATAATGGAGAGTTTCGCGTAGGTCACGACCTCATACGGATAGGTATGGAAATCGCACTTGACGCTGTCAATCCCTACACGCTGGTTCACGTTACCCGAAATTATCCGGTTGTAATATCCCTGCTCTGCCAGATCCACATAATGGGCATAGGCGGAACGGTCACTGAGGAACATGGCCCTCCGGATATTGCCTTCAATCGCATTCTTGTCGGGCGAGAGCGTAAAGAACAGTTCGTGGAACCGTCTGACATGCTCCCTTGCTTCCACCGGGCGGTTCTGCTCCAGGTCTTGTGAAAGGGCCAGCATCAGTGACTTGCCTTCATCCAGCACATAGATCTTCTCCCGTTGCGCTTCCGCGAAACTGTAAGCCTTCCATACGGAAAATCCCACAAGCAGGGTGCATACACACAGATAGACGATTCCGAACAGACGCAGGTGTCGGAAGCTGCTCTCGATATTTTTCAATGATTTGAATTCCATTCTGTAAATGTTTTATACTGTTATTACTTGATAAGCCTGCCGGCAATGTTTCCCACCGCCGCTCCGGCAGTCCCGGCCACCACGGAGCCTGTCTTGGATGCCGCCTGGTTCACGTTCTTTCCATAATTGCCCGCACCGCCTCCGGCCTGCACAATCCAGTTCGATACGGTCGGGATGGTGAAATACCCGATGATGCCGATAATGAGGAAAGTGATGTAAACCCCGTTTGAGCTGTCGGGGATGAAATCCGGGTCGGAAAGCTGTTCGATGTCCCTCTGCAGCATCAATATCTGGATTCTCGCCAGCACGCTGCTGAACAGGTCGCTTACGGGAAGCCACAGGTAGATACTGATGTAGCGGACGAACCACTGGCTGAGAGAAGCCTGGAAACCGTCCCAGCAGGAGATGGCAAAGGAAACGGGACCGAGTATCGAAAGCACGATCAGGAAGAATGTCCTCAGCGTGTCGATGACCAGCGCCGCCGCATTGAACAGGAGTTCCAGCAGTTCGCGGAAGAAATTCTGCACGGCCCTTTTCATGTTGTACATGGCACGGTCCACATACATTCCGCAAGCTTCTATAGCGTCAAACGCGCCCAGCTCGTCCAGCCTGTTGTCAAAAGTCTCCTTGTCGACCAGATAGGCTGTCTCGGGATTCCGTTTCATCGCCTCAGTCTCCAGCTTGTCCTTCTGCGCCCTGTACTCGTTCATGTCAAAGGTCTGCGACTCCAATATGGTATGGGTCCCTTTCACGACGGGCGAGAGGATGCTGTTCAGCGTACCCAGAACGAGTGTCGGAAAGAACATGATACAAAGCCCCAAGGCGAACGGACGCAAAAGTGGAAAGACATCCACAGGCTCGGCACGGGCCAGAGCCTGCCATACACGATACGCCACATAGAAAAGCGCTCCCAAACCGGCAAGGCCTCTTGCCACACCGGTCATCTTTGAGCAGAGCGGCATCATTTCCACATACAGATTCTGTAAAATCTGATGCAGGTTGTCAAAATCTATAGCCAACAATAACATAATGAAAGCGGATTAGGAATAATTACCAATAACGTTCGTTCGGTGAGCCGTAGAGTGCCATCACGCGGTCCAGGTCGTTCCGTTTCTTGGCGCGCAGGTAGGACACCCCGATGTTCTTGTTGGTGTAATACTGCACCAGGCTACGGTTTTGCAGCATGTCGTTGTAGCAGCGGTCGATAATGTCCATACGTTCCTTGTCGTTCATCGAAAGGCCGTTCTCGTTGACCACCGTCTTCAGGTCGTTCAGCAGGTGGGCACTTTCTTCCAGCAGTTTGGTGTACCCAAGGGCAATGGCACTCAGTTCTTCCGGTGTAAAATACGGATCGCTGAGCATACGCTCGAAGTTGGTGACATAGATGTCCGTGATATCTCCCACCATCAGGACGGTCTGCTGGACTTTGCGGGCATCCCGGACAAGGTTCTTGACCTTGCGCAATCCGTCGTAATACTCCTTGCCCTGCTTGTAGATTTTTACAGTCTCCTGAAAATTATTCGCCATATTAGTGGCTGTGGAGGACGTGTGAACAATGTTCTTGGCGGCATTGATGATGCCCTGTGCTAGATTGCCCGGGTCGCTCACGACCCATTGCGCTTTTGCTGTGAGGCTGGCAAGGAAGCAGCCCATGCACAGCATGAGAATTTTCTTTTTCATGATGTTTCTGTTTTAATGGTGAATAAAAATCTGTTGAAAGTCAAAGTCCCATTTTTCGCCCTTTGGACGGCGGATTACGGAGGATAGGCTTGTGCACCGGTCTCGGACGGTCTACCTCTGCCACTTTTTCTTTCCCGTGTCTGAGGGATGCGAAGAATTCGTCAGCATAAGGTCTGCGGCTGGTAACCCGGACTAATCTGTTATCCAGTTCTTTGTAGGCTTTCTGTGCCTGACGGGATTGTTCTTCCGGGGCTGCGGTCTTGTCAATACCGTATTTGACCAGAAAATCCGGTTGCACATTGATAAGGTCGTTTGAAGCATCCGGTGACACGGCGATACGCCCCAATTTGTCAAGCTCCCGGTCAAGTCCCTCAAGATAGAAGTCCGGCAGACGGACTCCGGGGATATTCTCGACCGCCTTTTCAGCCGCCGCGCACATCTCGGCTTCTATACGGGGAATGTTCATCCTGACATCAGGCTCAATGCAGCAGTCATCCCTGTCCATCAGATAGCTTTCGAGCCATTCATAGGTACTGCATTTGTCCTCAATGCCATAGCGCAGCTTGACGTAGGTCGATGGCACCATGCTGTATGAGGCGAGTTCGCATAGTTCAGATACATCCCGGCTCTTTCTCTGGAAGTCCAATATTCTTATTGCGGATATTACTTCACTATGTGGCGGGCGTTCAATTCTATTCATCGGATATTTCGTACATCCCCAATCACGCATAATGGTGTACATTGCGAACAAACCATGCACTGATGTGGCTTCCCATGGTGGGATATCCGTCAGTTGAGAGCCGTGTTTCGCCATAAATGGAGTATCCGTCAATACATCCATCATATCTACGGATTCCTTGTTCATCGTTGATATGGGAGAATCGAAGGGTTCGGATTTCGCTATCAGCAGGGCGATCTGTTCAATAGCTTTTTCCGAATGACTGTACTCCCGGATAAGCTTTGCAAGTTCCCCGTGATTGTACACACCGGCAAGACGTTTGGCTTTTTGAGCAATCTCCTGCAATTCCCGGTGGTCCGGTTCCCGGAAGCGACCGACAATCCGATGTCTTATCCATTCGGTAAATTTCATGTCTTTCTTGATTTTTGAATGTTACTTACTGTTACGTTTGCTCTCTGCGAGCTGCCTTATTGCAAGCTCTATGTTGCCGCCGAGTTTGTCCGTAAGGCGCATGAGTTCCAGTTTTTCCGTTTCTTCAGTGGTGTAGCA
>NZ_EQ973376.1:21441-24256 GCF_000157055.1 Bacteroides sp. 2_2_4 | reverse complement strand
TATATTCTTCAAGCGACACCTCGGTGGCATAGACTGCTGACTGTGAGCCTCCGAGACCAATCCACACTTCCTTGTACTTTCGGGAAGGATTGTTTGCCATGTTGATGGAAAGTATCTGCGCCCGCTCCTTGTCGGTCAGACCGAGCAACGCTTGGATCTCATCGAACTTGTTCATATACTTGCGCTGGTCAAGGAGAATCTTACAGTCACTATTATTAATGATGGTACCCTTGACAATCGGGGAAGAAATGATGTCCTCCACTTCCTGGGTCACGACCACGGCCTCACCGAAAAACTTTCTGACGGTCTTGAAGAGGTACCGAAGATATTCCGCCATACCCTCCTTGCTAATGGCTTTCCAGGCTTCTTCCAATAATATCATCTTGCGGATTCCTTTCAACTTTCTCATTTTGTTGATGAAGGTTTCCATGATGATAATGGTGACTATCGGGAAGAGTACTTTATTGTCCTTGATATTGTCCAATTCAAAAACTATGAAGCGTTTACTCTGTAAATCAAGCTGTTTGTCAGAGTTAAGCAGGTAGTCATACTCGCCACCTTTGTAGTAAGGCTCCAATACATTGAGGAATCCCCATACGTCAAAATCCTTCTCACGGGTTCGCTTCTCTTTTAGGATATCCTGATACTCGTCACGGATAAACTCATAGAAGGTATTGAAGGAGGGTTTTATGCTGCTGTCCCTGCGGATTTTCTCCAGAAAGAGATTGACCGCATTGGATAGCGCCACCTCCTCGGCACGTGTCGGCGGCTCGTCGTCACGCTTCCACAGGGTAAGGATAAGCGTCTTGACGGATTCTTTCTTCTCGATATCGAAAATCCCGTCTTCCACGTAAAAAGGATTGAAAGCTATCGGATCTTTTTCTTCATAAGTAAAATAAATCCCGTCCTCGCCGTGTGTCCTGGCATGGATAAGGCTGCACAGTCCCTGATAGGAGTTTCCGGTATCCACCAACAGCACATGCGCACCCTGCTCGTAATACTGGCGTACCATGTGGTTGGTGAAAAAAGATTTCCCGCTGCCCGAAGGTCCGAGGATGAATTTGTTCCGGTTCGTGATTGTGCCGTTCTTCATCGGCAGGTCGGAAATATCCAGATGGACGGGTTTTCCGGTCAGGCGGTCCACCATACGGATGCCAAACGGGGAGAGCGAGTCCTTGTAGGAGGTTTCCCCGATGAACAGGCACAGGGCCTGCTCGATAAAGGTGTGGAAACTCTCCTCGGACGGGAAATCTCCGGCATTGCCGGGTATTGCCGCCCAGAAGAGGGTCGGCACATCCACCGTGTTGTGGCGCGGTTTGGCTTCCATCAACGCCAGCTGGCTGCCCACATCGTTCTTGATGCGCTTCAACTTTTCCCGGTCATCGCTCCATGCCATGACATTGCAGTGCGCACGGATGGAAACCAGCCCTTTGCTGTGTGCCTCGTTCAGGTACTCCTCAATCCATTCGCGGTTGATCTGGTTGGAACGGCTGTAACGGGAAAGCGAGTGCATGTTCCGTGCGGTCTGCTCGAATTTCCTGAGAATTTCAGCCGAATCATCAATGAAGAGATACTGGTTCACCACATGGTTGCAGGTAAGCAGGATGCCTATCGGTGCGGCAAAGGACAGCCGGCAGTCGCTCCGGTCTGTCGAGAGCCTTTCATACCGGCAATCGGTTGACACGTTCGACGGCAGGTCTTCCGGATCGGAAAGCGTATGAAGGCACAGGTAGTTGTCGCCCACCTTCATTTCTCCGGCACCGAGTGACAGATCCTGCAAGCAGGTAGCATCTTCCTGCGACATGGAAAAATACTTCTCGATGATGCCGGCGGAATTGTTGCTCCCGATGATCTCCTCATCCGTCAGGCGGATGATACGTAGCAGGCCGCTGTCGTTTACGATGCGTTCGAATTGTCCGCAGCACTCCATGAACCGGGTGACGGTTTCCTTGTCCTGCATTTCCTTGGGGATAATGAATCCCCTTGTAAGTGCATTGAAACTGCTGGTTGTCCGGCTGTGTTCCTTCGTGGTTTTCGTAAGGAACAGGTAACAGGTATGCTGCAAATACGGCCGCTCGTTGAAATGGCGTTCGAAACTGCGGCTCAGAAAGCTCAGGTCTTCCTTGCAGATATCCGGCTTATATCCCTCTTCGATGAAGAAGTCCTGCTTGTGTACGATGCTGTAGTTCGGCAAGACCTTTACCGCTTTTGCCCAGGTGGAGTGCATGGACTCGTACTCGGCACGTGTCAGCGTGAACAGTTCCGGCAGTTCCACCCGGTATGCCACGGTGATGTCCGCATCCTTGCTGATGATGCAGCCGTTCTCCACGGCCAACAGCGGAAACTTGCTTTCCAGCGTGGCTGTTTTCATTACGTTTTTCATGCTTTTCTGTTTTTAATGGTTGGAGAAAACAACCGGAGGAACTTTCTCCGGCTGATGATGTAGCGGGGATGGCTGCGCAGCGCATGGAGTTTCATAAGGCCCCATTCACCGTATTTCGAATTCATCCTGAAAGTGCCCCAGACCAGCACCGATGCGGAAACGACCCCGAAACCGATGCAGACCCACTGGTCGATACCTGCCATGTACATGACGACGAAGATTACGAACAACGCGAGCAATCCTCCCGCAAAGATGAACAGGTACTGGCTCTTGAGTCCCTTGAACTCCGGGCTGCGCCCAATCCCCTTGTTGACATTGAATTCCGCCATATTACAGGAAGAATGAGCGTAAGATGGTGGCAGCGACAATCAGGAAGATACACGCACCGAACCAGCTGGCGGCAGTCTTTGAGGTGTCCGGGTCACCTGACGA
>NZ_EQ973376.1:0-19001 GCF_000157055.1 Bacteroides sp. 2_2_4 | reverse complement strand
GACTTTCACGCCTCCGATAAGGCCGATAACGGCACCGATGGCGTAAATCAGCTTGGTGCCGGGATCGAAATACGAAGTGACCATATTGGTAGCTTCCGTAATTCCACCGATACCGTTGCCCTGGGCGGATGCCCCCATTGAAACCAGCAGCGTCATGGCTGCCAAAAAGAATCTTTTTTTCATGTGTCGAAACTTTTAATTGGTGAAACAAAAAATGATTTCGACTGCGAATATATAATGCTTAATCTATTGATTTACAGACTATACGATATGTGACACCGTATGACATCACGTTACATCGGAAAAAGATTTTGAGCTGTTCAAAAAGGGCTTTTCCATCAATGTTAAACAGAAAAACAGGGATAAGAAGAAAGTGGAATTTCATTCCTTCCGGCAAAGGCAGCCCCGTTTCCGCGGCTACTTTCGCAGGAATGAATACATGGTGCGTAAAGCGGATACAGTCATAGCCTATTGGGAATCTTTAGCCGAAAGGGGGAACATACTACACGGTGAGCAAGGCGTTTGAAAGCGGCAAACCGGTCTCAATCTTTATGAAAGGATGAAATAGCGGCTGTCTGTATTGGAATGGAAAAGCGAAGTGTGAAAGCCGGCTTTCACACTTCGCTTCTGTTCATTTTACACGTTTTATACATTGTCTACACCTCAGAACCGGAAAAGGAATCTGACATAGAGAAAGCACACCGATATCACATCGACATGCCTTCTGAAACTATGACAGCAAAAAGAAACAATTAAACGAATTCATCTATATCGAATGCCTCTGTCTTATTTTTTATATTATCCATTGCTGAAATTTGTGAATCATCACAAAGCATACTATCAATAAGATTTCCTATCTTCTTTTTGATAGCGGCTTCTTTCCGCATAATTCTGATGACTTCTTCTTCAGATAGATAGATGCGTGGGGCACGAATTGCAGGATTTCTTTTTATGCCAAAAGATTCTGCTTCTGACTTCGGCATTGCTTGTTGTTTTTTTGTTTTTCTCATTCGATTCCATATTTACATGTATTTATTCCAATCAATTCCAATCTGTTCCAAAGACTGTTTTGATGTCTCTTTTCCATTTGGCATATTTTCCCTAAGCAGTTTTTCCAATTGGCTTTGAGTACTCAATTCGGTTGAAAAGAACCTGAACAGGTCTGTATCCTGAAGTTGGTACAAGGTTTCGGCAGCATTTCGGATTTTCTTTCTGTCATCCGTCCCCGAAATAAGCACATCAGCGACATTGTCCAGTTCCTCAAAAGTCAATGCCCTTGAAAAATCCGGGTCAGGAACGCACCCGTCATTTGACATAAGTTCCCGTTTTTCCGATTCTGTCAGTCCTTTTTTGGGAGTAAAGTCATCAATCACGTCATCCGGATTTATATCCTCATCCTCCTCTATGGGTTCCTTTTTCATAGGCTCAGAACGTGTGGGAGTTTTTCTCGCCACTTCCGGGTCTTCAAGATAGACTATCTTCGTCTTGCCGATTACTTCATTGTACTCGTTCAGGGGATTCGGCTGCGTTTCGGTATTCTTTTCATGCCCGACTTTAAGGATATCGTTCTCCGCTTGTGCGATCCATGCTTCAGCCTTGTCCAGTCTTGCCCTATACCGGGCTTTCCTTGCTTTTTCCGCCATCCGTTTTTTGCGTGATTTCCATAACCGGATACGTGCAATGCGCATATAACGAAGCTGATTGTTCCAGAATTTATAAACTTTCGGACTGAATATAAACATCCATACCTTATATAATATATAAGTTGCCGACACGGCTTTTACTGAAAAATAAATTAATGTTGTTTCCATGACTATTGAATTTTAGGGGGTGAAAAACGGTCTTTATACATTCGGGTGATTTCCTCGATGTTGAGTTCTATATGCTCGGCTATGATGTTACTGATATAGCTCGCAATACTTACTTCGGGAGCTATCACATTGAGATAATTCTTTATCTCGTCGTACAGCTTGCGGTTCAGGTACACCTGGATACGTCCGGGCATGGGGGTATTCACCAGATACTTTTGACGAAAGTTACTGTCACTTTTAGGCATATTGCAAGATTTGGAATTTTTCCGGGCAGTTTCTTTTTCCGTATCCTGCCTTTCATTGTTTCCCTCTTCCGGAACCTCAACCACTATGATATCCTCGTTCTCGATGGCATCAGGAATGTCACCGACCATATACCCCCTGATTTTTTCTTCATTCACTTTTACAATTTTCTTTGCCATATCTCAATTACAGGTTAAATTTTACAATCAGTTCGTTTGCCAGTTCCTGCAATCCGCTGCCTTTAAGCTGTCCTGCCGGCGGTGGAAGGAGCGAACAGCGGAAATAGGTGCGTGTCCGGGATGACAGTTCCTTGTCATAGCGGCAGAGATCGGGAATCATTGAATCCAGAATTTTCAACCCCTGTTTCTTCATCAGTGCCATATAGTTGTCAAGCACCTCGGTGTTGCTTCTTTTCTTGACCTTGGTCCAGAACAGGAACACGTCTTTTAAGGGAATGTTATTCCGGTTTTCCGCACACTTCATGACGCTTTTGGCAAAGACAAAACTGCTGTCCATGACAAAATTGTCAGCGGCAATGGGGGTCAATACATAATCCACATTGAAAATGGTCTGCAAAACGCCGGATATGTCCATAGATCCCGGCAGATCTATGAAAACGATATCAAAATCTGCTTTTGCCGCCAACTCTCCGGCCACCTGGCGTGCATTCTCCGGTTTTGCCTGCCTGATAGGATAAATCCTACATCCCCTGAGTCTCTGTTCCTCCAGCAACACCATGTACTTCTTGTTTATCTCCACCATCTCCATGTCCCGTTCCCTCAGATTGAACAGGCTACGCTGGGTGGAGTCACAATCAACGATGGCCACATTCTTGCCCATCGAATAATTCAGGAGACTGGCAAGCGTTATCAACATGGTACTTTTGCCGACCCCACCCTTTTGATTGCTGACCGCAACGAATAACGGATTCTTCTTCATAACTGAACTTTTTTAATGGTTTATTATACTATTGTTTTACTTGTCTGTTGTTTGCTTTGTGACATGGTTTGTTAGTGATACGGTTGCTTTGTGCTCACCAACCGGCAAACCGACCAACCGATAGTTCTCTGCCTTAACAAAGCAAGCATCCAATCATTACCCGCCTGTTACAACAAGTGCTTTCGCTAACCGGCAATACAACGGACAGTTACTTGACTATTGGTTTGTTTTACCGTTCACGCTGCAAATAAAATGGTATTTTCCCATACTTCCACCATGTTTCAAGGGAGGTGACGACCTGTGTCACCATATGTCATCATGTTACATATAACTTGCTATTTTACAACAGAATAAACTGCCATAACTTTGCACCGACAACGGAACGGATACGGCTGCGAGGGCTTTCCGAAGCCGAAGAATGAGGCTGAAGGTCAAAACACAATTTGACGAAGGAAAATTCATTACCAAGCGGTAATAGCAAGTTGTGTTTTCGGCAGCCCGAAATATTTCGGGCAACCCAAAACAACTTGCCGCTCGCCTGACGGCTCGGGAGGGATTTCCTCCAAAGTCGGAAATCCATGACGGAAGATCAGAAACTGAAAAAACTCAATGCGTATGGAAGAAAACAAGAACAGAAAAGCAAGAAAAGGTGTAGGGCGGAAATCAAAATCCGACCCTGCCGTGTACCGCTACGGTATCAAATTCAATTCACGGGAGAACGCGCAATTTGAACTCTCATTCCAGAAATCGGGTATGGCTTACCGTGCGAGGTTTATTAAATCGGTACTTCTGAACAAGGAAATCAAGGTGGTCAGAATCGACAAGGCAGCAATGGACTACTACGTCCGTCTTACCAATTTCTACCATCAGTTCCAGGCCGTAGGCAACAACTACAACCAGGCGGTAAAGGCAATCAAGACCAATTTCGGGGAGAAACGGGCATACGCCCTGCTTCGCAATCTGGAAAAGGTGACCATAGATCTGGTGGTGCTGAGCAAGCGGATCATCATGCTAACCCGTGAGTTTGAAGAAACCTACCTTATCAAAAAACAGAGGGAGGAGGAATGACATGGTGGCAAAAATCAACAGGGGCGCGTCGCTCTACGGGGCTGTCATCTACAACCAGCAGAAAGTGAACGAGTCAACGGCACGCATCATTTCGGGAAACCGCATGATTGCCGATGTCACGGGCAATCCGGAACAGGTCATGAGGAACACGCTCTGGGCATTCGAAAATTACCTGCTTGCCAACAGGAACACGGAGAAGCCGGTGCTACACATATCGCTCAATCCTTCGGTGGATGACCGTCTCACCGATTCCCAATTTGCGGATTTGGCAAGGGAGTATATGCAACGCATGGGCTACGGCGACCAGCCTTACATTGTATATATTCACGAGGACATCGGCCGCAGGCATATCCATATCGTTTCCACCTGCGTGAACGAGAAAGGGGAAAAGATTGACGATGCCTACGAATGGAACCGCTCGATGAAGGCCTGTCGGGAACTGGAAAGAAAATTCGGTCTGAAACAGGTGGAGGACAAACGCAGGGAACTGCTGGAACCATATCTGAAGAAAGCGGACTATCAGAATGGCGATGTAAAGCAACAGGTTTCCAACATCCTTAAAAGCGTGTTCTCCACTTACCGTTTCCAGTCATTCGGAGAGTACAGCGCGTTGCTGTCCTGCTTTAACATCGAGGCGAAACAGGTTAGGGGCGAATTTGAAGGGACACCTTACAACGGCATTGTCTATACCATGACAGACAATACAGGCAAACCGGTATGTACGCCCATCAAGTCCTCCCTTATCGGAAAACGCTTCGGTTATGAAGGACTGGAAAAGCGTATTGGTTACAATACCCGTGAATACAAGAACAAAAAACGGCAGCCCAAAATACGGAACGAGATTGCACTCGCCATGCATGGATGCCGTGGCAACCGGGAGGATTTCATCCGCCTCTTGAACGGCCGGGGAATAGACGTGGTGTTCCGGGAGAACGGGGAAGGACGCATTTACGGCGCGACCTTCATCGACCACAGGAACAGGGAGGTCTATAACGGCTCGCGGCTCGGAAAGGAGTTCTCGGCAAATGCCTTTGAGCGCCTCTTTAATAATCCGGGCAATATCCCGAATCTGGATGCGCCCATGCCGGACACCGGTCTGCAAAGCGGATTCTCCTCCGACATGGAAAGTGCCATAGAACAGGCTTTCGGGATCTTCGACTTTGAAGCAAACGGTCCCGACCCGCAGGAAGAGGCTCTTGCACGCAGGCTGTATCACAAGAAGAAAAAGAAACGCCGCTCACGGGGCATCTCCTAAAAACAATATTCATTCACCATTAAAATTATATCGTTATGCAACAGGAAGATGATTTGAGAGGACTGGCAAAGGTCATGGAATTCATGCGTGCCATATCCATCGTGTTTGTTGTCATCCACGTCTATTGGTTCTGTTACCGGGCATTCGTGGATGCGGGTATCAATATCGGAGTGGTCGATAAGATACTACTGAATTTCCAGAGGACGGCGGGGCTTTTCAGCAACCTGCTGGTGACAAAAGTGTTCGCCGTCATATTCCTTGCGCTGTCATGTTTGGGCACGAAGGGCGTGAAAAACCAGAAGATGACCTGGCGGAAAATATATACCGCCTTCCTTTCGGGGCTTGTATTGTTCTTCATGAACTGGTGGATGTTCGACCTGCCGTTCAGTCCGACAGTTGACGCCGCCATTTACACGGTAACGCTGACCGCCGGGTACATCCTTCTTTTGATGTCGGGCGTATGGATAAGCCGTATGCTGAAACACAACCTGATGGAGGACGTGTTCAATACCGCCAACGAGAGTTTCATGCAGGAGACACACTTGATGGAAAACGAGTATTCTGTAAATTTGCCGACCAAGTTCGTGTATCAGGGCAAGGAATGGGACGGATGGATCAACGTTGTAAACGTTTTTCGTGCGTCCATCGTGCTTGGAACGCCTGGCAGTGGGAAGTCCTACGCGGTGGTGAACAACTACATCAAACAGATGATTTCCAAGGGATTCGCTTTATATTTGTACGATTACAAATTTGATGACCTCTCGGTCATTGCCTATAACGAACTGCTTAAAAACATTGACAAGTACAGGGTCAGACCGGAATTCTACGTGATAAATTTTGATGACCCGAGACGCAGCCACCGCTGTAATCCCATCAACCCGAAATTCATGGCGGACATATCCGACGCTTACGAATCGGCCTACACCATACTCTTGAATCTGAACAAGACCTGGATTCAGAAACAGGGTGACTTCTTTGTGGAATCTCCGATTATCCTGCTCGCAGCCATTATCTGGTATTTGCGGATTTACAAGGATGGCAAATACTGTACCTTCCCTCACGCAATAGAGTTTCTGAATAAACCGTACGCAGATATATTTACAATCCTGACCTCATACCCGTCCCTCGAAAACTACCTCTCTCCCTTTATGGATGCCTGGCAAGGAGGCGCACAGGACCAGTTACAGGGCCAGATAGCGAGCGCAAAAATCCCGCTTTCAAGGATGATTTCACCGCAGCTATACTGGGTAATGACCGGCGATGATTTTACATTGGACCTGAACAATCCCGAACACCCGAAAATCCTTTGCGTGGGAAATAATCCGGACAGACAGAACATCTATTCGGCGGCATTGGGACTGTACAACAGCCGCATTGTAAAGCTGGTAAACAAGAAAGGGCAACTCAAGAGTTCCATCATCATAGACGAGCTTCCGACCATCTATTTCCGTGGTATCGATAACCTGATAGCCACCGCCCGAAGCAACAAGGTGGCTGTCTGTCTCGGTTTCCAGGACTTCTCCCAGCTGACCCGTGACTACGGTGAAAAAGAGGCGAAAGTGATCCAAAATACAGTCGGGAATATCTTCTCCGGGCAGGTGGTCGGGGAAACGGCCAAAAGCCTTTCGGAACGTTTCGGCAAGATTCTCCAGCAACGGCAGTCCATCTCCATCAACAGGCAGGACACATCCACCTCCATCAACACGCAGCTGGACTCGCTGATACCGGCATCCAAGATAGCCAACCTCTCGCAGGGCACATTCGTGGGCAGTGTGGCGGACAACTTCGGGGAAGAGATAGACCAGAAGATTTTCCATGCCCGTATCATAGTTGACAACGAGAAAGTAGCGGCGGAAACGAAAGCCTACAAGAAGATACCCGTCATCAACGAGTTCAAGGATGCGGACGGCAACGACATCATGCAGCAGCAGATAGAGCGTAACTATTCACGTATCAAGGCGGACGTGCTGCAAATAATTGAAGATGAAATGCAACGCATCAAGACCGATCCTGATTTACAGCACCTGATACCCAAAGAAGACAGCGACAGGAAGGAGGAATAGGATACCGCTGTTTTATTTCAGCCTGCAAAGGTCGCCCCGTGCCTGTCAGGATTGAGCAAGGCCGAGCCCTTACGGGTTTCCGCAAAAATCTTCCGCGCTCCGCTTGCGGTATTTTTCCGGAAAGCCTTGCACAATCCGGCACGGGACAGCGAGGCAGGCAAGAAATAAAATACCGGCTCACGAGCCGTGAAATGTTTAACTCAAAAATAAAAAGGTATGAGCAGAAGTAACTTCACCCCGATGAAAAGGTTCCACGAAATCATTGGACGTTATGGTCTGAGGCTGATGGAAGTCGGGACAAACCATTTGAGAGTATTCTCCGAAGGTCGGAAACTTTTCGACTACTATCCGCTGCGTATGAAACTCTTCGATTACCGGCAGTGGAAACAGCTTACCTATCCCTCGCTGATTGACGGAACGGACAAGTGGGAAACAGAGCTCGACGACATTATCAAAGAGCTTATGGTATCACAGCAATAAACAGCAGGATTATGAATGGCAATAACAGCAAGACGCTCGTTTGGGACAACATTCCCGAATGGGCGATTTTTGCATTGGAGTACGGCACCCGGGAGGAACTGTTCCTGTCTGATGAGGACAAGAAAATGATAACCAAGTTCATCGCCGAAAACTTTCCGAACGGCTACACCATGTCGGTGGATTGGGAGTCATACAAGGAATTTGACACCAATCCCGCTTTCGGGAAAGCATGTAAGACCTACAAGGTCACTTTCATAACGGAATCATAACTAAAAATCAAATGAGTATGGCAGATAACAGAAAACATACAAGAGTAGTGAATATCCGTAAGGAGGCATACGATGTGTATATCGGTCGTGCCGGTAAAGGGCAAGACGGGTATTTCGGTAATCCGTTCAGGCTGAAGCAGGACATGATCCGGGGCGGGACACTGGCCGGATTCCGCGAATATTTTTACAGGAGGCTGGTGAACGATGCGGAATACAGGCGCAGGGTTCATGAGTTGCAGGGAAAGACTCTGGGATGCTTCTGTAAACCGCATCCGTGTCATGGGGATATTATCAAGGAATACCTTGACAGGATGGCCGGGCGTGGCGAAGACATAGAGATCGGTACAATTTTCTACAAAGGCAAGGCATACCCGTCGCGTGAGATTACGACCGGCATGGAAACCTATACGATATCGGTGGAGGAGCTGGGACATGAACTGGAAAATGACATGCGAAACCTTTTGGACGAAGCTGTCGAACAGGACGAGAATATCCGTTACTATTGTACCAACGAAGAATTATGCACGTTTCCCGATAGGGAAATGGATAAGATTATATACGGATAGACAACAGACTGATATGGAAACACCTATTAAGGTAGTGTTCAGACGGTTCAAGGAAGGCGGGGTAATTGCTCTCTTTCCATATATACCGTGGAACGAATCCGAAAATACAATCACATCCTACATGCATGCGGGACAGCATGGCGCAGCCGATTACAAGGGAATCATCTCCGGGACACTGCCCGCGACGGAAAAAGAATACAGGAGCCTGCTGGTAGAACTGAAATCCATCGGATACGGCAATCTGCATGTATTGGAACGGGCTCATGCAAGACAGAAGTTTTTCTTATAATTCTACTAAAGCAGACCGGATGAATCTTTTGCCGTAGTCATGGAACCGTTCCACGGATGGAGCATACATATGTAAAAAAGTAAGACCATAAAAAGCACCATTTTTGTTTATTTGAGTGAGTAAAAATGGTGCTAATATCAACTACTGCTATAATTCACCAAACATTATATCCATATCTCGTTTCAAAACTTTATCTTCAAAATTCGCTAATATTTTATCTTTTACAATAATATGATTGATAAGATGTAACACAGTATCATAAGTGAGAGGGTATGCAAAGCCTTTTTCCATTACTAATTTCAATATTTTGGTTCTATTTGCACGATACAATAATTTTGCAGTTTTATTATTGTTTGACAAATATTTACAAAGTTCTTCTGACAAACCTTTATCAGCAAAACGAACTCTCATCTTATTGCGTAACATACTATTCCAAACTTTATTTTTATACTGGGAATATGAAAGTCTGTCAAATAATGTAAGCATTGACCATTCACTACTTTCCAAGGTAGCATAAATTCCGTTCAGAAGTCTGGATTCCTCTTTAAATTCATTCCACTCTTCTTTGCATTTATAACGTAAATCATGTTCAACTTCGTGCCAACCTTCCGATAAAATAGTTCTGATTTGAACTTCATAAGTGTTATCAATTAAATCTTCATAACCAGTTTCTTTTATTGCCGCTTTCATATCTTGCTGAAGATTATTTGGAACACGCATAATTAAATTTAGTCTTTTGGGACAGAATTTATCAACTTCGGCTTCATCAACAGATTCACTGTCAAAATTGGACTGACTTTTTAGATAGTTGTGAACAAGTTCTACATCATCCGTAAAATACAAAGTAATACGAAGAGCCAATAAATCTTGCATCTTCTTGTTGGATTTACGATATTCTTCAGATTTTTTCTCAAGTTTATTTTTAATAGACATTTCTGACTTAGTACGATAAAACACATGGTACATTACGCCACATTTGTTCAAGACAGCCTCCAAATCTGTAACTATATCCCTCAAAACTTTATTTCCTGCACTCATACTTGTATGTTCTTATGATAATATGCAATACCTGATTTTGAAATGTGCGAATTATTCCCGTCAATCAGAATCATTCCTTTTTTCTTTAATAATTCAAAAGTTGCAAAAACGACATCCAAATTCTTTTCTCCAAATTCTTTTCTAAGGGTAGAGATATACCTCATTTTGGGAGATTTTCCATCAACTTTAAAATACTTGCTAAGTATTTCAATCTCTAGATCTATATCTTCTTGTTTCTGCAAAACAGAAGATGTCGTAACTTTTACCAAAGAAGATATAAAGCCAGTGTTATAGTCATCGCATCCATAACAATGAATATTGTTAGAACCAGAAGACAAATCACTATTCACATCACAATCAATAAATTTGCATCCTGTAAATGTAACATTATAAAAAGCGTTTACATCAAAAGTGCATCTCTCAAAAACAGAATCGACAAACGAAGTTTCTACAAACTTACATTCTTCACTAAGGATATTAATATCTTCAAAATGGAAAGAATTCAATCCTGCACATTTATAATTACCTGTTACTTTCTTTAAAAGAATGCAATCTGTGGTAACAGCCAAATACAAAGACATTTTATCTTTTATAACAGAAAACTTATCCCATAATTTTAATTTATCATCATTGGAAGAATATTTGTATGCGTAAATTGCCAGTTCGATTAGATGCTCAGGTATAGGGTTAAGTTTTTGCAAAAATGTGACAGGTTCTTTCTGAATTGATTTTCCGAGCAAATACCCAAAAATAAATTCATTGATAAAAGTTATAAAATCTTTATTCCCTGTTCTATCTAATAGGGCATGATTTGTAAGTGTGTCAGCAAGTTCATCCAAAGTTTGTTTTGTCGGTGTCAACTCTTTATAATACAAAAGACGTGACTTGTTATATTCTATAATCAGTTCTTTGACGAAACTTCTATTTTCACCAGTTATATCAAAATCAACAAAAGATTTGGCTAAATTTTCAAATATCTGCATTTGGTCTTCCCAACGAATAATAAGATTTTGCCTTTCTTTTTCCCGATTCAGTAGATATTCAAAATACTTATCCGTAATCGTTTCTGGATAAACCAATAAATCACTAAAATCCTCCTTGCTTATATTTCGTAAATAAGTTAGTAGAACAGGATTTGAAATATTATCCAAAGGAACATTCTTTCCAATGATTTCCTCATAACGTTCTGTTGAAAGCCATTGCTTAATATTGGGTTTCTCTAATTGAAATCTGATAACATCAAAGTTTCCATTGTAAGAATCAACCCAATCTCCAAATTCAGCGCCTGCAAATATTGCAGTTTTTCTAGAGGTAAGAATAATCTTAGCTTCATCTGTCAACAAATCTCCTATGGTAGAAAGCATTGTTTCAACTTGCTCAAATTCATTCAATTGTCCAGCCTTTCCATTGTCTATGTTTTTGGACAGTAATTCGTCAAACCCATCAATAATAAGAGGGATTTTCCCTTTTTTTATATTGTAAACAACTAATTCCTGTTTAGCAGTCGTATCCTTCTCTTTGTCAATTTCAGACCAAAGAATATATTTAAACTGCTTTGCATCCCTATTTCTTGACAATTCTGTAAAAATGGGCTTTTGATATTCACTATTATCTAAAAATGATTTATATACTTCGTATGCTGTACAGGTCTTACCAAATCCAGCAGCTGCTTCTACCACTACAAGATGTGCCCCCTTTCTATTGATTGCTTCTTTAATTGCAGAAATGATATCTGAAGTTCCACTAACAGTATCTTCCGCACCTTCACTATATATAGAATATGGCATACTGATATACTGGTACTTAATACCACAATTACAATAATGTTTTACTTGATTAGCAGCAAATTCTGTATATCTTCTATTTATATCATTTGCAGTAGTTTGTGTATTAAAGAACCCCTTAAATAAATAACTTTCTGCTTGTTCAATCGATTTGAACCTTTGTTGTTTTGCATGATATCCCAATTTGGAGTAACGATCAAGTATCGGAGTAGCATCAATATCATCGTCCATTATTTGGATTTCTGCTCCATGGTACATACCTTGATTCAGCAAATACACCCTATATGATGCGGTTCTTTCTTTTACATCATATCCGTACTCTTGGAAAAGGCAATCTAAATGATCCACGTTCATATAACCTATTATTTTGTCCTATCTGATAATATTATATTTATTTCCGCATTCGTTCTATCAATTTTTCCAAAACAAGTTCATAACCCAATCGTGGATTAAATTCTCTATCCGGACGGATAAGATTCTGAGTGTCACCTAAAAAATCAGGATCTAACATTTTTTCTTCCATATTGTTAATGAACTGTTTGTAAGTAGGTGGTTGTTGCACAACAAACGACATATAACGGTTGTAGCAACGTAAAATTTCATTAATATCCACAACCGCTTCCGACAGTGCAACATACAAATCAAAAAGGTCGCGGCCTTTTTTTCTTTGATACAATGCTCTTAATTTTGTTCCCAGCAATTCGTTCAAACGATATGTGGTTATCTCACATTTTCCTGAGAACCAGCTATTCTCCACCTCAAATGGAACTTTAACCAATCCCAATTCGTTGAAATGTTCAAAACAATTTATCTCTATTTTCAAACGTAAGGGGATTGTCGGGGGGGATTCCGACTCCATACGAAATAACATCGTGTTGTTATATCGCTTTTGTTTTGTAACCCTATCAGGCAAAAAACTTAAGACTTCACCTAGCTTGAACATGATTGGTTTTATCGGTCCCGGTGTGATTTGTACTAAATCAATATCTTCACTATATCTAGGCTGTGGCGACAGATATAATTTATGAAGTGCGGTTCCTCCTCTGAACGCAAGCTGTGAAGCAAGGAATTTATCACTGAAAATAGCGACTAATGCACGAGAGATAATAAGGTCTTGTTCTACTTGTGCATTATCATTCCAAGGAACAATCTTATTCCATTGGGTAATGGCTGTTCTGTTTATCATATTTCGTCTGTTTCTATTATCGAATTTATATAAACTTTCCAACGAGTATTCTTTTCTGCATTCTCATCAGTTTTGTGTGTACTAAGGGGAATATATCTAAAACGCTTGACATATGTCAATAATTCAGAATGTAACACTTCTGCAATCTCTTTCTGTTCTAAAATATCATCCAATATATATCCCAATCGTTGGATAGTAGCGATTGATGTATAGTTAAATAAGTTATCGGAAGCTTTACGAAAATCAAGTTTTTCTGCTAATTCATCCAAAATGGTCGCTGCCCTTGAGAGGCCACCGATATATTGTTCATAGTGTACAATATCAATGGCTGTCAATTCAGCATTTGAATAGTATATCACTCCTGTCTCAGAATTCTTGAACAATAAAAAATCAGATGGAATCTCCTTGCGATATCCCCAAACAAGCGAATTATTCTTTGATGAAGAGACGGAAGACTTTGGGAATACCGTCATTACAGAAAACTTCTGTGGCCGTTGATGAGCTGCACCCAAAATTTCTGCGGCATTCAATAAACAGATATAATATGGTTTATTCAGATACGACATCAATTGATCAATGTAATATATTGGAGGAACCATCCTTTTTGCTGCATACTGAGGAGGAATTATGACATAAAAGCCTTTATACACAGGACATAAGATGCCTTGTTTTGATAATCGGAATAATTCATTCTTGATGACTTGCTCCGAATAATCAGGAAATGTTTGCCTTACATCATCAACCGAAAAAGTTGGAAAGCCACCAATTTCCCTATCTCTAATCCATTCTCTTATTGTCATAGCGAGCGTTTTTAGTGCAAAGGTAATCAAAATCTGATTACTTCTGCACTTTTTTAGCGCACTTTTATCATCAAGGTGTCTTATTCCATATTCCTCTATAAAAATCCATCATAAGCACGCTTCGCTTGACAAGTCCCTTCAAGAAGATAACCCGGAGGACGATACCTTCCACGTTCGGGCCTCCGGTTTTCGGGCAAAAAATTCCCTGCGGTAATTTTTCACCCGAAAAAACGTTCCGGTATCGCCGTCCGAGTTGTGGAGACGGTCGGGACTTAGCAAGCGAAGCGACCTACGACGCATAGGACAAGATAAAAAACAATCTGACGGCGGTATTTTGCCGTGCTTGATGTCCCAATGGATTACGCCGTCAACACATCTCCCATACAAAATCTTCTTCCTGTCTTATAGAGCGGCACAAGGAAGCGGGGACTAAAGACAGCTCGCTCGCAACTCTGCATAATACGGTTTTCTCCTTGTCGGTTTCGTGGCGTTCCTGCCGTTTTTTCTTGTCCTGGGGCTTACCATTCGTGTGTGCCCGCCCTTTTCCGCCTTTTTAATCCGGTGCTTTTCCTTGCTTTTTCCTCTGACTTTCCCGTTTTTCCGCCTCCCGCTTTTCCTCCCGCAGTGAAACAGGATGACAAACGGTGAAACATATAGCACAACGTATTGTAAATCAATTATATATCAGAAATCATCCTATATATTTGCACTGACAATCATAGTTATCAACCCTAAAAAAACAAAGTTATGGCAAAGAAAAATGGAAGGGACGATCCCCCTAAACCGCAAGTCGCCGAGAACGAACAGATGAGCGACATCATCCTTATCCTCGACAAGATGGAACTGATTTTACAGGCAGTGTCCCAAATTGACAAGGACGGCAGGTACAAGACGGTTCCGGCAGACAAGGAGCATACAAACTCCTTTCTGAAAATCGACCGCTATGCCAGCATGTTCGAGAATTTCCTGAAGAATTTCTGGAGCCAGCTCAAGGACCCGACACGCTTCGGCATCCTCTCCGTCAAGGAGAAAGCACTGGACGACCCGAAAGTGAGGCAGGCCATCGAAGACCTCGCCGCCGGAAAAAAGACAGACGCGGTGGAAGAATTCCTCAAACAGTACGAGATTGTCCCCCGCGACAAGGAAAACCAAAGTATCAACCATCAAAATCAAGAAGAAATGACAAAAGAAAATGAAACACAGCAGCAGGCCGCCCAAGGCGGAGGCACGCAGCAACAGCCCCAGTACCGCTACAACGAGTCCATGATCAACTGGGAACAGCTGAAGAACTTCGGGCTCTCCCGTGAGGAACTTCAGGAACGGGGGCTGCTCGACCAGATGCTCAGAGGCTACAAGACCAACCAGGTAGTGCCCATCAGCATGAACTTCGGCTCCGCCGTATTACGTACCGACGCGAGGCTCTCGTTCCAGCAGTCCCGGGCTGGGGACATCGTACTGGGCATCCACGGTATCCGGCAGAAACCCGACCTCGACCGTCCCTACTTCGGACACATCTTCTCTGACGAGGACAAGAAGAACCTGCTTGAGACGGGCAACATGGGGCGTGTCGTGGAACTGAAAAACCGCAACGGCGAGTATGTCCCCTCTTTCGTCAGCATCGACAAGCTGACCAACGAGGTGGTGGCGATGAAAGCCGAGAATGTCTTCATACCACGTGAAATCAGCGGGGTGAAACTGACCGAACAGGAACAGAACGACCTGCGTGAAGGAAAGAAAATATTCATCGAAGGAATGACGGCCAGATCGGGCAATCCGTTCGATGCCCACATCCAGGTCAATGCCGAGCGCAGGGGCGTGGAGTTCATCTTCGAGAACGACAAGCTCTTCAACCGGCAGTATCTGGGAGGCGTGGAACTGACCAAGAAACAGATCGATGATTTGAACGGGGGTAAGGCCATTTTCGTGGAGGGCATGAAACGCAAGGACGGGGAACTGTTCTCCTCCTACGTGAAGCTCGACGAAGCGACAGGCCGCCCGTCCTACACCCGCTACAATCCCGACTCCCCTGAAGGCGCACGGGAAATCTACATCCCGAATGAAATAGGCGGCGTGAAGGTCACTCCCGAGGAGCAGAAAGAGCTGCGTGAAGGGCGGCCCATCTTCCTCAACGGCATGGTGAACCGCAGGGGCGAGGAATTCTCCTCATTCATCAAGGCGGACCTCGAAACGGGCCGTCTGAGCTATTCGCGCACACCGGACGGTTTCGACCAGCGCGAGGAGTTCAAGATACCGGCCAAGGTATGGGACGTGGAGCTTACCCGCAAGCAGCGTGCCGACCTCCAAAGCGGCAAGGCGGTACTGGTCGAGGGCATCAAGGGGTATGACGGCAAGACCATCTCGCAGTACGTCAAGGCGAACTTCAACCAGGGACGGCTGGACTTCTACAACGAGAACCCCGACCGCAGACGCGACGCCGCGCAGCGCAACGTGGTGTCCGCCGCACAAAGACAGGGAGAGGAAAACCGCCAATCCAGGGGCGCGAGCATAGCCTGACGGTCAAAGTAAAAGTAAAACGAATGTGAAATCCTAAAGAATCAGAACATGGAAATGAACAAGGAAAACAACACGCCTTTCAAGGCGGAGGACGTGAACTGGGACGAGTTGGCAGGCATCGGCATCCTGAAGGACGAGCTGGAGATGTCGGGAGAACTTGACACGCTGCTCAGGGGAGAGAAAACAAAAGTGATGCCGCTCAGCCTCGTGCTCCTCGGTGTGGACGTGGTGATGGACGCCACACTCCAGCTGGTACGCAAGGACGGTGACCCGCTGCTCGAAATCCTCGGCATCAAGTCCGTGGGAGAGTAACTCCACCTTTATAATTATGTAAACCGAATGTATAACCGCCGTTTCCCGTCCCTCCGTACGCCGGCAAGCGGGAAACGGCTTAATTCTTATCCGAATCATGATAGCAATCATAGCAGAAAAACCGAGTGTCGGTCAGGAGATAGCCCGTGTGGTCGGGGCTACAGAGAAAAAGGACGGCTACATAACAGGAAACGGCTACATGGTGACATGGGCGCTGGGACATTTAGTATCACTGGCATTGCCGGGAACATACGGCTACACGAGAACCACCGCCGAAGACCTTCCGATGCTTCCCGAACCGTTCCGTCTTGTGGAACGACAGATACGTACGGACAGGGGCATGGTGACGGACATCGCCGCCGGCAGGCAGCTCAAGGTCATCGACGGGGTGTTCTCCGAATGTGACAGCATCATCGTGGCGACCGATGCCGGGCGTGAGGGGGAACTCATCTTCCGGTGGATATATTCCCACCTGGGCTGTACCAAGCCTTTCAAACGCCTGTGGTTCTCCTCGCTTACCGATGAGGCCATCCGAAAGGGGATGGCAGACCTCAGGGAAGGATATGAATACGACAGCCTCTATGCGGCCGCGGACAGCAGGGCGAAGGCGGACTGGCTGGTGGGCATGAACGCCAGCCGCGCGTTGGCGGCAGTCTCCGGTTCGGCGAACAACTCCATCGGACGGGTACAGACCCCGACCCTCGCCATGATATGCGCGCGCTTCAAGGAGAACCGCAACTTCGTCTCCACACCATACTGGCAGCTTCATATCACGCTGAAGCAGGGAGAGGCGCACCGGCTGTTCATCCATCCGGAGCACTTCGGGGACAAGAAAGCGGCGGAAACGGCATACGGACGCATCATTCCCGGCTCGGCGGTGACAATCACCAAAGTGGAGCGTGGCACGGTTTTCCAGCAGGCCCCACTTCTGTATGACCTGACCTCCCTTCAGAAGGACTGCAACATCCACCACGACCTTACGGCGGACAAGACTCTTTCCATCGCCCAGTCCCTGTACGAGAAGAAACTGGTCTCGTACCCGAGAACGGGCAGCCGGTACATACCCGAAGATATCATGGCGAATATACCCGCCTTGCTGGAAAAAATCATTGCCATGCCTCTGTTCAGGGAGTACGGACGCACTTTCGATTTTTCCGCTCTGAACACCCGGAGCGTGGATACCACGAAAGTGACCGACCACCATGCCCTGATCATCACGGGTGTCGCTCCCGAAGAGTTGTCCGAGGCGGAATCCGCCGTCTACACCCTGATAGCCGGCAGGATGCTGGAAGCCTTCTCCCCACCCTGCGAGAAGGAGCGGCTGCTCATGGAGTGTATGTGCGGGGGCATGGATTTCCGCTCCCGCTCCGCCTTCATCGTCAACACGGGCTGGCGGGCGGTATTCGCCCGGAAGGAGGACCGGGAAAAGGACGAGCCGGAAGATGGCGGAGGAACGGCCTTGTTTGCCGAAGGCGGGCTGGTTCCGCTCTCGGGTCGCGGACTGTCGCAGAAGAAGACCCTGCCCAGGCCGCTTTACACGGAAGCCACGCTGCTTGCCGCCATGGAGAACTGCGGAAAGGATATCACGGACGGAGAGGCACGTGAGACTGTCAAGGATTCGGGTATCGGCACACCCGCCACCCGTGCCGCCATCATCACGACCCTGTTCAAACGTAACTATGTCGAGCGTTCCGGCAAGAGTATCCTGCCGACGGAAAAGGGGCTGTACCTCTACGAATCGGTGAAGGACATGATGGTGGCCGACGCAGAGCTGACCGGCACATGGGAAAGGGCACTGGCACGGATAGAGGGACGTACCCTCGATCCGGACAGCTTCATGCTCTCCATCAGGGAATACACCGGAAAAGTAACCGGCGAGATATTGCGCCTCAAATTCCCGGAACCGTCATCACACGCCTTTACCTGCCCCAAGTGCAAGGCCGGCAACGTGGTGGTGAAGTCCAAGGTCGCGAAATGCGACCGTGAAGGATGCGGGCTGCTGGTGTTCCGCCGTTTCCTGAACAAGGAACTGACCGACCGGCATCTTGAACAGCTTTTCTCATCCGGCTCCACCCGGCTTATCAAGGGTTTCAAGGGTAAGAAAGGATGTTCTTTCGATGCGGTACTCACCTTTGACGACAGTTTTAACCTGAAACTTTCTTTTCCCAAGCCCAAAGGTGCAAAAGGCAAATGATCCCGCCATTCCAATTCTGCGGGCAAAGGTAGCGGAACCGCCCGTTTCCACCTGCAAGGTCGGGCCTTGCAGGTTTCGGGGAAAATCATCCTCGCCCCGCTCCGGTATTTTCCCCGAAAACCTTGCCTGTGGAGGCGGTCCGCTCTCCGGCCCCCGAAATTGGAAATGACATGTTTCACCCATTAACAAT
>NZ_EQ973377.1:31930-52800 GCF_000157055.1 Bacteroides sp. 2_2_4 | reverse complement strand
ATTTGATGAATTATAAATAACTATCTTGTTTTATTAACATTAATATTTAATATGGAGAAACAAATCACATGGAGTATAAGGTTTATAGCCTTATTCATCTGTTCGCTTTCTTTCTTAAACGTTCATGCTCAAAAAAACACGAACGTGAAAGGGACAGTGTATGACTCAAACAATGAGCCGCTTGTCGGTGCTACTGTTAGTGTAAAAGGGAATTCG
Organism: Bacteroides sp. 2_2_4; assembly: GCF_000157055.1. Classification (NCBI taxonomy): domain Bacteria; kingdom Pseudomonadati; phylum Bacteroidota; class Bacteroidia; order Bacteroidales; family Bacteroidaceae; genus Bacteroides; species Bacteroides sp. 2_2_4. Next base: position 52,584 of record NZ_EQ973377.1, on the reverse strand, counting down.
TCCAACGGTACTATTACCAATATTGACGGACAGTTTAGCCTAAATGTACAGGATTTAAAATCGACTTTAGTAGTTTCCTTTGTCGGGTATCAGACTCAAGAGGTTGCTTTACATGGTCGTTCAGAAATTACTATTAGACTTCAAGAAGATGCACAAGCATTGGATGAAGTTGTAGTGGTGGGGTATGGAACTCAAAAAAAGAAATTCTTAATAGGTTCCGTTTCTCAAGTAGGCTCTAAAGAGTTGATGATGGCTCCTCAAGCTAACCTTTCTAATATGATGACAGGTAAGTTACCGGGGGTAACGAGTGTTCAACGTTCCGGTCTTCCCGGAAACGACCAGACATCTATCAACATCCGTGGTTTAGGTACTTTTTTAGATTCTAGTCCTCTGATATTAGTGGATGGCGTTGAACGTATGTTGAATACTGTGAATCCTAATGATGTAGAAAACATATCTATTTTGAAAGATGCAGCTACAGCATCCGTTTATGGTTTGGCAGCGGCAAATGGAGTAATCCTGGTAACGACCAAGAAAGGTACTGAAGGTAAAGTAACTCTTTCGTATGACGGTTCTGTTACTTTCCAGAAAAATACAGCCATGCCTGAAATGCTAAATGGTCCTGACTATATTTATTGGTATAATAAGGCAAGTGAACTTGATGGTAACGGGCCATATTATGGAGCTGATATTCAGACGAAAGTGGCTAACAACTATGATCCGGAAGGTAAATATGGAAATACAAACTGGACAAAAGAAGTTTTTAAGGATTATGGCTTCACACATCAACATAATATTTCAGCTTCCGGTGGTAACAAGAATATCCGTTTCTTCACCAGTATAGGCATGTTGGATCAATCCGGTATCATCGAAAATGTGAATTATGATCGTTACAATGTCCGTTCTAACGTAGAAGGTAATATTACCAAAGATTTAACGTTCGAACTTAATATTTCTGGCTTTTATGAAGAAAAGAACTGGCCCGGAATTAGCACAAGCGCACAGGCTGAACAAAATCCCATTCAGCAGGCTGTTTATTCAGCCCCTATTATTCCTATTTATTATCAAGGAGAATATACAGCTTGGATTGGTCCTGGTAGTTCCACCACACAGAGTCCACTCGCTACTTTAAGGAATAGCGGATTTCAGAAAAAACAAAGACATGAGTTTGATGGTACAATGAAAATTAGTTATGCCTTTCCTTGGGTAAAAGGGTTGAAAGCTTCTCTCGGTTTAGTTTATGATACTAGTTATTCGGAAGATAACGGTTTCTTGGTAGGATACAATGTTAATGCTTATAGTGCAGATTCTAAATCATATAATTTAATGCGTGCCTCTTCTACAAGCGAGAAAGGTAATTACACTAAATCTGCATCTTCTTTCAGAAGATTTATGGTCCGCCCGAGTGTGGAGTATGCTAATACCTTTGGCAAGCATGCAGTTTCAGCCCTATTCTTATATGAACAGACACAACTGAAAGGCTCTACAATGACAGGAAAGATGGGCGGCTATAATTTTAATGATCCGGTTGATCTTTCATTAGGTACTGAATTTATATCCAATCCTACAGGTAGTCATAGCGATAAAGCTACTATTGGTTATGTAGGGCGTTTCAATTATATTTTCGATAAAAGATATCTTGCAGAATTTGCTTTTCGTGTAGATGGATCCTATAAATTCGCAAAAGATAAAAGATGGGGATTCTTCCCTTCTGTATCTTTAGGATGGGTAATCTCTGAAGAAAACTTCATAAAAAACAATTTCTCTTCTATCAACCTGTTAAAGTTGCGTGCTTCTGTCGGTGAATTGGGTAGTGATAATACAGATGCTTTTTTGCATAGAAGCATTTTTAAGGTAGAGAAGAATGCGTATATATTCGGAGGAGTTCCTTATGCAGGATTAGGTGCATCCAACTCTATTACTTCCAGCTTAACCTGGTCTACTACCCGCAGTTACAATATTGGTGCTGACCTGACAATGTGGAATGGATTATTGGGAGTAGAATTCGATTTATTTTATAAGCTGACAAAAGATATACAAGAAAGCCGGAGTGGCGGTTTCCCTCCTTCATTAGGAGGAAATTATGCTCAAAAAGGAAATACGGGTAAGATCGACAATCGCGGTTTTGAATTGGTATTGAAGCACCAAAACCACGTTAATGATTTTTATTATAGTATAACCGGTAGTGTAGCGTGGGCTAGAAATAAAGTTCTGTCGCGGATTGAAAGTGAAAGTACTCCTTGGTACCGGACAAACATAGGTGAACCTTTAGGACAAATTTATGGCTATAAAGCTATAGGCTTATATCAAACACAAGAGCAATTGGATAACCGTCCTTTTGTTGGTAATGGAGTTCAACGTTTAGGAGATATCATGTATGAGGATATCAATGGAGATGGTAAAATTACGCAGGATGGGGATAAAGTTAAAATCGGCCACAGCACTTTACCAGAGTTAAACTACTCTCTGTCTATGGACTTCAACTGGAAAGGGTTCAATTTGAGTGCATTATGGCAAGGAGCTGCTATTGTTAGTTATACGTTGAATGGTACTTATAATCATGGTTCAATGGACAATACGGTCTATACACGACCATTCTACTCGGGAGGAAATGCTCCTTATTATCTGGTAGAAGATTCATGGACACCGGAAAATACGAGTGCCCGTTATCCCAGATTAAGTGCCATTCATAATGGAAATAATGCATATACCTCTTCCTGGTGGTTGGTAAATGGTAATTTCTTGCGTTTGAAGAATTTACAGTTTGGTTATACAATTCCTAAAAAAATACTTGCGAAAGCCAATATTGGACTATCTAACGTTCGTGTATATGTAGCAGGCACCAATCTGTTTACTTTCACAGAATTCAAATATTGCGACCCTGAAATGGCTATTATAAATAATGGTTATTATCCCCAACAAAAGAATTATAGTGTTGGATTAAATATCACATTCTAATTAAATCAATAATTATGAAAATAAAAAGATTATATCTATTAGGGATAGGGCTGATGTTTACGTCACAGTTTCTAACCTCATGCCATGATTTGTTGGAGAAAGATCCCACAGACTCATATTCAGAAACAGTAGCCTGGAGCTCGGAATCTTCTTTAGATATGTATGTGACTTACTTATATAAGCCTCTCAATGGCTTATCCAACTTTTCTTCTTTATCCTTAACCGATGGATATACAGATTTAGTTAAGTATGGAAATGGAGTTCCACAAACATGGAGTGCTCATAACAAGATTCTGTTGCAGCAAAACACAATAACATCAGATAATAATCCGATGTCATCGTGGGGACTTTATACTGACATATTTAGAGAAAATGTATTTTTGCGTGATGCCGGTATCTATGGAAGTAAGTTTAATGAAGATTTTCTCAATACTCGTATTGCTGAAATTCGTTTTATTCGCGCTGTGAATTATGCACGTATGATTAGAATTTTCGGAGGAGTTATTCTTCGTGACGAAACAAATGGAGTTGATTCAGAAGGGGAAAAAGCAAAAGCAAGAGCAACTGAAGCCGAATCATGGGATTTTGTTCTGAAGGACCTGGAATTCGCAGCCAAACACCTTCCGAAAGAATGGGACAGCAAATGGGATGGGCGTTTGACTAAAGGAGCAGCGTATGCCTATATGTGTCGTACAGCACTCTTTGCAAAACGTTGGGATATTGCTATTACCGCTGCTGATGAGATTAAAAAGCTCAATAAGTATGACTTAATGGATGAATATAAAGATGTATTTAAAGTGGCAGGTAATAAAGAAATTATTTTCTCCATAGCATACAAAATTCCGGATATGCCCCATTATTTCGATCGCTATTTTGCTCCTGACGGTAAACAAGGAATAAGAAGAGCTGTCCCGACAAGTGAACTGGTTGATTCTTATGATATGGCTGACGGAACTCCTTTCTCGTGGAGCGGCTCCATGGCCAAAGATCCTTATGTAGGTCGTGAACCTCGTTTCTATGCATCCATTATATATAATGGGGCTACTTGGAAAGAAAAGACTATTTATACCTATGTAGACGCTGAAAACGGTTTTGCTGCTTACAGAGATAATATGAATCCGGGAGAAAAACAAACTGTTACCGGATATTTCATCAGAAAATATCTACAAGAAAACAATACCGAATTTGATGATAAGGGAAGCGATCAGTTTTGGATTGAAATGCGTTATGCGGAGGTTTTGTTAAATCTGGCTGAAGCTCTGGCAGAACAGGATTATGCTAAAAATCAGGATGATGCCTTGGAAGCTCTCAATGAAGTAAGAAGACGTGTTGACCTACCGGAACGTACAACACAGGAAGCACCGGATAAAGACTCATTTATGAAACTATTACGTAAGGAGCGTATTTGTGAATTGGCCTTTGAAGGATTCCGTTATTGGGATTTACGCAGATGGCGTTTGGCTGGCGAAGTTATTGATGGAAAACAGGCACATGGAACAAAAATAACCAAAAAAGATGATAATTCTTATACTTATGAACAAGTGTCATGTGACGACAATATAAACCGCTTCTTTCCAGAACGCTATTACTTGCTACCTATTCCTGTAGATGAATTACAGAATAATCCGTTATGTGAGAATAATGCTCCTTGGTAATATTAAAAGATTATTATAGTTATGAAAAATTTCAAAGTAATTACATACATCATATTAATGATAGCATTTAGCTTTTCCTTTTCTTCTTGTGAAAAGCATGATGATATCCATTATCATTCTGATTGTGATATCATATCCATTATGGTTCGTGCTAATTCTCCGGAAGATGGTACTACTTATGATGGGGTTATATCAGAGAATGGAAATATAACTTTCGAACTTCCGGCAAAAGTGAAATTGAGCGAATTATATGTAACAGCCAATTTGCCTGTAGCAGCATTTGCTTATCCTTCATTGACTGGTGCTAAAGATTTATCTACTCCATTTAAACTAACTATTGTAGCAGGTGATGGAACGCAAAAGGAGTATACTCTGACTGCTAAACACCCAAATAACTAAAAAAGTAGATGTTATGAAAATAAAATATCATAATTGGCTTCAAGTTGCTGTCATGGCAACAATGGTTGCATTTTCCGCATGCTCGGATGATCCAACATTATACTCTGATACCGATATAACCGGATTCAAAGTTAGATTGGGCGAGGGTAATTATAAACAGGGTACCATTAAGGATGGTAACATCATTGAATTTAAGATTACTCCGGACTTGGATTTGAGCAAACTCAATGGAGTTACTTGTTCTTTCTTTATCTCTCCATATGCAACAGTTACACCTACCCCCGATGTACCTCAAGATTTTTCAAAAGATGTACATTACACAGTGAAGGCGCAAGATGGCACAACCACTGACTGGACCGTAAAATGGACTTATGGCGGAAAAGTAAATGATGGAGAAGGTTTTGAATATTTCTTCAAAAAATGGGAAATTAGTCTACCTACTCCATCCAATAAAGACAAAGATGGTTTCGGTGCAGTGTTTGGTAATTATATAATAGACACCCAATTTAATTTCTATGATAAATATACAGGGCAGAAAGTAGATAAGACTTTAAATGTGACAGGAATAGACGCTTCTTTGTGCCAGTTAGTCAATGATGACGCTGGTAATTTGATCGGTGTAGTAAAAAACGTAGGATTATACAGATGGACTACTGTTGAGGGAGCTCCACAAAAGGTTGCTAATGTAACTCCCGGAGCAAATAAAGTTTCTGCAATCGGTGATATTGACAAAGTGGGATATGTTTATGATTCTAAACCTGATGGTGTAGGTACACATGCAGTTTACAAATTTGAGAATGGTACATATACAGGCACTTCAACCTTGGTTACCGGTCGTCCCAGTAATGATAGTAACTGGCGACAGATTGTGGCTGTACTCGGAGTGTCAGATAACCCGCCATTTTATGTTATAGACGCAGTGAATACCGGAGGTGTAATGGGACCGGAAATCGGTTATAAAGCAAATACGGCAGGGGCATTTAACAGCATCACAGGTCCATATATAGACATGTGGAATAAGAAAGGATACGCTGGCTGGGGAAATCATGTACTTATTTCCGGTAGAGGTATTCCATTCAATGGCAGATGGTACGGAGCAACCATAACTTGCGGTTGGGGCTGGGTTGGACTACACCTGCTAGACCCGTCTAGTAATCATTCATTACCTATCACAGAAACACTCGAGCCATGGACTACCAACTCTTGTATCTGGACTACTTGTTCACCAAGTGATGACGGAGAATCATTATATCTCTATTACGGTTATGGTGTAGGTATTCGTTGTTATGAACTTACAAAATACGAGAAATAGGTATACTCCTAATTATATAGAATTGAAATATGTTGAATAAAAGCATTATATCGTTTTTTCTATTGTTATTTGCTACCTGTTCCTTTGCCGGGAACAGGGGCAAAGAACAACCTAAATACCTTTGGTTTGATGCAGAAGCTAATTTTGAACGCTTTGCCTCTAAAGATTCTATTTCTTACTATTTGGAAAAAGCCAAGTCAGTAGGATTCAATCAAGTAGTAGTAGACGTCAAACCTATATACGGGGAAGTACTGTATAAAAGTAAAATTCTACCTCCACTTACAACAGTAAATGGCAAAGTAATTCATCGTGATTGGGATTACCTGCAGTATTTTATCAATGAAGCTCGTCGGTTAGGATTAAAAGTCACTGTTTCTACTGCAATGTTTCCGTCCGGACATCCCGCTACCAACGAAGGTTTGGTCTATGAGGAGTCACGTTGGGATGGGAAAACATGCTTGGAATATACACCTGACGGAAAGATGCTTGACATCAGAGAGGACAAGAAAAAAGTAGGAGCTTTTTTAAATCCGGTTCGTAAAGATGTCCGCAAATTTGCTTTAAGTATTGTTCGTGAAATAGTGAAAAACTATGATGTTGATGCTTATGCATTAGATTATTGCCGATATCCGGGAGATGATAGTGACTTCTCTGCTGATAGTCATAAAGCTTTTGAACACTACTTAGGAAAAAAAGTCCGGAACTTTCCAGATAATATTTTTACATGGAATGCCGATGGAACGAAAAATCCTGGTGTTTATTATAAAGAATGGTGGGCATTCCGGGCTAATGTTATCACAAGTTTTGTGAAAGAAGTGCGTAAGGAGATTCATTCTATCAATAATAAAGTAGAACTGGAGTATTGGGCTGCTTCCTGGATTCATGGTATTTATGGACAAGGCCAGAATTGGGCCAGTCCAAAATCTGATTTCTCATTAAATTATCCGTGGGGATCGAAAGCCTACAATGAATCAGGATTTGCACCTTATCTGGATACTTTCTTATGTGGAACGTATTTAGAACGTATCTATGGCATGGATGATCCGGAATCGATAGAGTATGGTATTGCCCGTGCACGGAGATTAGTTGGTAATGATTGCAAAGTATTCGGAACGATATATGCTTTAAATCATAAAACCAATATAGCCGATGCAGTAAGTCTTTGTCTTGAAAAATCGGAAGGCTTGATGATATTCGACATAGTACAGGTTATTGAAATGAATCTGTGGGATGATATCCAAAAAGGTATTGAACGTGCGGAAGCACAGAGGTAATAAGAAATAAATATTTACGATTAAATCGATATGATAATGAAAAATATATCAAAATATTGGCTTCTTTTCATGATTGCCGCCATGTCTGCAACAAGTTGTTCAGATGATGATAATGAAAAGGTGGTAATGCCGGATCCTGATCCGACAACATTAGGCTGGGTTAAACAGACAACAGAGTTTGGCACGTTACCTGAATACATAAGTGTATACAAATCTCCGTCAGAACTGGAAGGCATGAAAGCCATAGCTTTTATTGCTGTTGCGGATATGTCAAAAGCAAATTTTGCAACTATCGGAGACCAGATATATTCTAAGACTCCCAATCAAATCTGGCAAGCAGAACAACAAAAATATCCGATAATTATGAATGGTGGATATTTTGTAATGGGAGCCGGAAAGTCTGTCAGTCTGCTATGCCGTGAAGGAGAGGTTTTAGCTGTGAACTCGCAGGAGGAAATACGTTCTCAAAAGAGTTATTATCCTACACGAGGTATCTTTCAGCTGTCGAAGAATGGTTATTTCTCCACAGATTGGGCTTATACAACAACTGATGGTGTGACATATACCTATGAACAACCTTCTCCCAATAAGTCCGGTTATGAGCCTCAACCTGCACCTTCGGCTTATTTTCCGACGAGAGGCGTGAAATTAAATGCAGAAACGGCGATTGGAGGTGGACCGATCCTGTTGAAAGACGGAAGTGTGAGAAATACTTTTATTGAAGAACTTTTTGATGAAGAAAGTGGAGTTGCTCCCGAAAGTTATCATCCAAGAACCGCTATCGGAGTAACAGCCAATAATAAGGTGATATTTTTCGTTTGTGAAGGCCGCAGTGTAACGGAAGGTGTAAAAGGTATGAATATGGCTATGATGGCTAATATCCTGAAGAGTTTAGGTTGTGTAGATGCTATGAATCTTGATGGTGGTGGTTCAACTTGTATGTTGGTCAACGGTCAACCGGTGATAAAGCCAAGTGCTGGTGCCCAACGTGCTATAACTACGGCAGTAGCTTTAAAATAACGGTCGAAAGATCTTTAGGATAACAAGTTTGTTTTATTTAGCTTTCTTATTATTCTCGATTTCAGGCTGTATTTTTTTTCTAAATATCAGCCTGAAGTCGGGAAATAAAAACAATAAAGTATGAAATACATTCCAAGCATTTTATTATTCTTTTTTCTTCTATCATTTAGTAGTTGTTCTACAAAGACTGTAGAATCCGAGCTTCCCGAGCCAAATCCTCCCACTCCTGTCATTCCGGAAGAACCCACTCCTGAAAAAGAAAAAATGCTATGGTTTGATGCAGAAGCAAATTTTGAACGTTTCTCAAAAAAAGAGAATATCACATATTATCTCGATCTCGCCAAATCAACAGGTTTTAATAAAATTGTAGTAGATGTGCGTCCTGTACAAGGCGATGCCCTGTTTAAAAGTTCTTATTTAACCCCATTGACCGATCTTGCCGGTACACATATCGAAAGAGATTGGAATTATCTTCAATTTTTTATTGATGAGGCTCATAAACGTGAACTTAAAGTAACGGTCTCTGCTACTATATTTACGGCAGGTCTACCTTCTTCTAAAAATGGAATGGCGTACCGTGATGATACATGGGATGGAAAAACTTGTTTGGAATATACCAAAGATCAGGGTTTGATAGATATTAAGGACGATAAAACAAAAGTCTCCGCCTTTTTAAACCCAGTTTTACCGGAAGTACAAGACTTTTGTCTGAATTTTATAAAAGAGTTAGTTACAAATTACAATTTTGATGGCTTTGCCTTAGACTATTGCCGTTATCCGGGAGATGAAAGTGATTTTTCGGAGGCAACAAAAATAGCTTTCGAACAATACATCGGAAAGCAATTAGATCGGTTCCCGGATGATATTTTCATTTGGAATACAGATGGCACTAAACGGACAGGGACTTATTATAAGAAATGGTGGGAGTTCCGCTCTATGGTCATACGTAATTTTGTAGAACGGGTGCGTACAGAAATTAAAAACATTAAACCGGATATTCAATTAGAATATTGGGCTGCCTCATGGATTCATGCTATTTATGGGCAAGGACAAAATTGGGCATCCACCGAATACGATTTTTCCAAAGAATACAGTTGGGCTTCACCTGAATATAAAAATACAGGTTTTGCCGGATTGTTAGACACCTTTCTATGTGGAACTTATTTAACCAAAATATTTGGATTGAACGATCCCGAATCCATAGAATATGGAATAGCGCGTGCACAACGCATTGTTCATGGAGCATGTAAAGTCTATGGCACTTTGTATGCTTTAAATCATAAGGACAATATAGCAGATGCTGTTTATGTCTGTCTTTCCCAATCCGAAGGATTAATGGTGTTTGACATTGTGCAAGTAATAGAATTCAATCAATGGACAGCCATTAAAGAAGGAATTCAACGAGCAGAGAGTCTTTAAATAGAGAATATTCAATAAAATATAATATACAAAATGAAACGAGTACTTATATTATTACACATTATTTTATGCACATGCATAGTAACTCAAGCCAAAAACTACACTGTAAGTTCACCGGATGGAAAAACCAAGGTGACGGTAACAGCCGGAAAACAATTGAGTTGGAGTATTAATTACAATGGTGAACGTATACTAAATCCCAGTCTGATGCAGATGGATATTGAAGGGCAGACTGAACAACCGGGAGTAAATCCGAAAGTAATAAAAGCTAAAACACTTAAAGTAAATTCGGAGCAAACAGCTGTCATTCCACTTAAACAAAGAATTATCAAAGATCAATATAACCAGTTAACTCTGACTTGTAAAGGTAACTACGCAATAGTCTTCAGAGTATATAACAATGGAGCCGCTTATCGTTTTGAGACTTCATTAAAGCAACCTAAAGTTATTATTAATACCGAAACTATTGAACAGAACTGGACTGAAGGGTGTAAGCTATATTGGCCAAGAGAAAAGAATCAAGAATACCTCACACACTGCGAAGCCATTTTTGATGAATTAAACATCTCCTCGCTCACTAACGATATGAAAGGCTATTTACCCATTTACCTCTCTACTCCTAAAGGAACGAAAGTTGTTATTATGGAATCCGATCTTTTCGATTATCCCAATCTATTTTTAACGGGTGATCGTAATAACACGCTATCCGGTGAATTTCCTCCTGTAGTTTTAAAAAGTGCCTTAAAGGAAGGTGCCGACCGTGACGAAGTATTATTGGAGAAAGCCTCTTACATTGCTGAAACTGAAGGAACAAGAACTTTCCCTTGGCGTGTGTTAATGATTAACGAAGACGACAAAGCGGTTATTGAAAATAACTTAGTGTATCAATTAGCCTCTCCATCTGTTACTCAAGACACAGACTGGATAAAACCCGGAAAGATTTCTTGGGATTGGTGGAGTACATTGAACGTATACGGGGTAGATTTTAAGGCAGGTGTGAATACGGATACCTATAAATATTTCATTGATTTCGCTTCAAAATACGGAATTGAATATATTTTATTAGATGAAGGTTGGTCAGCCGGAACCTGGAATATTAAGGAGCCAATACCCGGATTGGATATACCGGAACTGGTACGATATGGAAAGGAAAGAAATGTAGGTCTTGTATTATGGACTTTATGGAACCCACTTGATAAAGAATTGGACGAAATTCTGGATGTTTATGAAAAATGGGGAATCAAAGGTATAAAAGTAGATTTTATGCAACGTTCGGATCAATATATGGTTAATTTCTACGAACGGGTAGGAAAAGCCGCAATGGAGCGTAAATTACTCGTTGATTTCCATGGATCTTTCAAACCTTCCGGTTTACAGAAGAAATATCCCAATGTGATGACTTTTGAAGGTGTACTTGGATTAGAGCACGATAAGGATTCAAGAGATATTAATCCGGTACATGACTTGATTCTTCCGTTTACAAGAATGGTAGCCGGTCCGATGGATTATACTCCCGGTGCAGTAAACAATGCAACAGCGGAAGACTTTTACATCAATTTCGTACATCCGATCAGTCTAGGTACACGCGCCCATCAGGCAGCTTTATATGTAGTGTATGAAAGCCCGTTACAAATGTTAGCAGATTCTCCCTCAAATTATTATAAAGCTCCAGAATTTGCCTCTTTTATTTCCCGTATACCTACCATTTGGGAAGATACTAAAGCTATAACAGCTAAAATCGGAGAACAATTAGTTATTGCCCGTAAGAATGGTAAGAATTGGTATTTGGCAGGTTTAACAGACTGGAATGCCCGTAATATTGAAGTGAAACTGGATTTCCTTGAAGCATCCAAATATAAAATGGAAATTTTCAAAGACGGTGTGAATGCAGACGTTTACGCCTCGGATTTTAAAACAGAAGAAGTAATGGTTTCAAAAGATGAACTAATTAACATCACCATGGCTAAAGGTGGCGGTTGGGCAGCAATTCTTACTCCAGTTGAATAAAAAGGTTTAGTAATGAAGAAAATACTATTTATATTATATACCTGTTGCATTTTATCGTTTCCTGTAAGTGCGCAGCAAATTCCGTCATTTAAAGCAAATGACAGAATTGTTTTTCTTGGAAATAGTATAACGGAAGGAGGGCATTATCATTCTTATATATGGCTGTATTACATGACGCACTTTCCCAATTTACCTCTTCGTATGTATAATGGAGGAATTGGTGGTGATTGTGTGAGCCACATGGTTTATCGTTTCGATTCAGATATTAAAATCAAAAAGCCGACCTATTTGATCTGTTCTTTCGGGATGAATGATTCCGGATTCGACGGATATAATAAGCCCGGATATGATAAGTATGCGAATCAGCAGGTAGAGTATGCTCACACAGAGTTTGAAAAACTGCAACGGCAGATTCTTGCTGACAAAAAAATAAAAAGCGTAGTACTTCTAGGTTCTCCTCCCTATGATGAGAATGTGAAATTGAAAGGAGTAGAAGCACTACACGGAAAGAATGAGACGATCAAACGAATTATTGAAATGCAGGCAGAAGTTGCCCAAAAGAGAGGATGGGGATTTGTCAATTTCAATACTGTGATGTGCGGGTTGAATAAGCAGATTCAGCTATCTGATTCTACAGCTACTTTCTGTGGCGGTGACCGGATTCATCCTGATAAAGACGGTCATATGGTAATGGCATACTTATTCCTGAAAGCACAGGGACTTGCAGGACAGGAAATCGCTTCTTTCCAAATCAATGCCACTAACAGGAAAGCAATGGAAGAGCGAAACTGCCGAATATCTCATATAAAGAATGAAAATGACACAATATCTTTCAGATATTTATCCCGTTCATTGCCTTTCCCTATCGACACGATTCCTCGCTGGGGAACGAAAGGTACAGCTCGGGATGCTATCAGACAAATTCCCTTTATGCAGGAAATGAATCAGGAAATAATGAAAGTAACTGATTTGCATGGCATTTTCCGGGTTACTATTGATGGAATAGAAATTGGCTGTTGGAGTGGCGACGAATTGAGTAAAGGAGTTAATCTGGCAGAAATAACATGTACGCCCCAATACCAACAGAGTCTGTCTATCATGTATCTGAATGAAGAAAGGTGCGCCATAGAAAAACGTTTACGTCAGTATATGGCTATGCAGTATGTCTTTTTTAAACATAGAGGATTACTTTTTGCAGATAATAAAGCTGCTCTTGATGCTGCCAAAGCGGAACGGGAAAGTCATTATCTGGTGAAGTATTTATATACCAATTATACTCAAGCCATGTTTCCGCAGATACGTGAAGCCTGGCAGGCTGAAATAGCCCAGTTGATAACTCAAATATATAAAATAAACAAGCCTCTTACGCGTTTGATTAAAATAGAAAGGATTAAAGAATGAAATTAAGACTATTATTACTTTTATGTCTGTTCCAATGGAGTATTTCCTGCGTTAGTGTACAGGCTGCAACTACTCCCGTAGTCTATTACGGGAAAGTACTGTCCGGAGGTAAGGGAGTGGCTAATGTACCTGTGACAGATGGTACGCAGATTGTCCTTACAGATAAAAAAGGACGATACTCTATGACAAGTACCTCTGATGCAGAATACATCTATATTACCCTTCCTGATGGCTATGACGTTCCGATGAAAGGTAAAGTCCCTGTATTCTTTCAAAAAGTGCCTGCTCAACCTTCAAAGAAAGTACATTTTGATTTTGAGCTGACACAATCATCTACGAATAACCAAAAGCACGTTTTGGTTGTATGGGCTGACCCACAAGTGTATTTTGACGAAGAAATGCCACAAGTACGGGAGGCCTCAAAAGATGTGAAAGAGCTGTTGGCAACTAGTTATCAGGGAATCCCTGCGTATGGAATAGTGTGTGGAGATATTATTGGTGACATCAATAAAAAGCCCAGCTATTTTGCGCCCATGATAGATGCAATAGCCGAAACGGAAATTCCCTTCTTCTATGTAATTGGAAATCATGACTTAGATTTAAATGTACGTTCCAATGAACATGCACGTACTACTTATAAATCTTATTATGGTCCCACTTACTATTCATTCAATAGAGGAAATGTGCATTATGTTGTTCTCGATGATATTTTCTTTATTGCAAAAAGCTATTTGTATGTTGGTTATCTTACCGAACAACAACTCCAGTGGTTGGAACAGGATTTGAAACAAGTCACTCCGGGATCCACAGTAGTAGTTGCTACACATATCCCTACCTATTCAAGAGAAGCACGCCGAAAGGAATGGGGAAAGGAGTCTACTATGAAAGTAATGAATAACCGCTCTCATTTGTATGAGTTGCTAAAACCTTATAATGCTCATATCATGTCAGGACATGAACACTATAATGAAAATTATGTGTTGGCAGACAATCTTTACGAACACGTGCACGCCCCCTTGTCAACACTGTTTTGGCAAGCTCCCTGGGCTTGTGATGGAACTCCGGGTGGATATGCCGTCTACGAATTTGACGGAGGTAAAGTTAACTGGTATTACAAATGCGTAGGAAGAGATAAGGACTATCAATTTGAACTTTATCCGGTAGGTGCCAGTCGAAATAAAAAGGAAGCAGTGGTGGCAAATGTCTGGAATTACGACCCAACCTGGAAAGTGAAATGGTATGAAAACGGTATTGACAGAGGAGAAATGACTCGTTTTTCCGGATACGACCCTGCTATTTATGAATACTGTGATAAAAACAGTTCTACATTTAAACATAAGTATTTGGGAGCAGACATTACTGAACACTTGTTTTATGCGGTTCCTGAAATGAAGGATTCCGAAATACGTGTAGAAGTTACAGATCATTGCGGTAATGTATATACCCGTAAAATGCAGCAACCTAAATAAGCAAAAATATAAAAAAGGAAAGAAGATGAATCGATTAACTGTATTAAGGAGAATATTTTATATTCTGGGAATCACCAGCCTCCTTTCAGCTTGTAGCCAAACTGATAATCTGGTACTAAAGTCCCCGGATGGTAAGATACAACTAACAGTCACAGAGAATGATAATACAATATCATACGCAGTAAATAAAGAGAATGAAACCATGATACTCCCTTCTAAATTAGGGTTTATCCTGGAACATGGAGATAGCTTGAACCATTTTGTAATTAAAGGCACCGAACGTTCCTCCTTGGACGAAACTTGGGAACAACCTTGGGGAGAGAGCCGATATGTACGGAACCACTATAATGAATTGAAAGTACTACTTCAAGAGGTAGCAGGAAAACGTAAACTTAATGTAATATTCCGTCTCTTTAATGATGGTATCGGATATCGTTATGAGTTTCCGCAACAGGAATCCATGGATTCATTAGTTATTATGAGCGAAGCAACAGAGTTTAAAATGCCGCGTATACATAAAGCTTGGTGGATTCCCGCATCCGATCCATATTATGAATGTATAGCAACATTCTCTCCCATAAATGAACTGGATACTGTACGCACTCCTCTAACAATGGAAACTGCGGAAGGAAAGTATCTTGCCATTCACGAAGCTAACCTGACAGATTATCCCAAAATGAATCTGACAGTCAAGGATTCTACCACACTCTGCGCTTCATTAGTTCCTTGGTCTAATGGAGTAGCAGCGTATATCAAAGCTCCATTTGTTACCCCTTGGAGAACAGTTGTTATTGCTGATAAACCGGGTGATCTGGTTACATCTTATTTGATGTTGAATCTCAACGAACCCTCCAAAATTAAAGATACTTCCTGGATAAAGCCAGGGAAATACATCGGTATATGGTGGGAAATGCATTTGGGTAAAGGAACATGGTATTATGGTCCTAAACACAGTGCTACCACTGCTAATACAAAGAAATATATAGACTTTGCATCAGAGAATGGTATCTCCGGTGTGTTAGTAGAAGGATGGAATGTCGGCTGGGAAGGAAACTGGATGAAACACGGGGATTCTTTAGACTTCACCAAACCTTATCCGGATTTTGATATTAAGGCAATCACTGATTATGCCCGTGAGAAAGGCGTAGAATTGATTGGACATCATGAAACAGCAGCTGCTACCCGCAACTACGAGAACCAACTGGACAAAGCCTTCGCTTTCTATCAACAATATGGAGTGCATGTCGTGAAAACGGGATATGTGAATCGTCTGATGGACTTTAAAGAAGCTCACGACGGTCAGTATGGTGTACGTCACTATCGGAAAGTGATAGAAACTGCTGCCAAATATCAAATAGCTATTGACAACCACGAGCCTGTTATGCCTACCGGTATTGAGCGCACATGGCCTAACCTTATGACCCAGGAAGGTGTGCGCGGACAGGAACACAATGCATGGTCTCCCGATGGAGGAAATCCGCCGGAACATACAACTGTTATTCCTTTTACCAGAGGATTAGCCGGGCCCATGGACTTCACATTCGGAACTTTCAACTTTACTAACGAAGCATATCCGGGGACTCGTGTCAATACTACACTTTGCAAGCAATTAGCACTATTTGTCGTGATCTACAGCCCCTTACAAATGGCCTCGGATTTACCAGAAAACTACAAAGGCATCAAAGCGTTCGATTTCATTAAGGATGTACCTACCGACTGGGATAAAACTTATGTAGTAGATGCCAAAATTGGTGATTATTCCGTCTTTGCGCGGAAAGACCGTAACACCAGCGATTGGTATGTAGGCTGCATCACAGACGAAAATGCAAGAGAGCTAGATATTCTTTTGAACTTTTTGGATGCGGACTCAAAGTATACTGCTCAAATATATGTTGACGGTGACGATGCGGAATGGAAAACGAATCCGACTTCTTTCAAGTATGAAGAGAAAATAGTAACAGCTTCCGACATGCTTCATGTCAAACTGGCAACAAGCGGTGGATGTGCTATTCGTTTTATCAAACAATAATATGATTATGAAGAAAATACTAAGTATACTCCTTTTTCTAGTTGTTGTCTGCCAAATACGTGCGGAAGATACTAATATCACTACCATGCATAAAATGACACAACGGTTGTTTCCTCAACAGGCTTCATCTTTTGATTTTCGTCTGTTGAATGATACTTCTGCAGATACTTTTACCATCAAAAGTGAAGGGAATAAAATTATTATTTCCGGAAATAACGCCAACTCTATGGCTGTAGGTTTGAATCATTATTTGAAAAACTACTGTCTGACCACTATTTCATGGTATAAGGATGATCCGATAGAATTACCTAAAACTCTCCCTTCCATATCAACAGAAGTCACTGTTAAGGCAAATGTCCCAACCCGTTTCTTTCTAAACTATTGTACGTTCGGGTATTCAATGACTTGGTGGAAATGGAGTGATTGGGAACATTTTATCGACTGGATGGCTTTAAATGGAATCAATATGCCTCTAGCTATTACCGGTCAGGAAGCTATCTGGTATAAAGTTTGGAGTAAACTGGGATTGACAGATGAAGAAATACGGGGATATTTTACAGGTCCTGCACATCTTCCATGGCATCGAATGTGTAACTTGGATGGTTGGCAAAGTCCTTTACCTAAAGAGTGGTTGTCAAGTCAGGCAGCGTTGCAGGAACAGATTGTTGCCCGTGAACGTGAGTTTAATATGCGACCTGTATTGCCGGCTTTTGCCGGGCATGTACCGGCAGCATTGAAACGGGTTTATCCCAATATAAAAACAACCAGAGTAAGCGAATGGGGAGGATTTGCCGATCAATATCGTTGCACTTTCCTTAATCCTATGGATTCTTTGTATGCGATCATACAAAAAGAATATCTTACCGAACAGACTCGTTTATATGGCACAAACCATATCTATGGCATCGATCCGTTCAATGAAATAGATCCTCCTTCATGGGATGCCGATTCTTTGGGAATGATGGCTAAGCACATCTACGAGTCTGTGGCTGCTGTAGATCCGGAAGCAGTATGGCTACAAATGACATGGTTGTTTTATGCTGACATCAAGCATTGGACCACTCCACGTATCAAATCCTATCTTCGTTCTGTGCCTCAAGACAGATTGATTCTATTAGACTATTTCTGTGAATATACAGAAATCTGGAAACAGACAGACAGTTATTTCGGTCAACCTTATCTTTGGTGTTATCTGGGCAATTTTGGTGGCAATTCCTTTCTGTCAGGTCCGGTAAATTTGGTGAGCGAACGATTGGCAGATGCTTTAAAGAATGGCGGCAGTAATCTTAAAGGAGTAGGTTCCACTCTCGAAGGCATAGACCTGAATCAGTTTATGTATGAATTTGTTCTTGACAAAGCATGGAATGGAGGTCAAACAGATAAAGAATGGTTCTTTAAACTGGCAGACAGACGAATTGGCAAGATATCTCCCGAAGCGAGAAAAGCATGGGAAATACTAGCAAATAAAGTGTACGTTCAACCGGCACAAGTGGGACAAGGCACACTTACCAATGCGCGCCCTTGTTTGAAAGGAAATGGACACTGGACTACCAAACCTACGATTGAATATCAACCCAAAGATTTAGTTGAAGCATGGAGATTACTGTTATCAGTAAAAGACTGTCAACGAGATAGCTATGAGTTTGATTTGGTCAATATTGGACGACAAGTTTTAGGGAATTATTTTAATGTAGTCCGTGATGAGTTCACCCTTGCATATGAAGCGGGAGATATACCGATGATGAAAAACCGAGGGAATAAGATGAGAGAGATTCTTGCTGACCTTGATAAACTCGTTAGCTGTCATCCAACTTTCTCATTGCATAAATGGATCACTGATGCTCGTGATATGGGACATGATGCCGCTTCTAAAAACTATTATGAAATGAATGCCCGTTCTCTGATTACCATTTGGGGAGATAGCTATCACCTGACCGACTATGCTAATCGATCATGGGCAGGTCTAACCAATCAATATTATTCTGTTCGGTGGGATCATTTTATAAATGAAGTAATCGAGGCTGCTGAAAAGAAGAAGAATTTTGATGAAGAAGAATTCTTTAATCAATCACGGATGTATGAAAACGAATGGGTAAATCCGAGTAACAGAATCAGCTACAACGAAGGCGGTGACGGAATAAAACTTGCCCGCCAAATCTATAAAAAATACGCAAAAGAAATCATTCGATAAAATTATAAAGTATACTTCAATATGAGAACGAATAAACTACACTTGTTTTTATTTCTTTTAATGTATTTCTGCCTGAACCTTTCAGTTCAGGCGGAAGCCTCTATCAACATTATCAAAGGCAAAGTTACCTGCGAAGGTAAAGGAATCGGGGGAGTAATGGTTACCGACGGTCATATATGTGTGCAGACCGACACTTCTGGGAAATATAGTATCCCCACTTTGGGAGACAGTCGTTTTGTATATATTTGTACTCCTTCAGGCTATCTGACAGACCGGAAAGGAACTATCCCTTCTTTCTATCTACCTATTGATTATTCTAAAAAGCAAAACTATAATTTTAATCTGAAGAAGAATCCCAAAGATGATGTTTCCCATGTTTTTGTAGCTCAATCTGATATACAAGTTACTTCCAGAGACGAACTGGCTATTTATCAACATGTAGTCGACGATTGCAAACAACTTCTCTCTTCTTATGCAACAACAGAAGTTTTTGGAATTGATTGTGGAGACATTGTAGGCGATCATCAAGAATTATATCCCGATTATTTGAAAAGAGCCGATCAACTGGATATACCTATCTATCGTGTAGTTGGCAATCATGATATGAATTATGACGGTCGCACGCATGAAACTTCCTACAAGACTTTTGAAGATACTTTTGGTCCTTCTTACTATTCTTTTAATAAGGGAAATGCCCATTATATTGTAGTAGACAATAATTTCTTTATCGGACGTGATTATTTCTATATGGGTTATCTGGATGAGAAAACATTTGCATGGCTTGATAAGGATTTATCATACGTACCGAAAGGGGCACTCGTATTCTTCATTATGCATATCCCTTCCCGCCAAACAGAAAAACAAGAAGCTTTTTTGTATAACTATGATATGATTGGTAATCAGATGGTCAACGCAGGTGCACTGCATCAGATGTTGAAACCCTACAAAGCACATCTTATCACAGGACATACTCATTACAATCTTAATGTCGTATTCGATGAGAATCTGATGGAACATAATACGGCTGCAGTTTGTGGTACGTGGTGGAAAGCGGATATTTGTCTGGATGGTACTCCACGTGGTTATGGCGTATATGAAGTAAATGATAACGATGTAAAATGGTATTACAAAAGTTCCGGATATCCCAAAGAACATCAATTTCGTTCTTATCCTGTAGGAGCTTCTAAGGAACATCCGTCAGATATTATTGCTAATGTATGGAACTGGGATAAACTGTGGAAAGTGGAATGGCTGGAAGACGGTCAGTTGATGGGAAACATGACACGATATACTGGTTTAGATCCATACGCATCAGTAGTATGTTCGGACCGGGAAAAGATGGTATATACATGGATTACCCCAAGACCTACCCAACATATGTTTCGGGCAACTCCTAAAAATAAAGATGCTCATGTAACGGTTAAAGTAACCGACCGTTTTGGCAAAGAATATATTCAAACAATCAATCCATAGATATATGAATAAACGCGCTTATGCTTTAGATGCCCTACGAGGTTATG
>NZ_EQ973377.1:11542-31760 GCF_000157055.1 Bacteroides sp. 2_2_4 | reverse complement strand
CTAAAAATAAAGATGCTCATGTAACGGTTAAAGTAACCGACCGTTTTGGCAAAGAATATATTCAAACAATCAATCCATAGATATATGAATAAACGCGCTTATGCTTTAGATGCCCTACGAGGTTATGCTATCATCACGATGGTGCTTTCGGCAACTGTTGCATGGAATTCTCTACCCGGATGGATGTATCACGCACAAACTCCTCCTCCGGACAGAGCTTTCGACGCCAGTTTATCGGGAATCACCTGGGTGGATCTTGTTTTTCCATTCTTTCTGTTTGCAATGGGTGCTGCTTTCCCTTTTTCGATCAAAAAAAGATTTGAGAAAGGGGATACTAAGTTACGATTGGTATATGAAGCTATCAAGCGAGGTGTGCAATTGACTTTCTTTGCTATTTTTATTCAACATTTTTATCCGCATGTTTTGAGTAATCCACAAGACGTGCGTGCCTGGTTATTGTCCATTCTTTGTTTTATTATACTATTTCCTATGTTCATTCGCATCCCTCTGAAAATGCCAGATTGGATGCGTACAGTTATCAAGGTAACGGCCTATGTAATAGCCATTGTCTTGTTACTGACAACTCAATATGCAAATGAAAGAACTTTTGATGTATCATTCAGCAATATTATCATATTATTGTTGGCAAATATGGCTGTTTTCGGTTCGGTCATATATATTTTCACCATGCAAAATCTCCGGGCACGAATAGGTATATTGCTGATATTGATGGCCTTGCTATTAAGCGGACAAGTCGAAAACTCCTGGACACAAGCAGTATACACCTACACGCCTCTGCCCTGGGTTTTCCATTTTGAATATTTACAATATCTCTTTATTGTGATTCCGGGAAGCATTGCGGGAGAATATTTGATGGGCTGGCTGAAGCAACACAATGATTCGTGTGTTGAATCTACTGATAAATGGAAAGCTATAATAATGATTCTTTTGACATTAGCTATAATTATTGTAAATTTGGCGGGACTTTATACACATTGTACAGTCTTGAACCTGATAATAAATATTCCGTTATTGATAAGTGGAGTCTTTTTATTGAGAAAGGGCACAGGATTTATAAAGCTTTGGAGAGAACTTTTCATAGCCGGAGCTTTTCTAGTTATTCTGGGATTATGTTTTGAACCTTTTCAAGAAGGTATAAAAAAAGATCCCGCCACTTTTGGCTATTTATTTCTCACTTCAGGTCTGGCATTTATGGCTTTGTTGCTTTTAAATGTGATATGTGACTATTTTCGTTGTGTGAAGAGTACCCGTTTTCTCGTAATGCCCGGACAAAATCCGATGATGGCTTATGTAGTAGGAGATCTGTTGATTATTCCTGTGATCAATTTATTAGGAATTGCATCATTGCTTGCTTATTTCAATGAGAATGCATGGATGGGATTTTTACGAGGGGTAGTTTTAACGGCATTATCAGTATTGGTAACGATGTTCTTTACCCGAATAAAATGCTTTTGGAGAACTTGAAACAATAATATTCAAAATATGAAAAGAAGAATTTGTTTTTTATAATGCTTTTTTTGATGTGTCATATATATGCCCAACTAGTATATCATGATGCATCAAAGTTCCCTCTATTAGGAAAAGCCACCGAAGCCACCGGAACACGATATGAAAGACTTCCGGATTCATTGAAAAATATCTCCTGTGCTCCATTATGGAATTTAAGTCGTAATTCTGCCGGAATGGCAATACGTTTTCGTAGCAATTCTACCACGATAGCCGCAAAATGGGAAACACTCATCAATTTTCACATGAATCACATGACTGACACTGGTGCAAAAGGTCTAGACCTTTATTGTCTTCAGAAGAATGGGGAGTGGCGTTTTGTAAACAGTGCCCGTCCGAATGGAAAAACAAATCAAGCAACAATCATTGCTAACATGCAACCGGAAGAGAGAGAATATATGCTTTATCTTCCTCTCTATGACGGTTTGGTTTCCCTATCTATAGGGATTGATTCGTTAGCTACTATCGATCAGCCTTTAATTGATTATCCGATTCGCCAGAAGCCGATTGTATTTTATGGAACCAGTATTCTTCAAGGAGGTTGTGCTTCACGTCCCGGAATGGCACATACAAACATTATATCAAGAAGACTGAACCGTGAATGTATCAATCTGGGATTCAGTGGAAATGCACTTTTAGATTTAGAAGTTGCCAAAGTGATAGCCGAGGTAGATGCCAGTGTTTTTGTTTTGGACTTTGTGCCTAATGCTTCTGTAGAACAGATGAAAGAACGCATGGAGACATTCTATCGTATCATTCGTAGTAAACATCCGGATACGCCAGTTATTTTTATAGAAGATCCTATTTTCACTCATACACTTTATGATGAGAGAATAGCTAAAGAAGTGCAAAGAAAGAATGACACATTAAAGGAGATATTCAATCGGCTAAAAAAGGAAAATGAGAAAAATATCATTTTAATCTCTTCAAAGAATATGCTGGGAGAAGATGGAGAAGCCACAATTGATGGTATTCATTTCACAGATTTAGGCATGATGAGATATGCAGATTTAGTTTGTCCAATCATTAAGAAAGCAATCAAATAAAATAGTGACGCTATCGGCTCGGTATAGCGTCACTATATGAAGCTTATAGCAACGCTATCCTATTGACATAGCGTCACTATTTTTAATACTCCTAATAGATGGCTTTTTATATGTTATATCGGTAAAAACAAATCTCCAAATATCAAAATGGTAAAATATCATTTTGGTATTTGAATGATGCTATAATTGAATTTATTCAGTCTCAATGCCAGGCGTAGAAAAGAATCGTACGGATTAGTGATTTGTATAATTCAGGAATCAAAGAAATTCTTCTATTATAGAGCATAATCATTATTATTGAATATTATGCGCTGCATAGTGAATGCATTTATCAATCCATACATGCTTTTTGTTTAATTAAACAGAGTCCTAAACACACTTCTAATAAATCAAGAAATCCTATTTTCACGAGTAAAATATACTTCCTTTTAAATGTACGTGGCGTTTCTTATAAACCAACCTTGTGTTTCTTTAAAACCAACCGTACGTTTCATTAGAATCAACCGTATGTTTTTCGCAAATAATACGGTAATTTATATGCAAATGACCGTTCTTTTATTCGTAATTATGCATATAAATACCATATTTTATTTATTTACTTCTCTACTTAATGTTCTTCCTCAAAAACTAAAAATATTAAAAACAAACAAATCATGAAATAGAGTTTTCGTTTGACTTTTTTTCTATCGTTTTGTTTTTCTTGAATTTGTTGGAAACATAACTTTATACTGGTATATTTGTTTTAAGACTTTCCTAACAGAAGGATTATCAATCCCCTTATTATAAAAATAAATTTCACTATTAATCCCCAACTCCCGGTTTATACGAAGTTGCTTTTGTAATAGTTCCGGCGACATTTTGGAATTACTTCCCTCCATCAAAATCATGCCAGGTGCAAACAATTGGTTTGGATTATTCTGATGTATATACTTCAAAACTTCTGAAACCGTAGCACGATAAGCGTCAACACTATAGCGATAACACTGAACAGCTAACAGGTCACAAACTTTCTCTTTACACCAACGAGGCCATTCCTGCATCAGATTCTCTTCACACCAAGGATAGGGGTTCGGGGCGAAACTAATCATTACATTTGGGCTCTTTGCTTTGATTCTTTTATATAATCGTTTTGCAAAGGTATTTAAAATATCCAAACGCCAATGTACCCATTCCGAATTATTATAATCTACAGGAGGATTATTCCCTTGATGTTGTGACTGATAAAGAGAAACTGTATAGGTATCATATCCGGAATTCCGAGGCATAGCGGGAAAGCGATCATCCCCTTGAATACCATCTAAATCAGGATAAAGCATCAATGCTTCTTCTATAAGTTCTATTAAGAAATTCTGCACGGCAGGATTATAGGCATTGAAATAGTAATCATGTTGATTATAATTAGCAGGGTGTTGTTGATTGTCTATTCCTAGCCAGTGGGGGTTCTTTGCTAACAAAGGATTATTAGGTGATATCGGACGTCCTTCTCCCATAAAGCCATACTCAAACCAGAAAAACACTTTTATATCGTGTTTATGAGCTTCATCAATCAAATCACGTACCGGATCATTAGTTGGACTTTGATATTGCTTTGAATATCCACTTAGTAAATAGCTTTCTTCTTGTGTTTTATAAGTAGAATAATGCATCAACACGTCACTTCTATATATCGTTTTAGTTTCCGCATAAGATACAAGAAATATGGAATTCATATTCAACTCATCCAATGTCTTTACAAAATCTTTCACTCCCTGATAGGAATGTAATACAGGGGTGAAACGGGGAGCAGGGACCCAGACTCCCCGAATCCCTTGCTCTGTTGTTTTTGCTATGCTTTGTAGACTAATAAATAAAATCGAAAGACATAAACAAAACCTTAACTTTTTACTCATAAATAATAATTGGTTGGTTAATTACTAGTATTCTATAATTACCTCTATTTTATTGCTACTGCTGTTGTTACAGAACGTTGTGCACCATCACTTGGCTTGATAGTCTCCTGTCCATTAACCAACATACAGCTCGAACCACCGCCATCCAGATTCATAGCATCCAGGCAACCAAGATCTCTTAAAATATAAGCGACCTCCTCTAATGTGAATCCCGGAACATTAGGTGTCTTATTTCTTCCTTCACAAACAAAAAATATCAATCGGTTATCTCCAGTAATACCAATAGCAGAACGTGGGTTGTTACTGGTTGGTCCGATACCACTGGCAGTATCGAATAATTCTGCCTCCCATGTATTTTTATACAATCCGTTTTTTAATAGTACAGGACCTCCTCCTATTGCATTTTTAGCTTTCCATATAGAAGCTCCCTCCGGATAATTTACTGACGGAATCTGCATAGGGGAAACTCCTGACTTATTAGGTGAAGGAGCGGGATAAGCATAGGTTTGACCGGAAGATACAGTATATACCCAATTTACCTCAAATTTGCCATTCTCTATTTCTCCAAAAGCTGAACGAGTGGGATAAAATGCCACATTTGAGGTTCCATCCGAACGCGACATTGATTGCAAATTAGGAGCCAACATTACATTGTTTCTATAGAGTAAACTCACAGTGGCGCCATTGGAAGCAAAATACCCTCCATTCATCACAATTGCAGGTTTTACAGATTCTGCATTATAAAATTGTGTGAGTGTTTTTACTCCTGTGGCATTTCCAAGTACACTAAAACTTGCATTTTTATCCATATCAGCTACGGCAATGTAAGCTACTGCATTTTTACCTTTTAAAGTAGAAGGTGATTTGTATATAGCCAGATAATCGGGAAGAGTTTCCCATTCGGTCGATTTTACCCACCCCAAAGTTGCCGGATCTACAATATTATATTCAGTGTCTATTATAAAATGATATGTTATTATCTCTTCTTTGTATTTAAGAGTAACAGAAGCTGGCTTGGTGAAATCATATACGGACTCTGTATTTGCTGGTTCTACCATTTCTACCCCTTTAGCCAAAGTTAAATTTACGTGTACATTGGATAAATCTCCTCCTGTTATCAATTTAATGAAAATAGTCCTGGAGGGAGTATCAATTTTAATTTCGTCAGTTTGCATATTGGTTACTCTAGCCATAAGTATATAATTTATGGAAATAGACTCTTTTTTATCTCCACAGGCTAATAGTATAAAGACATAGTAGAATAACAATAATATTCTAATAAAGATTTTCATCATATCATAGTTTTGGATCATACTATCTTGCAAATAACACAGTAGCAACCGGTCGTTGATGATGATATTTATTACATGGTTTTATAGTCTCTTTACCATTAATCAACATACAGCTCGAACCTCCTCCGTCTAAATTAAGTGCATCTACACACCCGAATGATCTCATTAACCGGGCAAGTTGGGCTAGAGTCATACCTGGAATATCCGGTGTTTGTTCGCGTCCTTCACAAACAAATAAAATCAATTTCCCGTCTTGCGTAACTCCTACCGCAGAACGAGGCTGACAAGTCTGTGGATTTATACCACTTGCAACGTCTAATAGTTCTTCTACCCAACTATTACGAATCGTTCCATCCTTGATTAATATAGGACCTGCACCAATTCCCATTTCGGCAGTCCAGACTTTTGCCCCTTTTGGAAAGCCTTTTGATGGCACAGATAACGGAGGACGTGTGGAGCTGTTTAAGGCCGGCATATCATACGCATAGGTTTGTTGAGCCGATTTATATATCCAGTCAACATGATATGTCCCATCTGTATAAAGACTGAAAACTGAACGGGTAGGGTAATATGCAGTCTTTTTACCTTCCAATAAGCGATTCACTACAGATATGTTGTCAGATAAGATTTTTCCATTTTTGCATATAAGACTAACAGTCCTTCCATTAGCAAAATATCCTCCATTTAATACAATAGATGGTTTTCTTTTTTCAGACTGGTAAAATTCTATCGGAGTTTTTACCCCACTATCTGCACCTCCGACATCCAAACTCCCTCCTTTCTTGGTATCTACAACTGCTATATAAGCATTTGTTCGTGTACTTTCAATCCATTCCGGAGAATGATAAACACTAATGTATTCGGGTAACTTCCCAAAAGTAGTGACACGGGTCCATCCTAGCTTTTCAGGGTTCTGAAAATCCATTTTTCGCAAGTCCATCCGAAAAGGAGCTGCTGGTAATCCGGCATTGTTTACCAGATTTCCACGCAGAAAATTACGGAAAGCATAACGTACATAAACTGGTTGAGCCACTTTGTCACTCCATACTTTTACACGAGAGGTTCCATTTATGATTTCGGCATTGGCTGGATAAAATATACTATCTTCACTTGCAATCTCAAAACCTACTAAAGGCTCATTCTCCGGGTTTAGTCCATCATCTGCATGAGCAAAGAGAATTTCAATTATCTTTCCGTTCTTCATATATGAACGATGGATAGGACCACTATATTCAAATCCCTCTAACTGATATGTTTTAGCTAATGCCCAATACGCTAAACGCTGGCCGATCTCTCGTTTTTTGGGCGCATGAATGAATTTCTCCGAACCAAGATCGTTTGTGAATGCCATACCTGTATTAGAAACTTCATGCATACTTTCCAATTGCGCTTCTCGAAAGATGGCCCTCTGAAACGGTCGGTCTACAGGTGACGCAACAGGTGCTATTTCTGTATAATAAATAGGCAAGTCTTTCGAACGGAACAATGCTCTGTTTTGCTTGGCCCACACAGCAAACAAACGCTGATATTGTTCCGGCCGTGCAGAATTAGACTCTCCTTGATACCATATCATTCCTTTAATATTATAATTCTCCAGCGGTTTAATCATGGCATTGTATAATACGGTAGGAGTACCATTAGCATATTT
This sequence comes from Bacteroides sp. 2_2_4, assembly GCF_000157055.1. Lineage (NCBI taxonomy): Bacteria > Pseudomonadati > Bacteroidota > Bacteroidia > Bacteroidales > Bacteroidaceae > Bacteroides > Bacteroides sp. 2_2_4. The sequence continues at coordinate 24,358 of NZ_EQ973377.1, read as the reverse complement.
CAATTGTGGATTCTCTGCCGGAGTCAGATCGACTTCGGGAAATTGCAGGAGATTTTCTTTACTAATCCATGGCTCAATTGAAGACCCGCTCCAGGAGGCATGAATCAACCCTACCGGTATTCCTAAAACTTTCTGTAATTGATCGCCATAATAATAAGCTACGGCACTAAAAGTAGAAACAGACTTTGGAGTGTTTTTTTCCCATTGCCCTGTTACATCCTCTTCCGGAATACTACTGTATGCACGTTGCACTGTAAACAATCGTAATGAACGATTAGGATTTGCATTTACTATCGTATTCTGTGATTCTGCGGCAGGTTGGCCCCGAAAGCCTTTCACGGGCATTTCCATATTCGATTGACCGGAGCACAGCCAGACTTCTCCAATCAAAACATCATCTAATAGCAGTTCTTCACCATCTGAAATACGAATAGTGTACGGACCTCCAGCTTCCGGAGTTGTGACGGTTACTATCCAATCTCCCTTTTTATTACTATTCACTTCCTGCTGTTGTGCGTTCCATGAGGTATATATGGTAACTTTCTTATTAGGTGTAGCTTTCCCCCACAGCCTTACTTCTGACTTTTGTTGGAGCACCATCCCGTTACCTAAAATAGAGGGGAGCTGAATTTTAGCTTCACCATAAGAGCAATAGGAACACAGGATGAAGATGATATACGTTATTTTCTTTATTAGTAGTTTCATATCTCGATTATGTTCTCCAGAACCATTTAAGTTTTGTGAAAATTATAGCTATTAATGTCGCCAATGCAGTGATAATAACTCCTCGTAAGAAACCGAGCCAGGCATTTTGCTGAAGATAGGCTAAACATGATGCTACTCCTATCAGATTCAACATAGGCATTACTACCAAATTAGTAGCTACATAGGCAATCATAGGGTTTTGTCCTGCCATTTCCAATGGGCGTGTCAATCGCCGATATTTATAGATATCACATAGAATTGAAAAAACAATCATCGCCATAAAGGCAAGACCAGCAGTAACAAAATAGTAACTGTAGGTTGAATCATCCTTACGGATTCCGCCTTCATAAGCTTCAAAGAATAAACCTAGCATAAGTAAATAAGCTCCCGCAACAAATAGTTTTCTCCAATAATCCATGTTGTTACTTCTTGTTTTCAGAAGCCAATAAATACAAGCTAAAATAACAACTGTACCACCTAAGTTTAATAATAACTGACGCGTATACAGACCATACAGATTAAAGATAATAACCCCAGTAGTTAATAATAGAATTAGGGGGATTTTCCTTTTCTCTTCTAAAGACGAAGCGGCCTCTGTTCTGTTTTGTAGCCATTCTTTTAAGTATTCGCCGGCAATACTTCCGGGAATGATAATAAATAAGTATTTCAAATAATAAAAACTATACATCCAGGGAATCGGAGAATAGTTCATCAGGACCTTCACCCAAGAGCCGTCAGTTTTACTTCCTAGAAAAACAGCCATAATAAATGGGAGAATAGCTATTCTGGCCCATTTATTATTTGCCGTAAACAAGTATGCCAAAGAACCGAAAATAGACATATTTGCCAAAACTAGAATAATAATATTACTATATGACAGGCTAAATTCTCTGCCATTAGCATAACTTACAGTAAGTAACATGAAAACGCCTAACATATAAGCAGATAGCTGTATCCCTCCACGCAACCATTTAGACATTTTAACCGGAATTCTCATAAACATGGGAAACATAAGAACAAATGCCGATAGGGCCAACAACCACGACCGCACATCTTGAGGAGAAGATGTTACCCAAGGATACATATGCTGGATAAAAATAGCAAAGAAAGTTAACCGGAATCCACGTAATATACAATCCCACGCTATTTTTAATTTAGATTCTCCTTTTTCCAGCTTATTACCAATAGAAAAAGGGAAAGCTGCTCCCATTGCAAATAAAAAGAATGGGAAAACTAAATCAACCCATGTTATTCCGTAAAATGATGGGTCAAATGCAAAATTAGAGCGGGGACCCACTTGTGCATGGTACATCCATCCTGGTAATACTCCTGAAGCAATGGTACCCGATAAAACCATAGTAATAATGGCATATCCTCTTAATGCATCAAGAGAGAAGGCTCTTTTATTCATGACTTATTATTTGAAATATATCTATTTGTTAATATCCTGCACCATTAATCTCTACAGATTCAGCACCAATCTTCTGTTCTGCTTCTGTTGAATTAATATCGAAATACATAGCATCCGGACAACGCATATCAGTATATCTTCCTGTATGAAGTGGAGCTTTTACTATTTTACCGTCATACATCCTGAATAAAAAACTTTCCTTCCATTGAGCACCTTCAACTTTTGTTTTCGTGGCTTGTGTCGGTTTTCCTTCATTAGATACCTGGTCAATAGCATTTACACGTTTAAATTCTCCACGAGTTCCTTGTTTGTATCCGGCACATTCATATTCTGACTCATAATGCTTACCATTACCGTCCACAATAAATTTGAGAACTCCACTTCTTATGATCTGAATAGAAATTGTAACTTCCTCACCCGGATACCAATAATATTCTTTTTGCGCAGGAGCATTTGAATAGTTAGATGCCTGTCCACTTGAATGACTTGTGCGTCTCATGAACGGGCGGAATGCTTTTCTTTCAGCGCTGATATTGCCTTGTTCATCTTTTATAACTTCCCAAGTCAAACCTATATCAGTCTCCTGTCCACCCATATTTCCTCCTAAATATATAGAAGGATTATCAAGGTATTGTCCTGGTTTACTAGGATTCTTACGATCTTCGTCAAAAGTAGCTGTAGGTAACTTTATAGTTCCTCCGATGCCTAGCCATAAATCTTTACTTGTTACGGCTTTATGATAATAGGCACCGGCAAAGCAAGCAATACTCGCTTGTGGCTTTACCTCGTCTTTAAAGTAAGTGTTAATTGGATCTGTGGGTTCTGGTTTCGGTTCCCCATCGTCGCTACTGGAACAGTTGTAAAAACCCATAGCTAAAATCACGAATAATGAATAGAATAAATATTTTTTCATCTTACATCATTTTTGTTAATCAATAATATTCTTTTGAGGATTAGTATCCATTTCCATTAATACTAATAGTTTCTGCTCCTTTTTTTCGATCTTCGTCAGTTGATATTATTTCAAAGAAATGAGTGTCCGGGCAACGCATATCTGTGAAACGTCCTTCATGAATCGGCACTTTCACTATTCCATCTTTATTTTTTCTAAAATAATAACTTTCATCCCACCGACTATTCAGCACCTTTGTTTTTGTAGCTTGCGCCGGTTTACCTTCATTCGCAACTTGGTCAATGGCATTCACCCGCTTAAAGGTACCCAATTCGCCCGGAATATAACCTTCACAGTCATAGTCACATTCAAAACGTTTCCCAGCTCCTTCTATTACAAAATGTACTTTATGGGGTTCTAGTACTTGAAAATACATTGTTACTTTTTCTCCTGGATACCAATAATATTGATCTTCCGGTGGGGCTTGTGCATAATTCGGCTCTTGTCCGTTAATATGTTCACTGCGTCTCATAAACGGACGAAAAGCTTTTCTTTCTTTGGATAGCTTACCATCTTTCTCTCGAATAACCTCCCAGGCTAATCCAAAATCCGTTTCCTGATCTCCCATATTACCTCCCAAGTATACAGATGGATTATCTAAAAATTGCCCCGGTTTCTTTGCGTTTTTTCTTGTTTGATCGAATGATAATTGAGGTAAAGTAACAGTTCCTCCAACTCCCAACCAAACATCCTTACTGGAATTCACTTTGCGATAATAGGCTCCGGGAAAACATTCGATGAACTTTTCAGGTTTCACTTCATTCTTAAAGAACGTTTCTATTGGCTTGGAAGAAGATGTTCTGTATTTATGAGAGCATGCTGTGCCTCCTATAATGAGACAAGCAAGAAAAAATATATGATTATAATTCTGTTTCATATTGATAAGAGATTAAATAGGACCATATCAATTAGGTATGGTCCTGTTTATTAGTTGTTATTTACACGCTATACGATAGAAGTATAAGCCGGAACCGGTGCAGCCAAATACTGCATATAGTTCATTGTTTTTCACCATTAAACAAGCAGAAGCTGTGCCATTACCATTAGCCCCCGATGCTTCCATTGTATAATTGAATATTTGATTATATTTACCATCAGTTATATCACAAATGCGCATAACACCTTTTTGATCTCCCGAATATGCTGTATATGCTACATACACACGGCCATTAATTGTTGTTACATCTCCACCACTGGTTCTAACTCCAGAACTTCTGGAAACTTCTCCCATAGTACTGTTCATCCAAATAAGACCATTAGTTGCACTTGTACTAAAGAATCCCATATATCCGGTCATACCTATAGGCATCGGAACCACGCTCCAATAGTAACTTGGAGTAGCAACAGGAAACGCATATTTTTGAGGAGTAGGATTCACAACTCCATTTGTAACTTTCCAAACAAAGACATCTACTGACTGTGCTTTAGTAGCAACTATTGTAGCATCACCATCTAAATCACCAATAATGCCAATACCAGCTAAACGAGGAGTCGCAGATTCACCAAGAGCTGATTTATCATATGAAATAAATTCTTTAGCTTCTGCTGTTACATTACTCCAACGATATAATACAGGTTTATCTCCAGATAAAGCCAATGAAGTTCCAAGAATATTACCTTTGTCATCTGTAGCCATTAGACGTATACCATGTCCTGCAATACTTAACCCTTTTTCATTCAAATTTTCGATTTTATTACCTGTATAGTCAAAATATGCTGGGGTTTTCTTAGTTGAAGAATGGTTGCCGGCAATAATATAAGGGTCACTAATTCCTACACTAATTAAGTTGTCGGATCCAAATCCGGCTAATTCTGTATAGTCTTTTTTGAATACAGGTTCTGCAGAAATTTGGGGTATACCAATAGTGAACTCTGTTGTTACCCCATTACTTCCTTTGATTGAAACCTTATTGTTACCATTCATCAAATTTAATCCTTGTCCAGTGAAAGATTCATCTATTTTATTTCCAAATCCAGTAGTCAGTTCTACGTTTACAGAAGTAAAATCCATTAACGCTGGAATATACGGAACTGCTACATTCTTATCATCCGTAAGCACATAATCTGTTTCAACTCCATTGATCGTCATCGTTTTTATAGATGCAGGACCTACTTCTTCCGTAGTGATAATAAACTCATAAGTATAGATTGTTTCTTCATCTACACCTTTTATTTTAAAACTTCTCGGATTTGTATAGTCTAGTGTAACACCATTCTGAAAGTCCATAATTGTTCCATTAATATATTCCATGGTAACCTTTAGTGTTGTCAAATCAGTTTCTTCCGGAACCTGGACAATCAATGATTCTTCACCTGTATGAATGTCACTATTAGGAACAGTCATTCCTTCTATTATGAAAGATACCAATTTAGGAGGAGATTGGATGCGCAATTTTGTTTGTACAGTGGTTCCATCAAATCCATTCAATGTTAAATCAAGGGGTTTACGAGCATCGTATTCCTGATCATCTATAAAATTAGCAGTACCATTTATAACCAGTAATTGTAATTTAGCTTTAGATAAATCGACTCCGGCGGGAATCAATACAGTCGTCTCTGCTGCACTGACAGAAGAAGGTGTGTATAATTCATTATTCACTTTGACTCCTACTATTTGCACAGATTCATAGGCTCTGTTTTCGTCATCATCTGAACAAGAGCTAAAAGTTACAGTAAAGAGTGTAGTAATACACATCATACTGAATATTAAGTTTATTAGTTTTTTCATCTTTCACGAGTATTATATGTTCATTATTTTTTCTTAATGGAAAAAGCTATTTTCATTTGTTCGAAAAAAGTATTCCAATCAACATAACAATTATCGAAAATCATCAAACCTGATGAATTCTTTAGTGAAGCCCCAAACACTTTTCCCTGATCGGTAACACTTAAATCAGGCAAACTCATTGAACCTAACAATGGAATTTGTCCACATGTAAGGATATTCCCTAGAGTAATGTATCGATTGACTTCTTTAGGCGTTTTATAATAAGTTCCGATCATCAGAAAGTCTAAATTGTTTAAGTAACTTGTTTTATTGTAATTTTCTCCGTAGATTTCACTATCTGGAAATGATAATCGATCATCATATTTAAATTGATTACTAGCCCAATTTACTCCATTTTGATAATATACTTCATACCAGGACCCTACATAAGCTGCCATTTTTAAATCCGGATTCTTTTCAGTTTTATACTTATCTACTAATGAGCGAATACGTCCGGTAAAGTCACAAATAGTTTGAGAGCGGAAAGTAATCCATTCTTTAAAGAATTGACCTTTTACTAATGTGCCTTCTTTGTCTATTTTGAAAGCATCAGCAGGAAAGTTCTCTAAAATTTTGCCTTCTTTCTCCAGGTATTCTTCAAATGCGTTTCGAGTCACATGACTAAAGTCAGCATATAAATTATCATAACGACAGCGATCTAATACGATACCATCTATATCATAATTTTTTAGAACTTCTTCCACGCGCAACAATTGAAAGTCCTGCACTTCTTTATTAGAAGGATTTACAAAAGCTAAAGCTAACAGTTTACCTTTAGCAGCTTCTTTCCCTCTTGTACTTTCTGTGATTTTCAATAGTTTACCTTTGTCTTCGGGGCGTTGCACTATTTCCTCCCAGTCTTTATGTTCATGAAGAATGGCATAATCATTTACAGTAATATTTCCTTCTGTGAAGAAATTAAAACTAGTATAGACTTTGAGTCCAATCTTATGTGCTTCCTGGAGTACAACCTCCAGCAAATCAAATCCATCATCCTTCACTTGTTTATTCGGATTTTTGGTTGCAGTTAGATAAGGAGTTTTTGAAAGATCGTTTTTGCGGTAAGAAACATATCCTTCTGGTCCTTTTACATCTAACCCAATGGAAGTGAACCCTGCTTTCTTTGCGTTATTAACCATAGTGGCTACAGCTTCTCTATTAGTTAACACCTTTGCATTAGGAAACTGCTCCACCCACATAACCAATTCACTCTGTTGTTGATTTGGAACTTTGGAGAATATGGCAACAGACTTACGAGTAATTTCTTTCCCTTCTTTTTTCAATATCCAATTGAAGAAATTAGTACCATCATTCAGAGTTAACTGATTACGAAATAGCCCCTTTGTTGTAACAGCTACTGGTTTTGTTTCTGTTCGGTTTTCTATAAACAACTGATAATTGGCTTTTTTATCATAATTAGCAATACAACCGCTTAATGTAGTCTTACTTCCTACAACAGTAAATAAGAAATCATTATCCAATTCTATTTGAGGCGGAATACTCTCTTTGGAAAAAGCAATCACTTTATCCAATGAATGTACTTCTCCATCAATCCGCAGCTTTACAACATCTCCTACATGGAAGTTCTCGGCAAGAAATTTACGGTAACCATCCTTTAGATAGTCAGTATCATAACCAATTAATGTAAACTCTGCCTGTCCCAATGTTATATCCAAAGGAGCGCTAAATGCTGGTTGAGCATTTTTAGAGATTACACCATTCAGGACTTTAATCACTTTCATATCTCCATTTATCACTACGGCTGTATATGTGCTTTGAGTCGATTTTATAGCTTTTTTATATTCCGTAGATAATAGGACAATTCCTTTATCTTGCTTTTCCCAGGCAGAATTATTGAATAAGTCTATCTGCTTTTCAGGACCGCGTACAGTTAATGTCGGATCCGGACTTGCAGCTTCAATTGTCACTACGGTCTGTGCCGATATAAAAACCGGCACTAACAGTAATGATAATATAATAATTAATCTATTCATACTAAACACATTAGATATTACTCACCATATCCTTTATTTTGTTCTAACCAAGGACATTTATTTCGCTCTGTTTGTGGAACAGGCCATAAGTAATGCCTATTATTCCAACTACGGCCTTTATCACGAGATCTTAATTTATCACCATATGCTGCATAACTAGCAATATCATTGATATCTCTGTCCGATCCTGAAGCGCCATAAGAAGGAACCATATCCGGAGTAGCCTGCTCATATCCATCAGGATATTTGCCTGTAGCCGGATCTACACCTGTCGCTTTCGGATAACCATAAGTGGGTTCAGCATTCTGAATATCACCTGTTCTCCAACGACGCATATCAAATAACATTAATGCCTCTTTGGCTAATTCCACTTTACGTTCACGACGTACAATTTGACGCATCTTTAATTGATCATTCTCACGTGTCGGATCAACACTTAAGATACCAGGCATACCTACACGAGCTCTGACGCGGTCTATTGCATTTACTGCCGTTGCATCTAATTCATTAAGTTCTATTTTTGCTTCGGCATACGTCAAAAGAATCTCTGCAAATCGCATAATCAGGATATTATAGCTCGGATTAGCGTTTGCCTCATCATCAAAATGGTTATATTTCTTCCAGGCAAATCCCACACCACTACTTACATATCCATATTGAGCAACAGCACCTGCATAATCTAAGTTGGCAACCAACTTTTCATTACCGTCTTTATCCCAAGAAGTAGTTTGAGGATTATAAACTTCCATCAAGAATTTCATTTTATTATCTCCACCAGTATTACCGATGATAACGTCATGATGAGTGTAAACCGTTTCTTTTAAACGAGGGTCACGACTTTCAAATGGTTTCTTGGGGTTATATCCGGAACCTGTTTCATCAATACGTTTACCATTTTTCATTTCATAGGTATCTACTAACTGTTGAGTAGGAAAACGCCCACTTTGTCCAATCATGCGAACTTGTTCGCCTAGAGACATGTATTGGGTAAAAGAATGAATTTGGTTGGAAAACATCATAAATAACATTGTTTCCTTTTTTACGTCTTCTTTTAGTTGCCCTATCCGGGTAAACAGATCTGCATAATTAGTAGCCAGATCACGTCCACTTTCGTCTATAACTTTTTTAGAAGCTGCTGCTGCAATTTTAAAGTATTCTGTAGCTTTAGCCTGATCTTTTTCACCATCCATACCAAAACCAAATTTACACCATGAACCGGCATATAAAGCCAATCTGGCTTTCAGTCCTAATGCTACCGATTTATCGACGCGTCCATAATTGGCCGCTGTCCAAGGTAAAATATCCGCAGCTTCGTCCAATGTTTTTAATATATCATCTACAACTTCTTTCCAAGGTGTACGAGAAACTTGCTTTGTTTGTTCCTCTGTGACTGCAGATGTAAAATATGGAATATCACCCCATAAAGAAACTAGTTGAATATAATAATGAGATCTCAAAACCTGAATTTCTGCAAGGTAGGTTTTGGCCTTATCACTTAATTCATTATAAAAAGGCTTAGCTCCATCTAACACTGAATTACATCTTGCTACAGAAGTGTATAGAATAGACCACGTTTGTTCTACTGTGAAATTCGTACGTAACTCAATATTGCCAACGCCGATAGAACTATTGTCTGCGCGTTCGATACCATAAGGAGTATACATATCCCATAATATACAATAAGGTATACTACTAGTATTACTATGGTCCATCAGTAGACGTTGGTAACACCCATTAGCACCTTGTGCTATTGCACCATCGTTATTGTAAAAGTTGGATGATAAGTATTCACTCATAGGCTCTTTGTCTAAATAGTCACTACAGCCCGCTATCCCTAATGATAATATCAAAGCTCCACTTGCCAGAACCTTGTTATTAAATATATATTTGATTGCTTTTTTCATAATATCTGATTATTTAAAATTTTAAATCAATACCAAACGTAAATGTTTGCATAATGGGGTAGAATTCCCCGCCAACAGAGCCGCTATATGCAACCTCCGGGTCATATCCCTTATAGAAATTACTAATAGTAAATAGATTCTGTCCACTAGCATACACTCTCAAGCTACCAATATTTAATTTTTTAGTCCATGAATTAGGTAAAGTATAGCCTAAAACAACATTCTTCAAACGACAATAAGAGGCGTCTCGTACCCATTTATCAGATTTTTGATAGTTAGGGCCCGCATTGGCTTCAGGAACCAAAATCGGGTATGCTGCATCCTGATTGTCCGGAGTCCATGAATCCATTTGATGTCTGAAAAGATTTGAACCATTGGCAAAAGGTTTAAGACCAACTCCGCTCATGTAATTTACACGTTGTCCTACTCCTTGGAAGAATGCTGTAAAATCAAAATTTTTCCAACCAGCATTTAATGTTACGCCATATTCAAAGTGCGGGAATGGGTCACCAAGATAAACCATATCCCGAGTATCAATTGTCATAGGATCGGAATCTTCCCCCTGATAAACTTTAACATACTTAACAAATCCCGGACGGGCATCTCCTAATTTTGGAGAATTATTGACATCATCCCAGTCCTTATAGTATCCGTCAGTCACATATCCCCAAATACCTTTGTTAGGATAACCCTCTACCATTGTTTTATCTTGAGAATTAAGTCCGTTTAGATTAGTAATTTTGTTGCGGTTGTCACTTAAAGTAAATGTTACTCCATACGTAAAGTCATTTAATTTATTTTTATGACTGACACTCACTTCCCAACCCTTGTTGGACATATCTCCTGCATTGGTATACGCGGGACTCATTCCTACATAGTATGGTAATGGGAACTTCATTAACATATCATAAATATTTTTGATGTAATAATCGGCTGTAACGCTTAACAAACCATTCCACAAACTGAAATCAATACCAAAGTTTATTTGCTTTGATTTTTCCCAACTGATATTAGAATTAGCCAACGTCGTTTGGGCAACGCCTGATACTAATTCTTTGTCTGCTTCATCACCACCTAAATAGTATCCGTATCCAGTAGCAATGGTTGCAGCATAAGGATAATTACCGATGTTTTGATTTCCCAAAAGGCCGTAAGAAGCACGTACTTTTAAAAAGTCAAGCACTTTACGGGTAGGTTTCATGAAGTTTTCTTCAGATATGACCCAACCGGCAGATACCGAAGGAAAAAATCCCCATCGATTATCTCTGGTAAAGCGGGAAGAGCCGTCGTAACGACCATTCACCTCCAGTAAATAGCGCTGTTTATAGTTGTAATTCAAACGAGCATACCACGACATCATAGCCCATGAATTTGCCCCACCAGAGGAAGTTGCGGTTGCAGAATCTCCATTACCTAAATAATAACGTCCTAGGTCGAAACCCCTTTTTCCACCAGAGAAAGAAGTGTTCAGATTATCTTCTGCCTGGAAGCCGACTAATATTTTTCCATAATGGTCAAAGAATTTATTTTCATACGAAGCTTGTGCACGATAATAATTTCTAACGGTTTCGCTCCAGCTCTCTGTTAATGAATCATCTGTTGGATATGATCCCATAATTTGGCCTTTTAAAGACGTTGTATATGGGGTTATTAAAGCTCGTTCTCTACTTGTGGATTGACGACGAGAGTATTGTCCAACAAGCTCCAATCCCTTAATAGGAGTTAGAGTTAATGTACCGTTTACTACAGCATCCGTACCTTTACTTATTTTTTCTCCGCTATCATATGCCTGCGCAGTAGGATTCATTCCATTCTTTCCATATCCCCAATTTCCATCCAGCTCTCTGGCAGCAGAAAGAGTGGGCAACATATATAAAGACTGATTGATAATCTGTTTGGGAGTACTCAAACCCGGATTTACTTTTTTACCTTGTCTTAATGCTGTTTCAATACTAAACTTAGCCCATGGAAGTATTTGAGCATCTGCATTTAAACGAAGGTTGGTACGACTATAATTATCATTAGGTATCAAACCATCTTGATATAGATAAGTACCAGAACCGAAGAAAGTCAGTTTGTCACTACCACCACTAATTGTTACATTATGATTATGCATGATTGAATGACTTTTCATCGTTTCGTCTTTCCAATTTGTATCATACCTGTTCCAATTATCTGGACGTAATGTTTTTTGTTCTTCTATCTGTTGCAGTTGTTGAGCTCTTTGTGCATCGGATACTGTAATTTCTGCATTATCCCAAGCATTTAGTTCTGCTTGTAAATACTCCCATGCAGCCACCGGTTCGGGCATGTTAGTCGGGCGCTGAATTGTCAGATAGCCACTATACGTAGTTGTTATTTTTCCTTTTTGTCCTCTTTTAGTTGTAATAAGGATAACACCATTAGATGCCCGGGAACCGTAAATTGATGCAGAAGCTGCATCTTTCAGAACAGAAATGCTCTCTACTGTATTGGCGTCTACTTGGTCGATACTCATTTCAATTCCATCAACTAAAACCAGCGGATCCGTATTTGAATTAATAGAACCGATACCGCGAATTCGAATAGAGCCACCATCACCACCAGGTTCACCGGAAGTTTGCTGAATAGTCACACCGGGCATGGCACCTTGTAAAGCAGTAGATAAGGATGCTACGCTTCTTTTTGTTATAGTTTCAGAACTAACAGAAGATACGGCTCCGGTTAATGTAGCTTTTTTCTGTTTAGCATATCCCACAACTATTGCTTCTTCTAGCTGGATAGCATCAGTCTTCATCTTTACATTTAGTACAGAAGTATTTGCGACTAGTTCTTCTGTCCGGTAACCGACATAAGAGAAAACCAATTTACTTCCTTTCTTTACTTCAATAGAATACTTTCCATTAATATCTGAAATTGTTCCTTTAGACGTACCTTCAACAAAGATACTTACTCCTGGCAATACATCGGATTCATCAGAGACAACTCCTTTCACAATTAAATTCTGTGCTTGTATACTGACAGAACTTAGCATTAAAATTAAAAACAGAATTTTTCTCATAATATTAAATTTAGAACTAATTAGGATACTATATTTTTTATTT
>NZ_EQ973377.1:0-9800 GCF_000157055.1 Bacteroides sp. 2_2_4 | reverse complement strand
TGGTGGTCAAAGTATTGACTAGTCCTACCAGAACTTGGTAAAAAAGAGAATCGCCACCTGAAAGTCCTGCATTTTCAAAAATAGAAGGGCCGTAATAAAGCACTGCATTCACTCCCATAAATTGCCCTAAAATGGCAATACAAACACCGATAATAACAGCTTTGAAGATTCCAGGCTTCATTAATAACGACCATTCCGATCTCGTTTCAGAGGTCAGTACAGATTTCGTTTCTTTTAATTGACTTTTCGCTTCTGTAATTGAATTATATATTTTTTCTAATATATCTACAGCCTTCGATTCCTTTCCACGCACGATTAACCAGCGAGGACTTTCCGGAATAAAGAATATGATTATGAAGAATAAGATTGCTGGCAATGTTTCCATCCCCAACATACCTCTCCATACTTCAGTTATAAATACTTTATTCAACCAATCCACACTCAATTGCGTACCACTCTCCGCCCATGCCAATAATTGATAGTTAACTAAATAAGCTCCTAAGAAACCGACTGTTACAGCCAACTGATACAATGACACTAGGCGTCCTCTATACTGTGCCACGGCTACTTCAGATATATAAAGAGGAGAAACAATGGAAACAACCCCTATCCCTACTCCACCTATTATCCGATAGATCACCAATTGAGTAAAATCGGCAGATAGTGCACAACCCAAAGCTGATGTAGAGAACAATACGGCTGAAATAACCATCGTAAGTTTTCTTCCTAACTTATCACTTAGGATTCCTGCAAAAAGAACACCTACAATAGAGCCTACTAAAGCACATCCTACATACCATCCCTGTTGTAACGTATCTAACTGAAATAGTTGAGTCACCTGGGCAATTGTTCCCGATATAACTGCGGTATCATATCCGAACAAAAAGCCTCCCAATGCTGCCACAACAGAAAGGAATATAAGATAACCAAAATTGATTGTAGACTTCATAACATTTATTTTATTTCAAAATATTCTTTATATCTGTCATATAAATGACCAGCTTGCAAATAGGCTGACTGTGGACTCATAAAATGAGAAAATTCAAAAGTAATAGCCTTATCATATCCGGCACGTTTGGCAGCTTCCAGTTTCAGCCGAAGTTTATCAAACTTAATGGGTAGAAAACGAATAGGCATATCACGGTCAAAAGATTCGGCATTTGTCCAACATTGCATACCATACTTATCTGCTAATTTTTTATTGACAGAAAAGAATGCATCCAATTCATCATAATCAATATGACCATCTTGAAATGCACATGCATCTACCACATCATGAATTCCATCAAAAATTTCATCCCATTCTTTTTCGTGTTGTTGTACAGAAACGGCATCTTCTTTAGTCATTTTCGTCGTTCCCATTATTGCTTTCTTTCCATCAATCCAAGGCGATATAAAAGTCGGCAATCCATTAGATATATCCTTACATTGTTTTCCTAATGTATGGAAAGCACCAATCGCACCTTTCGTTGCCCGACTTATTTCACCACTGATATACCATCCTCCAAAACTTTTATACTTGGAACCATAATTTTCCCAGACCTCATCAATCACATATTTGTTATCTTCCACCTCCCAAGTCATATCTCCTGTGTCCCAGTATTTGCCCGAATCGTATAGTCCAAAATAGAATTTCATTCCGTACTTTTCAGCCAAACGCAAAAACATATCTACCAAATCAACAGAAGGCATATAACACCCCTTCTTCAGCAGATAAGGAGAAGGAAAAGTTACAAATTTACGATAACCCGAACGGATCATTATTACCGTATCAATTCCTATATTTTTCATATGCTGAAAATCCATGTCCCATTCTTTCTCACCCCAGTTTTGATGTGGAATATCATGTGAAATCTCATCCAAAAAAGTTCCGGTGATTTTTAATCCATTGTTTTTAGGAACAATGAGTTTACTTTCCAAACCATCAGCTACCACTACTGTACTGGCACTAGCCTTTGAAGTACAAGATTCAAACAAAGTTGGTACAGCCAAAGCTGATGCACCAGCTAATGTCGCTTTTTTTTAGAAAATCTCTTCGATCTAATGTTTTCATATTAGTTTAATTAAAACAGCAGTTAACACTTATATTATCATTACCTATTGAATATACTGTCCTGTAATATCTACTTTTTTATTATTGAAAGGATCTAATATCTGATCAATCAAAATTGCCATTTCACTTCGTAGAATATCTCGATCCATATCAAAATTCTTCAAATCAAATTCATTCCATATCTCTTCTACTCTACCCTCCTTTATTTCGATACCTTCTTTTTCGGCAATCTCTCCTATCATCTCTGTAGCTTTCTGAATTGATATGGTGTTATTACCTTCAATAACTTGCTTATTGACAAAGGGATAGACATCACCTAATCCTTCCAGTTCATTCGCCAATAACAAAGTATCTGCTCTGAACCACATTTGATTAGCCCAATCGACACTTTTACCTATACCCTTCAAAATTCCTGTAGAACCTACACGTTGCAACGATTTAAACATCGGATGATCTATTGCAACATCTAAATAAGGCAATAAATATCCTTTCGCATCCAATATTGCATTTTGCACTTCACGAACAGACACCTCGCTAATACTCTTATTTTCTTTCACTGCAAGGGCTGCCAATGCTCCCGCTGCTTGTCCGATCTGCATAACCATCGGTTGCAAACGAGTGGTACCATTAATTATATTAGAAACAGATATTGATTTTTCAGCAACGATCAATCCTTTAACATCTTTTGGAATCAAAGTTCCTAAAGGCAAACCGTATGAAGGTACCGGATGAAAATAAAGATTAGGCAATTCTTCATATCCATGATAACGGGTATGATGATGATCCACAGGATAATTTCCTACAGCAATACAAGTACGATAAAGAGGTTGGGACTGTTTGAACGGTTCACAAACATGATTTAGATTAAAGCGCACTAATCCATGGATTCTCCTAGACTCTCTATGATAAGGAATAAAGGGTAATTTGTCAGCAGTAGGATATTCATCGTCAGCTAAGCCCAATGTATTAAAACCTAATTCATGTTGAAGAAAATAGACGAAACACATCGTATAATGTTTTGCATATTTCAGAGCTTCTTCACGTTCCTCACGGGTCATTTCGACCAAGTTTACATAATAATCATTGCCTTCTATCGGCCAATTAATCATGTATTTATTATTAGGAAGTTTTCCATAAGTTATCATCATTTCCTTAGACCATACACGATCCGGTTCTTTAGGCGTGATACAAACAGGACTGGCACAAGCACAAGCAAATTCATCCTTATTATATCCTTCAGGACAAGGAATAGTCACATCTTTGCCATAATCTTTTAAAATTGCTACATATGTAATATCCTGAACTATATTATTTTTCTCTTCCGGAGCAATATCTTCCTTTGTATCATGACGGCTTTCCATACCGATATCATACTTCACACCGCACATTTTTGCTATATCCCCTAACTCGGTACCATCAATCAATATTTTAGCACTTACTTTTTTAATCGTATGATCTTGCATCTGAATTTGAGCAATCCAAACATCTTTCTCTCTTTCCAGCTTTACCAAGGTAGCATTATGCCATACTTTTAGATTTTTCTCCGCGTCAACCATTTCATGGAAAATTTTATTTCCGACTGAAGGTTCAAACAACACTGCACTCACCCAACCGGTTTTTAGAGAATCAAGTCCACCATAATAATCTGCCAAATGTTCGCGAAACTCACCAAACAAACCTGCCGGTAAATCATAGTTTCCGTCAACAGCACTTACACCTGCAGATGTAAGCATTCCACCCAGCCATTCTGTTTCTTCTACTATCAATGTTGCAGCCCCCATTCGAGCAGACTGAATACCAGCAGTCACTCCACTGGCACCTCCACCAATAATTAGCACATCAACAGAATCATCCGAATGAGAGCATGCTGTAAAACACAAAGCAAATAATAAACACAGACCTAAAAAATAGTTTCTCATACTAAATTCATTTAAGGATATAGAGTTTTATTAATAATATCACGGCACAAATATAGCTATATTTATTAAATAAACAATAGATAATAAAATATTTTATTAATAAAATCATTATTTCTTGCATTATTAATTAATAGAAGGGGGAATTACCTCACAAATCGTCTTCTTTCATTTATTATATCCACAATCATCCATAGCTACATTATCCTATATATAAATCCATTACATAGTATATAGGAAATATAACATTCAAGATATTCTAATTTTCAAGGCTTCAAAACCACGTATTAATAAAAAAATTAATTATCTTTGTGTGAATTACCAAATATGCATAGTTATGAACCAACAATTCTTGAAAGAAATAGAAAAGGGCTCTAAAAGTGCTCTCGTCAAAAAGAGGATTATTACACATTATATATATAATGGAAGTTCCACAATTCCCGATCTTTCAAAAGAGCTGGATTTAAGTGTACCAACCGTCACCAAATTTATCGGTGAAATGTGTGATGACGGATATATTAATGATTATGGCAAATTGGAGACTAGTGGCGGACGCCATCCCAACCTCTATGGGCTTAATCCGGAATCCGGTTACTTTTTGGGTGTAGACATCAAAAGATTCGCCGTCAATATCGGACTGATAAATTTCAAAGGTGATATGGTAGAATTAAAAATGAATATACCTTATAAGTTTGAGAACTCAATCGAAGGGATGAATGAGTTATGCAAGCATATTCTTAATTTTATAAAAAAGCTCACTATTAATAAAGAAAAGATCTTAAATATTAATGTAAATGTGTCGGGACGTGTAAATCCTGAATCAGGGTATAGCTTCAGTCAATTCAATTTTGAGGAAAGGCCGTTGGCGGATGTATTATCCGAAAAATTGGGATATAAAGTAACCATTGATAATGACACGCGTGCCATGACTTATGGCGAATACATGCAAGGCTGCGTGAAAGGAGAAAAGGATATCATTTTTGTAAATGTAAGCTGGGGAGTAGGTATCGGAATTATTATTGATGGTAAGATTTATACCGGAAAATCCGGATTCTCCGGTGAATTTGGACACATGAGTGCTTATGATAATGAGATAATCTGCCATTGCGGAAAAAAAGGTTGCTTGGAGACGGAAGCTTCCGGATCGGCACTTCATCGTATCTTATTAGAGCGTATTCAAAGTGGGGAAAGTTCCATTCTATCTACACGAATCGCCACAGAGGAAAATCCGATCACTCTTGATGAGATCATTGCCGCTGTGAATAAAGAAGACCTGCTTTGCATTGAAATTGTAGAAGAAATCGGGCAGAAACTGGGCAAACAGATTGCCGGGCTAATCAATATCTTCAACCCGGAACTGGTCATTATAGGTGGAACTTTATCTTTAACTGGCGATTATATCACCCAGCCCATAAAAACAGCCGTACGCAAGTACTCTCTAAATCTGGTTAATAAAGATTCAGCCATCATCACATCTAAGCTGAAAGACAAAGCCGGCATCGTTGGCGCTTGTATGCTCGCACGCAGCAGAATGTTTGAAAGCTAGTTTTATCTTCTACGCTGGGAGAAAAAGTTATCTATAAAGCGAACGATATAGACTACGGCTACTCCGGCAACCACTAAAACAATAATACGACTCAACATAGATTACATTTTTATATTTCACATCTATTACATACGCAGGATTTCCCTTTTAAAATAAGAATAGGGAATCCTGTAAAAATTAGAACGCTGATTATTAATTAATAATCAGCGTTCTAATTTGAGAGCCGCTAGCCAGACTTGAACTGGCGACCTACGCGTTACGAATGCGTTGCTCTACCAACTGAGCTATAGCGGCGTTTGTCTCTCGTTTACGGCGTGCAAAATTACAGCTTTATTTGAGAAAACAAAAAGAATCCGATTATTTTTTGAGCATAATTTTTAAATCAACTTTTGTTGACGTAATCTAGAACTTTTCTTTGCGTTCAAATTTCCCGTCCTCGGTATAGTACTTCCATGTACCCTTCGGTTTATTATTTGCATACTTTCCACGAAGCTTCAATGTCCCATCTTCATAATATTCACGGTAACGACCGTGACGTTTTCCTTCCTTTACTTCCACTTCACTCTTCAACGCTCCCTCCGGATAAAACTCCCTCAAAACGTTTCCTTCAAACTTTTCGACATAGAAACGCTTCAATTCGCTCATCTGTTCTTTTTCAGTTTCAGCATCTTCGTTCATTTCCTCATCATCTTCATCGGTAGCAATGGCAACAACCTCCTCCGGTTGATATGGACTGTAATCCATCACATATTGCAAAGAAGCTGACCGTCCATCTCCTATAACCTGCATAGTCCAGTAAGGAAACGAATACAGAATATCTTTATTGGATTGTATTTCATTCCATGTGGCAGGATTCATCATAGGTTTCAGTTGGGAATAAAACTTGTGCACATCCGTATATAAGAAAATGGTAGAACTTGACTTTAAATAGGAAAGCGCATTTTCAAATCCCGGATTATTTTTCAATAAATTCTTCTGCTCGTAATCTTCCACAAAAGAGAGCAAAGATGCAGCCTTATTACTAAAAACTACATAATCATCGACATAAGTATAATATGGCTTTTCAAATTTATCAAATAGTTTTCCAAAGAACAGGCGGAAAAAGCCTTTCATTTCGACGTAATTAATCTCGAAATCTTTATAATTGACCGTCTTTATCTTAACCGGACTGCGCCGCTTAATCTTCTTTTCTATTAATTCCATGTTCTTACGGGCATCTTTTATACTTTTAGCTCTGATAGCCAGAATTAGTTCTGGGTCATGCCCCAACAACCCCGGTTCGGATTGCGTAATAGCAAATTCTCCCGACATCCAACTCAAAAAGTTTTCTTCCAAAGATATCCCGAATAACCCTTCAATCTTTTTCCGGGAACTTTGATAAGAATCATACAATTGTTTATTATGAACCGACATCGCATTCTCCAGCTCTTTTACAAAAGTTACCGGGTTGTTGAAACCTATATTGGTATAAAGAGCCGTCCGCCCGGACAGAATCTCATGCGCTTTCATTTTATGTTTTCCCGAATTCAATAAAGCAGTGACATAAGGATCGGCAGAATCTTTTCTCAACGTATACCCTTTCACTTCCATCCGCTCCTTATCCGTATTTAGGTAAAGTCCGGCAAAATTCATAGAATTGCTAAACAGATCAATGTATTCGTTTCTTGCCCCCAGATAAATAGACATGAATTGAGGTACGCGCGCATAATTAATAAAGACTCTGACAAGCCCCTTGCCGGAAACCAACTTCTCCGTTTCAATAAAAGACTGGTCGAGTCCGATTTTGGGTTTATTACGCGAATCAATAGCCGATTCGACAAGCCCGGACGTATAAGATCCTACCAAATGATTATCCACAAAAGCAATATAGAAAATATCCCTTGTTTCAGAATCACGCATTTCAAGGATATTAATGCCGTTATGCATCCGGTTGGTGACAGTAAAGCCACTCATGACCAATACGGTTTCCACCTGATCTTTCAATAAATCCATTTTCGATGTTTTCTGCATATCCAGAATCAGCAGAAAATCCCACTTTGTGGCACGGGTCTTGTGAAGCGAAATAAGCATATCCCGTTCACCAACAAGCGACAACAACACTTTATTGCTTTTGACTACTGAATCGAGCTTCTCTACACTCTCCGTTACTTCCTCGAAAGATTTCGCTTTCTTCAGACATTGCCATGTTTCACTTCCACTAAACTTTTCCCAATCTTCAATCGGGGCCGATGATTGAATGATAAACGCAGCATCTTCGGGAACCAGATAGATTTGCTGAATATTACGATCAGGCGAAACAAATAAATAAACTACGGAATATACAACATATACCGCCAAAGCTAATGCAGCCACAACTAAAGTTCTCTTTACAATTTTCGAGGTACTTTTTTTCTTCTCCGGGCCTGCATATTGCTCTTCTTGCCCGCAATTTAATTCATTCATTATTGTTCTGTTATAAACTTGAGTGGACAAAGATACTAAAAAAACTATTCTGAATAAAACATAAACCATTGACTCGTATCGTAAATATGTACTAACTTTACAGCATGAAAAAGAAATTCCAACTCGAAGTTCCGGGAGGAGCCGATAAAGTCTTGCTTCATACTTGTTGTGCTCCTTGTTCATCAGCCATTATTGAATGTATGATGCAACATCATATCACCCCCGTTATTTATTATTGCAATCCTAATATTTATCCGCAGGAAGAGTATATGATAAGAAAAGAAGAATGTACGCGCTATGCCCAATCATTGGGATTGGAGATCATAGATGCTGATTACGATCATGAAAACTGGCGATGTCACATAATAGGAATGGAGCAGGAACCTGAAAGAGGAGGACGTTGCCTGCGTTGTTTTAAACTGCGTTTATTGGAGACAGCCCGTTACGCACACGAACATGGTTTCTCTGTAATTACCACGACACTTGCCTCCAGCCGTTGGAAAAGTCTGGAGCAGATCAATGAAGCCGGACAATATGCTACCGCCTCTTACCCGGATGTTACGTACTGGGAACAGAATTGGCGGAAAGGGGGACTTAGCGAGCGACGTATTGCCATCATTAAAGAATACAACTTTTACAACCAACAATATTGCGGTTGCGAATTCAGCATGAGAAAAGAAGAATAAAACAAACCTGTCATCACCAGCCAATCAATGAATCGAAATAAAAAAGGTAAAAACAGAAAACTATTCAAAAAGAAATCACACTCTAATAATAGATTAGGATGTATCATCGCCATTATTGTGCTCATTCCTATTCTTTTTGGTGTTTATTTGTATTGCCAGCAGATTAATATCCAGAAAAATAACGAACCACAAACTGATACTTCCTTTCAAATTCCACCCGGCAAAGATCTGGAGACACCTGTATCACTAGTTCCCCGGCAAGAACAAATCATCCGGCATAGCGGATATACGGTATCATACAACAAAGATTTAAAAATCCCCAACTGGGTTTCTTACGAATTAACCAGGGAAGAAACCAAAGGAAAAGAAAAAAGAGGTAATCGCTTTATTGCCGATCCATTAGTGACAGGACCGATTGCAACGAATGCCGACTATACCCGTTCAGGATATGACAAAGGTCATATGGCTCCCGCCGCAGATATGAAATGGAGTCCTGAAGCCATGAAAGAATCATTTTATTTCAGCAATATGTGTCCGCAACATCCACAACTAAACAGAAGAGGATGGAAAAATCTGGAAGAAAAGATCCGGGATTGGGCTATAGCAGACAGTGCCATCATTATTATATGTGGACCTATTATTGAAAAATATCCCAAAACAATCGGAAAGAATAAAGTCGTAGTCCCTCAAAAGTTTTTTAAAGTAGTCCTTTCTCCTTTTGTCAAGCCGATGCGAGCTATCGGTTTCTTATTTAATAATGAGCAGGCAGTAGAACCTCTATCATCCTATGCAGTAACAATAGATAGCATCGAGAACCTGACTAACATGGATTTCTTCGCACCTCTGCCCGATGAGATAGAAAACAAAATAGAAGCAGATATTAATTACTCCCTGTGGCCTAATTAAGTAGCAAAACTCGTTTCTCTGAAATGAATTCATTTCCTTGTGCCAATGGCATTCTAGTTACAAACAGACTCGCACTTCAATAAAAGGGAGTTGTTGTATTACTCTCAAGGTTTCCCATTGTAACGTCAAGAGATTGTCTTATTCCCACATATTGTGGGAAAGTATTCCCTTATTTTATGAGAAAACATTCCCATATATTGCGGGAAAATAGTCCCACAATATATGGGAATAATGGAACTA
Source organism: Bacteroides sp. 2_2_4 (assembly GCF_000157055.1). NCBI lineage: Bacteria > Pseudomonadati > Bacteroidota > Bacteroidia > Bacteroidales > Bacteroidaceae > Bacteroides > Bacteroides sp. 2_2_4. The sequence continues at coordinate 11 of NZ_EQ973377.1, read as the reverse complement.
CTCTGGAAACA
>NZ_EQ973378.1:0-38578 GCF_000157055.1 Bacteroides sp. 2_2_4 | reverse complement strand
GGAGTGCCGGGGATCAGTTTGCGTTAGGGAGCAATTAAAGAATCAGTTCATAAAAATAATAGGGAAGAAAGATAGATATAAGAGATAGTGGTTTTATAGTGGATTCTATAAACAGCAAAACGATTTGTAAGAACTTCACAAATCATTTTGCATTGTTTTTAATCTTGTTAACACAAAACGAAATGTCTATTTAGGATTCTATATAACAAGATTCAAATAGAGAATACACACCTATCAGTATCCTTTGATATACTTCTATTTAGTTAGTCCTGCATTTACTTCCCTCAATATATTTTCGAACATAGAGATATGCGGCACCATGTCAATACCTGTAGGAAAGTTCATAGACTTGCTATCACCTTCTAAAGCCATATACCCAGCGTGTACAGTTTGCTCGCCTAAATCTGTTTTCGCTTTTTGGATAATACAACACTGCAAACGAGTTATGCCATTTTCATTGTACGAATATGTTGTCTGATATTCATATTCACCTTCTTTTGCGATCGCTTCTACTTGTGTAGTTCTTGTTTTTTCACTCAAAATTTTTGTTGCCATAATCTTTTTATTTTTCATTGTTAATACTGTCTAATAGATCAAATACACCTTTTTTGATGCAGGCGAAAAAACGTCCTACTTCCATGTATTTGCGTATAATTTCCGCCTTTTCTGAATCTACTTCCACTTCGCCATGTTTATAAACTTCTTGCGCAAATTCCAATTCGCCCAAGTCGGTAGTGTTATTGTAGATTGCATTACCTAACTCTTTTGCAATATCGACGGTACTGTTATTCCCTTCGATGTCTTTCACTTCGATTTTTCTAAAGTCTATTTTCATAATTATGTGATTTAAATATTATTACCAAGTTGCACTCCATAAAATTCCATTTTTAAATTGTAATACTTTAGTTCGTGTACTCCCATTATGCCATACCTGGGCGATTTCAATATATTCATCAATCCCTCTTTTGCCATCAACTACAATACCGCCTTCGGTAGCAAGTGCTATATTATCTCGTCCTCCGGCTACACTAATAGATACACCCCTATTTATATCATAAGGTCTTGAACGGTGATCGTAGAATCTTCCTAAATAATCGACTCCCATTGTACTAAACGGGCCTACAATAACTTGCCTATTTTTACTATTAAAACCAATCATATCATCGTAAAGGAACATCTCCTTTTTATCTATAGTTGGTATACTGGTAGAACCTGTCCCTATACTATTAGCAGAAATCTTAAAGCCTCCAATAGTGCCATCAACAGCGGCAAGTTTTTTAACGACAAGATTATCAACATCTATATTTTCAGCCCTAAGAATAGGCTTTCCGGCAGTATTGGTTTTAAATACCGCTATCGCGTTTCCGTAGTTGTCTTGTACGCGGAAGGTATCGGCAGTTACGGTTACTTTTCGATTTGCTATGTCTATTCCGGTTGCCTGAAGATCACTTTTTAGGGCATTAACTTTGCCATCGGCAATATTACCCGCTTCGGTGGATGTTACTTTCAAGCTGATTTGCTCTGCATTCTGGGTAATACTACTTTCGGCGGTACTCATTCTTCCGGTTAAGTCATTAACGGATGATTGAGAGGCTTTTAGCGCAATTTGTCCGGCTTGGGCACTTATAGACGCTTCCGCAGCAGCAACACGTGATCCTAATGCGTTGAAATCTGTCTTTTCAACTTTCAGATTAATACTATCGCTTAACACCTTAATTTCTGAATCGTATACCGTCTTGGTTACATACTTGCCATCTACATTATCGAGAAGCGCCTTTGCGTCTGTGGCACTTTTTGCCGCATTAGTTGCTGAACTAGCAGCCTCACCCGCTTTAGTTGCGGCGGTTGTTGCAGAATTAGCAGCTTCATTAGCTTTAGTTGTCACCTCTTTAACTTGTAATGTGATACTACTTGCCGTCTGATTGATACTAGATTCTTTTTGGGAAACGACAGTGAGCTTTGCCGCTGCACTATCTGCTGAATTTTTCGCATTTGTCGCGGAAGTAGAAGCTTCTCCCGCTTTAGTGCTAGCAGTAGAGGCACTGTTTTTCGCATTAGTTGCACTTGTAGATGCTTCTGCTGCCTTAGTTGAAGCGGTTGTAGCAGCGGTATTCGCTTCTACTACTTTCTTCGTGACTTCCGTAACCTGCAATGTTATGTTTCCGGCTGTCTGGGTGATAGAGCTTTCTTTCAAAGTCACATCTTCGAGGACTTTCGCCGCATTATCTGCAGATTGTTTTGCATTAGCTGCCGAATTTGCAGCCTCGCCCGCTTTACCGGATGCAGTTCCGGCAGAACCGGATGCAGACGTAGCGGAGTTTTTCGCATTTGTAGCGGCAGTATTCGCCTCGGTTACCTTTTTATTAACTTCGGTTACTTTTGTAGAAATTTCTCCGGCTGTTTGAGTTACAGAACTTTCTTTTAATGTTACTTCCTCCAATATCTTCCCGGCATTAGTCGCTGCTCCTTGTGCATCCGTGGCACTTTTAGACGCGTTATTTGCAGAAACTCCGGCGGATGTAGCCGAACCGGAAGCGTTCGTTTCGCTCTGTTTCGCGTTCGATACGGCAATATTAACTTCTTTAATCTTAGAAGAAATTTGTCCTTCACGAATTTCAAAGTTCGTCTCTACATCGGTTATTCTCCCATTTAGATCGTTTTTAACATCGTCGATTGCTTCCTCTATTTTCTTTCCGGAATGGAGTACAAATGTGCCTTTTAAATAAACATTAGTGCCGTACAAACCGGAGCCAGTCAATACACCGAATACAGCATCAGTAATACCGTTAAGATTTCCGATACGTGTAATCAACCGATTTACAAGCGAATAGGAATTAATTCCGTCGTAGTCATCCCGATAAGGTGCGGAATCACCAACAGCACAATCTATTTGTGCTTTTTGTCTTGCAGTGTTAGTTCTGTTGCCTAATACTGCCACATTATCTCCGGTTTCGGGCATTCCGCTTCCTTCTTCACAGTCTACTTTAGATAGATTAAAATAGCCCGCTCCGGCAGAAGTAACTAAACGCCAATAACGTTTTGTTGCCGTACCCGTGAACGCCTGACATATTATTTGATCGTCTTGAACAAAATCATCCGTGCTATCATGCTCGCATCTCCAATATGAACCGCCGTCGATCACTTTGGTCAATTTACCACCCGCGGCGGAACGAATAATCATACCACCCTGATAAGTTATCTTTTGAACGACCAATTCAAACACAGAAAATATCTTTCGAACTGTAAGATTATCAATTTCCATGTTCCAGTCACCCGTGACCGCTTTGTATATCTTCATTCCTTCGCCGCCAAAACCACTGACAAAAGACTCGGAAGATATATAGTCCTTTACTATTGTACCCATTAAAGTTGCAACGTGAGATACGCTTAGATCGTGTATTTCTGCAAGCTCTTGAACGAGTAAGTTTAGCGTTGTCGTTTTCTTAGATACAGTCACATTGTCGGAAAAAGTCGCTGATTTCGCAATCAGTTTATCAAGAACGTTGAGTATTTGCGTTGTTGCTGTCGTTGCAGTCAACGTATCTGTAGAAATGCCCTTTGTTACGTCTAGCCCGTTATCTACAATTAGTCCACCCAACAATTTGAGCAAAAACGCTGTCTCATCATCTATATCCTTACGAAGGAATCTCTCATTCACCGGACTATCATCATCCAAATCATGAGCCTTGTCTGCATAACCTGCCTTTGCTCTCTCATGAGTAATAATCAACTCACCGGTACCATCATCCACACTGCCAACGCGGACCGTCAAATATTTATCATCATTCTCATCAAAGCCAATACGTTCCAAGGCAGGCAGATTCGTATGTGTATGACCGTCACAGGAAGAATTTCCACCACTTGAACCGGAAACCAGTACGGCTGCGGATGAAGTAGATTGCCCAGATTCACGCATTCGTTTGCTACGTGGAACAGCCTGACGTTCTGATATGACAATATTATATTTTTCTTTCATTGTTGGTAATGTCTTTATTCATATTCTATCCCTTCAAAATTATCAGGGGTTATTTCAGCTAATTTCACGTTACTTTCATCTTCACGTACATCCTGAACATCACCTACCATCAAATATGTACCGGGTTCATTCACGTCTGTATATATTCCAAAATTATTTAAGAGGCGCGAAGTACCGGAAAGCATATTCATACGTCTGCTATAATTACTATACCATGTACCAATCAAAAGTTTTTCTATCGACGCAGTTACTCCGGCACGAGTGAAAGTAGTCAATGTTGTACGTGATGAAACATCCATGAGCATCCCCATACCAAAATTTGCAGAGGTTCGTGGAGTGCCTACAATCGTTTCAATCTTCTTTTCCTCTTTTGCAGAGGAATTGAGCCATGTTTTATATTCAATGTCATTGCCGTCCACTTCCTTACCGTATTGATTGACCAGAGTCAATTCCGGAATTTTAAATAAAACCCATCGTGGAGTCGTATAAGAGTCAGTTGTAAGCCTGTTATGCTTATGAGGATTAACCACACGTGAAAAGCAACTCACAACTGTCAATTCCAGCGTACATCCTTGACATCCGATCGGAATAGGTATGAGGTCACCTTCTCCTGATGCAGAACGAGGAATATATGAACGCAGGTATCCAACGCGATTCATCTGCCATCCACCTCTCCATCCGGTATATCCGCCACTGTCATAGTATCTTAGAGAAGTCATTTTAGGAGTACCCGGTGCTATATCTCCATCCACCCATTTTCCATTAATCTCTTTATAGTACCGGAAAAAACCTTCTTCTTCAGACTCCTTATCATAGACTCTGTTTTCATAGTGCATTTTTATATTACCATCCGTATCAATAACTCGCAATATGTATGATATATTGTATTCTTTGATATCCTGCATTTCCTCATAAGCACTCTTCCCATTCAATGCTGACGCTTCTTCAAATGGGTTATATCTACCGTCAATCATAGCTTCGACTTTCAATCGTAGCATTATATCTGTCAAACAGGATTTTCCATCTAAAACGACACCCGGAGAAGCAAAATTAAATACAACATGAGTTTCAGGCAATGACATAGTACGTCGCACTTTAAAAAGCCAGGGTGCCCCATAATCGCTTCCCGAAGTATCTATAGGTGTCTCTGTTACAATAGTCAGTGGCGTTTTATAAACATTTCGGACACGTGAGGCTATTCCGAAAGCCTCACCTCCTGAAAAGACAGGAATTATTCTGAAGAGCAGGGCTTTGTCTGTTCTGATCTCCAGTTCTTCACTTACCCCAGCCGTTTTTTTGAGGTCGATCATGAAACCGATATTATTATCAATAAATGGACTTCTACTCAAATCTTTTGCTACATAATACCGTTCTGCGCCCTCATCGAGCATCTTTTCCGTCAATGTAGTAGAATAAAGGCTCTTTTGCGGATAAGGGCTGAAAGTCAGAGTCACATTCTTATATATCTTGTCCACGCCAAGTACTGCGTCATCACTTTCCCAGCGAATTTGTTCAGGTTTAAATACTGTTTGAATAGCATTCAGGTCATAGATAAACAATTTACCTTCACGCTGTATCAGGCGCAAAGCAAACGGACGAAGAATTTCGTCAAGTACTTCCCGCATCGTTAACGATACTCCTTCTTCATCATAAAAGTTCTCACAGCTGACTCCTACGTTGTCCAGCATTTCGCCGGAAACCGAACTGCAAGTAGTTGATATGTATCTTTCAAACCTCTGGTAATTAATTTTAGTTTCAGTTACAAGACTATCAATCAAACCACTTATTGAGCGTGTTCCTCTCAAAGAAAAGTTCATCCGGTCAAGTAGGGCAAAGTCACTGAAAGTCAATTTCACTTCATATTCGTTCTCATAAGAAAAGGGTTCTTCATAGGCTTCCGTATCCAATGTGCCGCTCCAGTATAAAACATCATTCCGATATGTGTCCATACGGATGCTCCCGGCTTCAACCGTGTACAGGTCTTTATATTGCCGATTTACCTTGCTGACTATTTCCAAGGTTGCGGCACTTCCCTGCACAGGTTCAAGTTTGTCCATCTCCCCCCATTCAAACACCAATGGGCTTTCCGATGGAAAGCGAAGTTCCGCAACAGCAGGATAAGGAACATCTGCATCCTGCCATATCTCCACGCGCCACAGTACGCCTGCAACGCTGAAGAATTCTCCCTTGTATCTTAATTGTTTTTCCATTGCCTTATCTTGTACGTTGATTATAACGGTCTACTTTATTTAAAACACCACGAAGCATTCTACCATCTATCTTGAATTCTACAATCCCACCCATACCACCGGACGGCTGAATCAGTTGACGGAGTTTGTTGAGTGGCGCAATTACTTCCGGATTATTCTGTGCGCCGGAATATTCACCGAAAAGCCCCATTGTAGGACCGTAAGCCAGTCCACCGTTTGCAAACTTCGGAAGATTTGCCAGAGCTGCCAAGACGCTAGCTACGGCGGCAATAGCCAAAATAGGACCAACAACGGGAATACTTGCTGTTGAAGCTGCGGCGCCGGAACCTGCAACTGCCGTATTAGCTGCAACTTGTGTGGTCTGTAATCCCAATAAAGTCGTAATTTGCGGAATAGCCGCAGCAACAGCTTGCACTACATTTGCGCCCCAGTTCAACCATTCACCTGCGGCACCGCCTACCGCCTGTCCAAGACTGCCCATCACACTCCCGATACCACTCATGCCTTCTACTAAATCCTGATTTTTCTGATAAGCTTTGTCTACAGCATCATTCCATTGTTCAAAACCTGATTTTTTAGGTTCCAGCTTAGGCATATCAAATTCAGGAAGTTTCATCTTCTTGATATAGCCATGCGTTAATGTCTCCGGTTTTTGCTTGGGATGTTTACGATTCTCTTCATTCTGAAAATCTTCTGCCATTTGCCCAAGAGCACGTCCGGCATCGGAAGCAGGAACTACACCTACATTGATCTCACCATGAGCGTTCTTAAAAGCTTCCTTTTCAATCCAGATTTTTACGCCTTCGATTTGGCTCTTTAACTTGTCAATCTTAACCTGCAATTCTATAGAGGCTTGTCCGACAGGTTTTGTGGATAATTCTTTTTCATATTTAGACAGTTCAGTTTTCATTGCATCGATACTGCCGCTCGCGAAAGTCGGACCGCCGCCGATACCCATCGCTTTTTCTTTAACCTTCTTAAGAGTCTCCAGCTGATTGATCTGAACCTGTATGCTACGCCCCTCCTCGTCTGACGCAGTTTGTTGCGCAGCCTGGAGTTCTTCTATTTTCTTCTTGATATCCGCCAAGGTAAGCTCCTTCTTCTCAAGCGGATCACCTCCCGCGTTTCCTCCTGTTCCATTTCCCACCGGATTAGTTCCGGAAGTGGAAGAAAGAATCTTTTCTGTTTGTCCAAAAAGGGACCTTGCCTGATCTATTTCCTGTTCGTATGCTTCCCGTGCACGTTTTACACCGGATATTTGTTTTGTTATATAAGTTCCGGCTACGTTAGTGGTAAAAGTTTTCCCTTCGGAATTCGTCATACTTTTACCTAATTTTCTTACAATATTCTGTGCTTCTTCAGGAATATCTTCTCCGGAACGAACAGCAGTGCGGATTTGTCCCCATGCCTTCCCAGCCTCACGGGCTGTTATATTTCCTTCACCGGAACCAATACCGGCATAAAGTTTCTCTCTTATATTTTTTAAAGCCTCACTTTCCTTATCCGCATAAGTTTCCGCTGCATTTGCCGTAGCGGTATCCAACGCACGGCTGCGGGCTGTATCAAGAATAGCACGACTAAGCTGCTCGTAAGCAGTACGGGCTGTGTTCACGTCCTTTATTTCAATACCCAGTTTCGCCAAATATTCGCCATATTGCTCTACAATCTTGTCTTTAGCCTTGTTCCACTGCTCCGAGCCTTCCTTAGCCCGGTTCAGCGGTTCAAACAAATTGTCCAGTCTGGAACGTTCTACAGTGACTTCCTTGTTCATATCCGCCATTGCGTCACCCAAACGTTTTTGTGCCCTCTCCGCTTCACTGCTGCGTGTAGCCATTTTGTAGATGGCGACTCCCAGAGCCACGGCAGCCACAGCGGCAAGCACATACGGACTGGCTGCAATTGCTATATTCATCAGCTTAGTGGCACCGGTAGTAGAAACGATTGCCGCCCGTGCAGTAAGCACTTGCATTTGATATATATAGAGGGCACGCTTACCCAGATTCACTACCCCGTTAAAGCTCATTTGGGCTATAACCGCCGTTTTGGCGGCAACATTGTATTTGCCAAGCACAGATACCACACCATTGCCCAACTGATAGAACGAAGCCAGAACAACTGCGTTTTCACCTATTACAGAAGCATAAGCAGACGTCGGACCCAATAAGTTGGCAAAACTTATTTTTATATCATCTACTTTTGCACGCAGTATTTCCATTTTGTGTGCCGTCGTTTCTGTACGTACAGCCGCTTGTTCCTGAGCCACACTGGTGCCCGTCACCTTTCGTGTCATCTCCTCAATAGCCGTTGAGTTTTGTATTAAATACTGTGCAGCGGCTATGTTTTCCATCCCGAACAGTTTACTTAAGTATGCAGCGTCTGTTAACCGGGGTTTCAGCGCGTCCAGCGCTGTGGATAAAGAAGTACGGCTCAGGTCAACCCCCAATTCAGTATTTAGTTTCAGGATGATATTGCGGAGAGCGGTTCCGGCTTCACTTCCTTTTAAGTTGGCTTTGGACAGCACTTCAAGCGCCCCTGCACTCTGCTCTACAGTCAAGCCCATGGCAGAAGCCGCGGAACCTACAACCTTAAAACTTTGAGAGAGTTCTTCTATTTCGGCCGCTCCGTATTTGCTTCCTGCCGCCAACACATTGATAACCCGTTCCGCCTCATTTGCCGTCAGTCCAAATTGGTTGATAGTTCCGGCAAGGGATGTTGCGGCAGCGTCGATGCTCATGCCGGAAGCTTGTGCCAGCGTCACGCTCTTTTCCTGCAAGTTATTCAAACCGGACATTCCGATAGTGGCGACATCTATCTGGCTGGCAAGAATTGCATACGCGCGTGCTGCCGTGCCGGCCCCCAAGCCGGAGTCCTGGCCTACCTTACGTGCATTCTCACCAAGAGCTTTCAGATCGTCACCCGCAATACCGGTAATAGAACTAAGGTCCGCCATGGATTGTCCAAAGTTCATTCCTCCCTGAGACAAATCACCCAGCACACCGCCCAACCGTTCAGCGACTCCCAGAAATGCATTCAAGTCGGGCATCTTCAATCTGCCGCAAATATTTCCAAAGCGGTTGGTACTGGAAGATGCCTGAACCGCCGCCTGGTCTATGGCGTCAAATTGCTTCCTGACGTTATCCAATGCTCCCGAAATATTATTTTTCAGGTTAAGTATGATGTCAAATGAAACTTTTTCCATATATTTGTGAGGTAAAAATCAAACAGTTATGACTATTGGAGGTTTCTTTATAGTATTATTCATCATTATCGGTCTCTATGGGCTCTTCAAAAAAGACGACTCCACTATTACCGGGAAGGATATTGATGAACTCATCCACGAACTGGAAGAGGAAAAGCCAAACCTCAAGCCCCATTCCACAGAGTCCTGATTTCATCGAATCTTTCCTGTGTACTGGGTTCTTCCTCCGCTTCCTTTACAGGTTGCGCATCCCAGGAGAACCGGCATATGTCAGTCAATTCTAAACTTCTTTTACTGTAAGGCTTCAATATGCTACAAGACAGGAAGCGTACTTGTTCCCACTGTCTACGTTCCGCATACGTTTCTTTTTGCTGCCAAGCCTCAAAGACAGCTGTAAACTCTGATGGAGTGAGACGGCAGAAATCGTTCAGACACATACCGACACATCCCATCGCCATCCCCATCAGAGATTCGATTGTTACGCTCTCGTCCCCTTCTTTTTTTTGCCCCGTCTTCTTCAGTTGCCATCCCGTTCTGAAAAGCAGTGAAGTCTTCCAGGTTGATGCCATCGGCAAATTGTTCAAAGGTCAACTGGAAATCCATCTTATCGGCACGGCAGGCACTACGCACACAACAATACATGAACATGGTCAACTGCTCTATATCAGCACCGATCTCGTTTACATCCTTACCGGTTTCACGTTTGAAGTCGATCATTGCCCCCATCGTAACGCGGGAAGGATATTCTTTTGCACAAATGATTACTTTATTCATTGTATGGCACAAATATTAAGGGTGATACATTATTCTTGCGGAGCAACAGTCTTGGTCGCTACCGGGCCGGAGTTTTCCAATGAGATGGTATAGGTGGAGTCATCATCCGAAGGAGATGTCTCTTCCAGGCTTGTAATGAGAAACTTCCCTTCACGGTATTTCGTCGTTTCTTCACCGCGCAACGCATAGCGTACCGTCACAGGTTCACTCTTTTCCCAAAGCTCCAGGAGTTTGTCATATCCCATTTCATCTCCATAGAATTTAAAACCCTCGGAACTGATTTCGACCGACAGGCCGCTCACCGATTTTTCTTTCCATTTGCCGGCGCTAGCTGCCGCTACCTTATCTGCCAAAGTCGGCTTTACGGCACGCTCCTTGGTTTCCGCCTTATTACTGATTGTACAGGTCTTTGAGTGACCCAACGGGGAAAAAGCGTCTTCCATCATTAATCCGACAAGCATGTCACTACCATGAACATATCCTTCTACTGCCATAATTTTTATACTATTTAATTTCGTTTCAACTACCGTTTGATTCGTATCGGAATAAGCTCGGCCAACGGTTATCCGTCTTATTCGTAATTTATTTGAACCGTTTTAAAATCAGCCGGACAACTGCAAATATGCCAATTCCCGAAGCCAGCAGTTTTCCCAGCTTTATCCACAATTCCTGCCACCACGTCAGTTCATTCGTCACAGGACCGGGCACATCTACCGGGACATAAATCAGTGAATCCTTTCCGGGGATATAGAGTGTGTCATGCACGAATACGGCATGAAAGTCCAGTATCCCGTTATTAAGTTTCAAGGAGCTGTTTGCTCCACTGCTCTTCTGTTCCTCAAAAGCCTGCATAATCACCTGGTTGTTGCTGTCACACGCCAGGTAGGCACGCAGCCAGGCGGAATCGGGCGGGATTTGCACCGGAATGAGTTTCGGTATCTCTATCGGCTTAGGAAGGAGAAGCCCTGTCCCGTTCCTCGGAGCCTTGCAGCTCACGACGCACAGGACAATCAGCAGAATGGGGACAAACACTGACTTTCTCGACGGCCTTACGCAGCCGCGCCATTTCTCTTCTGATTGCATTGATTTCTTTTTTAAGGGGTTCCACCACTTCTTCCATCAGGATGGCCATCGCCTTCTTTACGTTTTCAAGCTCGTTGCTGCGGGTGTTCGTCCTGGCGGTTTCCACCTCGGCACGCAGCTTTTCAACTTCCTGACGGTATTTCTTCGTATCGGTCATGCTCTTGAAACCTCCGGCCGCCACAATGGCCAGAATGACTTCAACAACAAGCCGGGTAATTTCAAGAGCGTCCATTTTATTGTTTAATACCTATTGATTTCAGCCATTTCTGCACATCGAACGACGGGCAGGCTTTGGCGGCAAGTTCGTTGTGACCGATGATTCTCACATCCGGGAAACGGCGGTGGAAATCCTTCACGTATGCCTCAAGGGCTTCCTGTTGGGCAGGTGTGCGGGTATCCTTGGCGGTTTTCCCGTCACGGGTGCATCCGCCGGCATAGACAACGTGCCGGCTGACACTGTTGTATCCGGCTGCCCCGTTCGTGATTTCCCACGGGTCGACGTTGGAGTCTTCATTGTTATGCACCAAGCGTTCCACCGTTCCGTCCAGATGGAACAGGTCGGTGTATCCCACCTGCTTCCAGCCACGCCCACCCTTTGAGGTAGGGTTCGTGTGCCACGCCCTGATGTCGGCGGCTGTGACTTCACGACCTTCGGGCGTGGCGGTGCAGTGGATGACCAGTTGTTTCAGTATAGCCATATCAATTACCGTCCGTTTCGTCAATATGCTCGATGTTGGCTGCCTGAACGGCTGCCGGCTTAAACGCACCGTTTGCTCTCCAGTCCAGCGCGATGAATTCCTCACCGAAACCGATATTCGTATCTGCCTTCATCAGCATTTTGATGAAATACAGTTCGCTCGCATTCGCCCACTTGTCAATCTGGATCACGTTTTCGTCGTCCTGAAGGTTGACTGCCGCGAACAAGTTGCCATCAGTGCCGGAAGAACAGAGAGTGGCAACCATCAAACCTTGCGGCCATTGCGCCAATGCTTCGATAGGAATGCCTTTGTAACGGCGTGAGTTGACCTCCGTAGCATCCTTACCCTTGTTCGGAAGGTTGGTCAGTTCATCGTCATATTCGTCGAAGTCTTCCACGCTCATCAGGATACGCAGGTTCGTATTGTTGCGCAAAGTGCTTGGAATAGCGGTACGCAATTCTTTCAGACGCTGCAACATGGTAGTTCCCACCGTAGTGACTTTCACGACGTCAACGTCTTTTGCCGCCTGTGTCAGGATGCCGTCCATCAGCATTTCGTCATCATTGCCTTCTTCGTAGGTTCCGCAGATGTACTGGTAGCCCAGTTCCTGTTCCACCTGCTTGAGGATTTCCCCCAACAATATTTGCTGCACATTCGGCGGAAGCTGGGTAAATACCAAGTCACCTTTAGGCTGGTACTGTCTCCAGATATATTCAAACGCACGAGGGTTGAAAGTAGCGAACGCCATCATATCCTTTGGAGCCAGTTTCTTCTCGCTGTATTCAACATCTCCCTTGCTGTCCGATTTTTGCGGGTCTTCTTTCCGCTTCTGGAGCATCTTCTTACCTCTGAAACGAGGAATTGTCATCGCTTTGCTCACACCCGGAATGACCATAATCAAGCCACGTCCTACCAGTTCGTTTTTGGTAGCGGCAAGCGTCAACGCAGTTTCAAGTACTTCACCACCGTAATTGGTGGTATTTAATCCTGTAATTGCCATAATTTATTTTTAATTATCAGTTAATAATCAGGTTATTGACTAACGCTTTGCGCTGTCCCGTATTTCCTGCATACGTTTCTCCCATGCGCCGGCACCCGTCTTTCCCGGTTCGTCAAGCACATCCGTTACCAGGCGTTTAGGTTTCAAGTCTTTCAGGACGGCCATTCCGTTCACGCGGTCGGCTTTCAGTATAGCCGCATACTTGGGGCGTTGCGCCTCAGTAATCCGTTCGTCTTTTACGGCCGCGTCAAGTAGCGCCTTGTCTTCCGCCTCAATCGCCTGCCGTTCTTTCTCTTCAAATGCGGTCACCTTGCCCTGGAGTTCCGGAACCTTGGCCGCTTCCTCTTCCAGATGCGCAACGCTACGGAGCACATCTTCTTCCGTCGCGCAGTCCTTGAACAACGGACGTTTTCTAAATTCTTCCAAATTCATCTTATCGCTGTATTGTGGCTGATTCTCCAGCCGGTTATTGAATATCTTGTATATCTGCTCCGGGGTGCTGTCTTCCGGCACCGGATCGGCATCGTATATTTCGTCCACCAGTCCGAGTTCCACCGCCTGTCGGGCAGTGAACCAATGGTCCTTTCCGTCAAACCACTCCGAACGGATTTCTTCCTTTGTCTTTTTACATCTGGCGGCATAAATTTCACAAAGAGTGTCTTCAAGGCTTTTCAGCATCCCGGCAGTCTCCTCCATTTCGCCCGCGTTTCCATAAGCACCGCCCGAAGGGCTGTGCACCATCAGACGTGCGTAACGGCTCATCTTCACTGGTTTCCCGCAAGCTGCAATCACGCTTCCCATCGAAGCTGCCACACCGTCGATATAAATGGTTATATCCGCCGCACTCTGCCGGAAAGCGTTGAAGATGGCCATGCCGGTGAATATATCACCGCCTATACTGTTGATGCGTACATCTATCTGCCTGGATGCGGATTCAGCCTCAATCAGTTCGCGGGCGATATCACCACTACGTACACGGTCATATTCGCCTATCTCTCCATAAAGCAGGATGCAGGCGGCATCCTTACCGGGTATTATATTAAAAAATCTTTTCATCGGGTTCCGTTCTTTTTTCGACAAAGTTAACCGCAAGAACCGGATGCGTCAATACATATAAAACATGATAAAACTTTATGCATCAATGATATAATGATATAGCATTCACATGTTTCAAGCCCCTTGCAACGGGCTCTTTATCTGACGAAATTTGCAATAAAAAGGAGTTATTATGGCTACAGATTTAACCATTGCACAGAAGAAGGAATACGCTGGAGTACTTTATCTGAAAGACAACCTGACACAGCAGGAAATTGCCGAGAAGGTAGGTGTCAGCCGTCAGACCCTTTCCAAATGGATCAAAGCGGAAAAGTGGGAAGAGCGCAAAGTCGGCATCACGCTGACACGCGAAGACCAAATCTCCAACCTGCACAGGCAAGTGGCGGAAATAAACAAGGTCATCATGGAGCGCGAAGCGGGCAAACGCTACGCTACACCCTCCGAAGCCGATACGTTGGGCAAACTGGCGGCTGCCATCAAGAAGATGGAAAGTGACGTGGGCATTGCTGACATAATCAGCGTAGGGATGCGGTTCATCAACTGGCTGCGTCCTGTCGACATGAACAAGGCGAAAGAATTCACCGGATTGTGGGACATGTTTATTAAAGACTCCCTATGAAACAGACGGACAGAGACTCTCTTCAAAGGTGGGAAGAGTTCAAAGAAGACATATATAAGGATGTCCCCATAGAGGAAAACTTGAGCCGGGCGGAAATAGAAAAACACCGTACCTGGCTGGAAGCTCACCCGATAGAATGGATAAAGTTCTTCTTCCTCGCGTATGCCAAATCCGAATTTGCCGACTTCCAGAAAAAGGCGATCAAAAGATGCCTGGCAAATGACGAATGGTACGAAGTGCTTTCATGGGCGCGAAGCCTTTCAAAAAGTACCGTCACCATGTTTATCGTAATGTTCCTTGTACTGACAGGACGCAGGAAAAACGTTATCATGGCCAGTGCAACGGAAGATGCCGCCATACGCCTGCTCAAACCTTACAAAACGAACTTTGAGAAGAACGGGCGTCTGAAAGCCTACTACGGGAATCTGGTGAATCCGGGAAGCTGGAAGGAGTCGAATTTCATATTGAAGAACGGGGCTTCATTCATCGGCGTAGGTGCGGGAAACGCGCCGCGCGGTAGCCGTAACGAAGCCGTACGTCCGGACTGTCTGCTGGTGGATGACTTTGATACGGACGAAGCATGCCGGAATCCGGATACGGTAGACAAGAACTGGCGCTGGTGGGAAGACGCGCTCTACTTCACCCGTGACCCAGCCATGCCCACCACCATCATCTTCTGCGGAAATATCATTGCCAAGGACTGCTGTATCACCCGTGCCGGGAAACTGGCAGACCACTGGGACATCGTGAATATCCGTGATAAAAACGGAAAAAGCACCTGGCCGCAAAAGAATACGGAAGAAATGATAGACCAGGTTATCTCCAAGGTAAGTACCGTCGCCGTACAGAAGGAATATTTCAACAACCCGATTTCCGAGGGTGAAATATTCAAGGAAATAACCTACGGCAAGATTCCCTCTTTGAAAAAATTCAAGTTCCTGGTAGTCTATGGCGACCCCGCACCGGGTGAGAACAAGACCAAAAACAGTTCGACAAAAGGCTGCTGGCTATGCGGAAAACTGGACGGGAAGCTTTATGTAATCAAAGGATTCCTTGACCGGGGACTGAATGCGGAGTTCATCAACTGGTACATATCACTCAATGAATACGTAGACGGGCGAACCACTCTCTACAACTTTATGGAGAACAACAAGCTTCAGGACCCTTTCTTCCAGCAGGTATTCAAACCACTTGTACGGAAAGCCAAAAAGGAAAAGCGTGTAGAATTGAACATCAATCCGGACACGGAAAAGAAAACGGATAAAGCCACCCGTATCGAAGCGAACCTGGAACCGTTGAACCGGGAAGGAAACCTCATCTTCAATGAGGACGAACAACAGAACCCACACATGCAGCGTCTGACAGACCAGTTCAAACTTTTCACCCTGCGCTTGAAATTCCCTGCCGACGGTCCGGACTGTATCGAAGGGGCAAACAGGATTATAGACCGCAAAATGCGTGTCTTGCGGCCCGGGCATTCCGCTTCGCGTTCAACCAGACAAAAAAATAATAAATACAGACTATGAGCAAATTTATAGAACTATCCGACTATGACGCCAGTATCCATCGTGACATACTGGACGCACTGACCCGCAACGATGACGCCATCGTTGAAATCTGTGAAGACCGTGCCATTGCCGAAATGCGCGGCTATCTCTCCGGACATTATGATTGTGACAAACTGTTTGCCGCTACCGGAGACGAACGGAACCAACTGGTATTGATGATGGCACTGGATATCGCCATCTACCATATTTTCACCATCCATAATCCGCAGAAACTATCACAGATGCGGAAAGACCGATATGACCGGGCGGTGGAATGGCTGATAGCCGTTAAAAAAGGCATGTCCGTTGACGGGGCACCGGAACTGGAAAAAGCGGAGCGCAAGTCAACCTATGAGTTACACAGTAACACCAAACGCATAAACCACTATTGACATGAAAGGAAATACCATAACCACCGGGGGAAACATTCCCCTGCCGGGACAACAGCGTCCCTCAACCATTATCCTGACACAAACAAGACGTTTCGGAATCGACATAGGCAGTTATATGAACGCTCTAAGAGCTGCCGAAAGCATCGACTTTCCCCAACGCGCCAAGTTGTATGACCTGTTTGAGGACATCCTGATGGACCCGCATCTTTCCAGTGTCATCAACAAGCGGAAAAGTGCCATACTCTGTTCTGTTATCGAGTACCGGCGGGGTGGAAAACCGGATGAGAAAATCAACGAGCAGTTGCGTTCTCCCTGGTTCCTGCGTTTCCTGGGTGACGCGTTCGACGCAATACCGCAAGGCAACACTCTTGTGCAGTTCTACCGCGACAAAAAGACCGGATGGCTGAATTACATCTTTATTCCGCGCAAGCATTACGACCCGATACGTAAACTTATCCTCAAGCGGCAACATGACATAACCGGTATCCCTTGGGATGAATTTGATGACCTGCTGTTTATCGGTGAACCCCGTTCGCTGGGTGAACTTGCAAAGGCTGCACCGTGGGTTATATACAAGCGGAACAGTACTGCCGACTGGGCACAGTTTGCCGAAATATTCGGGATGCCGATGCGCAAATATACGTATGATCCCGATGACGAATCGGCTTTGGAGCAGTTGAAAGAGAACGATGCGAATCAGGGTTCCGCTTCGTCATGGTTCCTGCCTGACGGCTGCAACATGGACCTGGTGGAAAGTGGCAACAAGACAGGCAGTTCGGACCTGTACAAAAGTCTGGTAGACACTTGCAACAGTGAAATCAGCAAACTGCTCCTGGGAAACACGCTGACCACCGAAGCCGGAACGAAAGGTTCCCAGGCACTCGGAACGGTGCATGGCAAAGTAGAGGAACGTATCGCGCAAAGTGACCGGAAGTTTATCCTGAACCTGCTCAACTACGAGATGACGGATATATTCCTGCACCTTGGAATCAATACATCCGGTGGCGAATTCTGCTTCGCGGAGCCCAAAATGATTGACCCCACCACCAAGATGAACCTTTTCACCCAAGCAAGCAGCCTCGGACTGGAAATCAGCAAGAAACAGATGTACGACGAACTGGGGCTGGAGTGTCCGGAAAATGAGAAAGACACTATAAAGCGACCGCAAGCATCTTCTTTTCTTCCACAAATAAATGATATCGAAGAGGAAGAAGAGGACGAAGAAAAGCGGAACGCTCCACCTGAAAAGAAATCTCCCGAAAAGAAGAAAGGCGGATTCAGAAACTGGTGGAAAAGTTTTTTCGTAAAAGCCCCGGAGGCGGAAAACCACGGGGCTCCTTTAGAGTGGTGATAAATGAGCTTTACCGGGACGCAGCGGTAGACGGCGCTTCATCCGGATTCTCATTCGATGACGAAGTGATGAGACAGGCACTGAAGAACATCTACAGCAAAAGTTTCCATCCGATGACGGACATCGAGGAGAACCTGTTCAACGAAACATGGAAAGCGATGAACGAAGCTACTGACAAAGGATTCGGAATACGCCAGCCTGTTGACCCGGACTATGACTTCTACCAGGAACTGAAACATAACAATGCGGTATTCTCCGCCTTCAAGGTGCATCGTGCGCAGAATGACATGGCGGCACAGTTACTGGATTCGGAAGGTAAGCTAAAACCATTTGAACAGTGGTCGAAAGAAGTGCAACCCATTGCCACACATCAGATGGAACACTGGCTAAAGACTGAATACGACACCGCAGTAATCCGCGCCCACCAGGCGGCGGACTGGAGACAGTTTGAACGGGAAAAAGACATTCTCCCAAACCTGAAATGGCTGCCGTCTACCAGCATCCATCCGGGAGCGGACCACAAAATATTTTGGGGAACAGTATTGCCCGTTGACCACCCGTTTTGGAAATCACACCGCCCGGGTGACAGATGGAACTGCAAATGCCCATTGACGTCAACAGACGAACCTTGTACACCGATGGACGGGATTCCGGAAGGCGGCGATGATGACAAGCCGGCTGACGGGCTGAAAGGGAATCCGGGACAAACCGGGGAACTCTTTGACAAGTCGCATCCGTACGTAAGATATGCGTATGATGGAGCGGAGAAAGCGGTAAAAAAGTATTTGAGCAAGAAAGAAGATACATCTGTCTATACAATTGAAGGTATAAAGCAGGTTACCGTGCTGGATGGCAATGACCGGAAAATAAATAAAATAGTAGCTGATATAGAAAAAGATATAAGGATGAACCGGGATTATGAAACCGGAGTAATTGTAGACCGGGAAGGGAAAGTTCTCGTAGACAAAAGAGGAAAGTCTTTTAAAGTAGAATTTTCGGATGAAGAATGCAACCTTATGAAAAATGCCATATTTACGCATAATCACCCTAGAGGTTGGAAAGTTCCGGAAAACAGCATAGCAAGAATAGGTAATTCTTTTAGCATAGAGGATTTATCACTTGCAGTGGGACACGATGCCGCAGAAATACGGGCTGTTACGCCTAACTATACGTTTGTCATGAGAAGACCGGAAAAAGGTTGGGGCGTTTCCTTGAAAGAGTTTCAGGCTACTTACATGAAAGAAAACGCGAAATTGAAAAAAGAATTCACCCAACGTATCAATGCGGGAACCTTGACCTTTGCACAGGCTAATTCAACGCACTTCCATTTACTGGCAAGACGTATTGCTAAAAAATTTGATTGGGAATATATCAAAGGAAAGACACGTTAATCCTCTGGCTCGTATAGGGTATTTCCCACCTGGTCAGGCTGTATGACATCATGAGTGTCGCTTCCTTCAAGCAACCTGTCAGGGATACCGTCAGGGTATGCTGAACAATAGTAATCATCT
The DNA here is from genome assembly GCF_000157055.1 of Bacteroides sp. 2_2_4. NCBI lineage: Bacteria > Pseudomonadati > Bacteroidota > Bacteroidia > Bacteroidales > Bacteroidaceae > Bacteroides > Bacteroides sp. 2_2_4. The sequence goes on along the minus strand of NZ_EQ973378.1, from coordinate 19,162 downwards.
TCCATGAAATGCTTGCAACGCGCGCACTGGGAAATATAAAGACTAAGAATCTCATGTCGGTCATCAAGAATGAACCCGTCAGTTTTCTCTTTATAAAATCGTTGAACCATTTTATTATATTATTTGAGTCATCAAGCAAATATACAATTAAATAGTGAAATAACATATTCATACATAGAAAAATGAACATAAAAGAATTCTCCGCACTGTTGAAAGCCAAGGCTGCTGAACTGAATGACTTCCGCCACCGGAAACTTCCCATCCTGGCAGGTCGTACGGCAAAAGACCATTTTCAGGAAAACTTCCGTCAGGGTGGTTTTGTCGATGGTAGCCTTCATCCCTGGCAGGAAGCCCAGAGACGGAAAAAAGGCGGAAAAAGAGCTTCCACCAAATACGGTACATTGCTTTCCGGAAGAAACCACCTGTTCAGTTCCATCAAATATATTCCGGGAGACTCCAGCGTCACTGTGACAAACGACGTGGAATACGCAGCCTTGCATAACAATGGCGGGCAAATAACCACACATCCGCAAGTGACCCCGAAAATGAGGAAATTCGCATGGGCGCAATATTATCAGGCTGCCGGAATCACCAAAAGGATGAAAGCTGGTGGCAAGAAACGCATAGCCATTGAAGAAAATCTTCCGGAAGAAGCATTGAAATGGAAAAGACTTGCACTGACAACGAAAAAAACACTCGACGTAAAAGCCACAATTCCCAAGCGTCAGTTTATTGGTGAAAGCCGTGAACTGAACCAGAAAATAGAGAATTTGATAGAAACTAATATCACTAACATTTTAAACAAATAAGAATCATGGAACAATTATTTTACAGCCTTCAGCAGCACATTGCTGCCAATATGCCCGTACTGTCCACCATAGACGAAGATTATGGCCAGCTCCAGACAGACGAAGACACCTATCCGGTCACCTTTCCCTGCGTACTGATAAATGCGGAACAAACCGATTGGGAAAGCCTTTCAGGCGGAGTGCAGCGCGGTAAATGCACGGTAGTCATCACTTTGGGAATCGACTGTTACGATGATACCCGGTATGGTAGTGGAACGGAAGAAAAGGCTGTTGAACGCCAACAGATGGCTTCGGAGTTGAACAGACTGCTGCATTGCAAAAGGTTTGAAGGCGCAGCCGGACCTCTTGTCCGGAAGAAGAGCAGGAACTACAGTCTTCCGGGTGGAATCAAAGTATATGAGATGAGATATGAAGTAACGGTAACGGAATAGCTAGCTCTTTTCATCGCTTTTGAACAACGCCAATTGCCGTGCTGTAAGTTTCGGCTTGCGTACTTTGGGAACCGGATTCACATCAATGTCTCCCAAACGATTACAGTTCTTGCGGATGATAGCCATAATACGGGCTTCACTGATAAAGAACTCGTCTTTGGAAAGCAAAGTCAGAGCACGATCGAAACGGAGGTTTTGTACCTCTGTCAGTTCGTAGTAACGTCGAAGCAATTTTTCATCCCTGCGTGATAATAATTCTTTGTTTCTTCCGCGTGGCATAATTTATGGAGATTTGAGTAACACAAAAATACACTGTTTTCCCCGTTAATGCACCATAAACACGCAAGAAACGACACATTCCGAAAGGAATCAGCCACTTTTGCACCGTCTTTTCGCGAAAGGCAGAGTTAAACAACGGATTGGCAACGCAGTCAAATCGTAAATCGTAAAATAGTAACTAAAAAAATGAGTGTAAAATATTCGCTCACTCTGATGAGTACAAAGCCGGAAGATGACACGGCAAAGAAAATGTTTTATGCCAAAGCGCAGACTGATGGCGTGGTGACGATGGACGAAATGGCGGAAGAAATATCGTATGCCACTTCACTGACGGATGGTGACGTATTGAACGTGCTCCGTGCCCTGATTCGTCAGATGAAGGTGCAGTTGGCGGCCGGCAAAATAGTGAAGATGGAAAACTTCGGTACGTTCCAGATTCAGGTATGCAGCACAGGTACGGAAACCAAGAAGGAGTTCACGGCCAACAATATCACGGTTGCGCATATCCAGTTCCATCCGGGCAAAATGGTGAAGGTGACCACACGCAGCGAAGCACTAAGCTTCACGAAAGTGACCGGGAAGAAAGAAGTGATGGTGGATGCCCCACCGACCCGTCGGAACCGTCCAATCCGGGTGGCGGAGGAAGCGGGGAAGCTCCGGACCCGGCAGCGTAAAAACTACTATGTAGTAAACACATAATTACTACGTAGAAACACAATGACTACCTGCTAATAGCCGAACGTTTACTAGCAGGTAGTTTTTTATTAACTTCAAACAATGATTAAACAGAAGATTTGTTATATTTTTAGGAGAACCAGGGGAATAAAACACAAAAAGGGCGATGAAATTATAAAATTCACCGCCCTTTTTGTGTTTTACTTCTTTGGAATGACATCTTTATATTGAATTAATTGATTGTCTTCATAACTTTCCAAAGCTTTTTCATCAACTTCAAAATATGCCAAAAGCTCTTTTTTTGTTAATACTTTCCCTTTTGGTTTTATACTTTTCTCAATTACATCAGCTATCGTGACCGTTTTATTATCTTTCTCATCCATAAATTATATTATTTAAAATTTTAGAAATCACCATTAATTTCCAAAAACAAAGATAAGAAAATTATCTCATTATTTTTTGTGGTCTTGGTTTTATTGATGTCAAAAACTAAATTATTCATAATTGATTTGAACATAAAAATATGATCTTGAAGATTTCAAGGTTTAGAACATATCTAGAAAAAAACTGTTGCAATTTTAGATAGACAAAATTTTATTATTATATTTGAAGCAAAATATAATAATAAAAGAATATGATTTATACTTTTTGGAATAATAAAGGAGGAACAGGCAAAACTAGCTTGTGTTTTCAAACTATTGCAGAATATGCAATAGCGCATAATAACGAAAAGGTTTTATGTGTAGATTTATGTCCCCAGGCAAACCTTTCAGAATTAATGTTAGGTGGACTGTTGGGTAATGGTGGAAACAAACTTACTCAAATATGGGAAAGTCATAGTTATAGAAAATCTATTGGTGGATATTTTCAGGAAAGATTATCAACTCCCTATAATATGCCTACCAATGTAAGCCTTAGTCAGTATATAACCAATCCTCATCTATTCAATTCTAATATTCCAACTAATGTGGATTTGCTTGCAGGTGATAGAATTATTGAATTACAATCTAATTCTATATCAGCATTATCCATCACTCAAATACCAGGATTAGACACATATGTAAAAGTGGTAAGTTGGTTAAAGGATTTACTTTTAACACAAGAAGATTATGATGTTATTTTTATAGATACTAATCCAAGTTTTGCAATCTATACTCAAATAGCCTTAACGGCAACAGAAAGGCTCATTATTCCTGTTATGGCAGACGATTCATCAAAAAGAGCATTAAACAACGTACTATCATTAGTTTATGGTCTGCAGTTACCGTCTACCATATATAATAACTACGCTTATAACACAAAGATGTTAACAGCAGGACTCCCACTTCCACAGATACACCTTATTATAAAAAATCGTATTACTCAGTATATGGGACCAGCTTCGGCATATTCATCAGTATTAGCTTCTATTGATACAAGTATCTGTTCGCTACAAACAGAAAAGCCTAATATCTTTACATTCTCCAATATATTAGATGGATTAGTTGAAGTTCGAGACTTTCAAACAACTGGAGTCGTAGCTTTTGCTGAAGCTATTCCTTTCTCTTTATTGACAACAGGACGTCATAATATATTTGGTAACGAAACTCAGGTAAAACAAGAAAACTTAAATAATTGCAGAAGAGCAGTAAGAAACATAATAGCAAAACTATAAAAAAAGACTTTGGTGGTATTTTCATGTTACCACCAAAGTCTTTTCTCGTATTCACCATTTTCTAGAGTTATTCAATCTCACAGTTATAACTATATTCACACATATAATCAGAAATATCGTCCTTAGATATGGAATCTAGTAATTTGTTAGAGTCTCTTTTATCGACTTCTGCTGTTACTCTGACATATCCATTTCTAGCCATGCTAGGTTCTATTTGAACGCTCGTTTCGTCCACATCAATTGAAATTGTTTTCATACACCATATTCCTTTCTTTTTATGGTTTATATTTTCTTACTAAATACTTTTCTAGTTATACGCCAATTATCTTATCATTGATACGAAATATGCTATCACTCACAAAATCATATATCTTATACATAAGTTCCGGTTCTTCCTTTTTCGGAGAATAAACCACCACCCTTTTACCTGCGCCTTTCATCCAGCCCGCTTCTGTGTTAGCAGACCGACCACAAGGAAGAACCATAACACAGACATCCGCCCACTTCATGCCGTTAAAATCTGAATCAAATCCTTTTTGTGCAATCGGGTGATTAAGAGCTTCACAATATTGCTCTGCTGTCCAGTTTTGCCAATTAAGGTCTATATCAGACCATTGGAAGCCACCATTACCATGTGGGGGATTCTTAAAATCATAGACCTCATGCCCTAAATCACGGAGAATATTTACAACATCCTGTTGAAATACATTTCTCCAACTACTTGCTACATAAATTTTTGCCATAATATTCTTTTTATAATTTTACTTTTGTATTTTTGCCACAGCATTTGCAAACAATAGGGTAAAAATGCTTTTTGGCATTTATGGGTTCGAATCCCAGTTAAATGTTAGGCATATGCCGAGATAACTATTATTTTTTTAAGTTATGGCAGACATAGAAACTATATTAAACATAGTTGCGTGTGTCTTTACCATAATATCAAGTTATGAGGATGTCAAAAAGACATTAAAGAAGGCATACACTGCATTAAAAAGGGTGTCCAGAAATGGATGCCCTTTCTGTTTTATATATTATTTGATTCATTACTTTTCTTATTTTGAGTATTACTAAAAACCGGTCTTTCCCGGCTGTCAGCCTTAGCTATGTGATAACTTCAACACTGGTGTTAGACATACACAAGACGCCCTCTTAGTGCGGGCAATGACGTCCTTTAACCCGCCCCGTCTCTTCGGTTTATTATTTCATTATTAAGAACGTTTGCCTGCCGCCAGGCAAACGTTCAATTGTTATTTTCTAAAAAACATATCCCCTGAAATACTTCTTGCCATATCATCATTCGTCAAACGAATGTAGCGGAAGAAGTTTTGTTCCGAACGGTGCCCGATTAGTTTCATGATTTCCAGAGTTTTCATGCGTCCCGTCAAATACATGTTGGTGGCTGCACTCCTTCTGGCTGTATGACTACTTATCAGTTCCCATTTTTCACGAGTGACAGTTTTAAGTTCTCCGCCTTCTGTATAGGAAAAAGTGATTTTATCATTCAGACCGATTTCCCGCATAATCAACTTCAAGTACTTATTGAAGTATTGGATGCAAAGCCCTAACGGTATCTGACCATTGTATTTCGCAAAGATTTCCTTCACATAGTCATGAGCCGGAACCTTCACATCAACATTCGTTTTCTTGGTACGTTTTACAATGTATCCGTTTTGCAGGTTGTCTGCCGTCAGTGTAGAGTAGTCGGAATATCTTAATGCAGTCAGGCAACCAACGACAAACAGGTCGCGGATACGTTCTTTCGCCTTTCTCTTGTCCTGGTTCTCGAACTTATAATAATAAATCCGGGTGATTTCGTTCATGGACAAGAAGACTGCAAACGTTGGCTCCGTACGCATGGCTATCGCATCATAAGTCGCATCTACCGCATAATTGTATTGCGAAGCCTTTCTGATCATTGATTGCATTTTCAGAATATAACCTACAATCGTATTGTGCCGCAAACCGCAATTCTCGAGATAAATGATAAAATCGTCAAGGAACTCTTCTGTGACGGAATTCGTAAAAATGTCACAATCATAAAGCCGGGAAAACTCGTTCAGATGCTTGATAATGGCATCATACAAGCGGAATAGTGTGCCGACTTGCGCCGGGATTTCTTTTCAACCACTTCGCCGATAAAGTCTGCAAAGAAAATTCCTTCCAGGGGCTTTGACTGTCGGAAGTGATTTATATAGTCCTTTCTTGGCTTTGCCTCAAGGACCGGATGTGATACTGCTAGTACTGCTTTGGCTATTCATTTTTAAGGTTTGTTGTTTCAAAGAATCTTCGTATTCAGCTTCCATACGCTCAATCTCCGCCAGACATGCAGGCCACCCGGGGAAGCCGCCGATATTCTTATCGTCAATATAGACGTGCGCGTATATTTTCTTTCCACCTTCACCACCGTATTTGGTCAAATTATCCGGATCGTGGTCGTTGATACGACTGAATGGAATCTGATGTTCAAGAAGCCAGTTGATAGCTTCCAAAAGTCTGTCTCCGGTACGGCAAGTCCATATGATAATCTTATGACCTTGCGAATAGAGCTTTCTCAGCGATTCACCCGCATACGGTTGTTCTCCGTCAATAGCCGGGTATTTACCCCGGCTAATGGTTCCGTCAAAGTCTACAGCTATAATCATTCCCTGAATTCCGGTTCGTTATCTGATGCCGTATATGGATAAACATCCATAATAGCCGTCTCCGTCACCGATGGAACCTGATAATCCGCCATCGTTCCCTTCATCGCTTCGTCCAGGTTCTTTTTCGCACGGTCGAGGTCGGAAGCCTGAACTAGCACATAAGTGGAAGTACATTTCTCTGCCCCGCTCTTTTCATCAAGAGTGATGAAGACCAGTTTGCACTTGAACCAGCGGTCATCCTGTTCATCATTACTAGGGAACAATTCGCTGTAGTTAGCACGTTTAATATCCGATACGGTGAATTCTCCCGATATGAAGGGTGTCATCTCTTCGATAATACGTGCTTCCGCTTCCGTAAAGCTAAGCGCGTCAACCAGATAGGGTTCAGTTACTTTTTTCTGCATTCCGTTATCCATCACCTTTTCGTAACGGATACGGCATTCAAACCATGTGTGCATTGCCATAATTGTAAGTTGTTTAATTGTTGATAAAATGTTATTTAAAATAGATTGAGATCAGTGTACGTCCGGAACGCTTGACAAAGATGACCATCTCTTCTTCATCCGTCACCAGTTCCGCAGTTACATTCTCTTTTCCGAGCAGCTTTAAGTCTTCCTTTATACCCCATTCCAACATCTCAAAGTCAAATTTTGAACCGAAAGGAAAAAAACTATTAAATTCTTTCAGTGTGTAATCCGTGATGTCTTTGAGCCACTCCGGCATCCGTTCACGCCGGAGATTGCTCTTATAGATGAATTTCTTCATGATTTAGGGGCTTGATATTTCCAACCGTTCAGTCGAAAACATTCTTTCCGGGCTTCTTCGCGGGTGGAAAATTCCGCCACTTTGTTTCCAGTACTAATATTCCCGGACTTTTCCCATCGGTAAACCGCCCAACGGCTACCGATAGGATCGTACGAGTACTCAGGACGGTTGTTCGTTTTCTTTCTTGGGTTCCACATAGAAGGTTTCATCTTGTACTATTGTCATCCCACACTTTGATAATTGTTCAGCCACATCCTCCTTATCGCGATCGGCAAAAAGGCGGTCCTTCGCCAGTTCTTCGCTTACACGGATGTACCCAGGAAGAAATTCCTTCACCAGGTTAGTGACGGACGCCCAAGTAAAACCCTTGATGATTTTAAGCTTGGGCGTGCCTGTACGGAAACCGAACGTACCATGAGCACTTTCATAACTTTTGCGCCTGGAAAACAATTCTTCACGATGTTCGGTAGCAAATGTCTGCATGATTTCAAAGTTCTTCTCTTTAATGTCCTGCTGTTCTGCTAGTGCATCCGCATATTTGTCACGGATGCGGGTGATTTCCATATCCATTTTGCTTTGGATATTCTGCACTTTGGCGTCAGCCGTTGCAAACTCACTGAAGGCGATTTCCGCCTGTTCCAATGTAATGCCGGAAATAACGACTTTCTTTACTCTTGTCTTTGCCATAATTCTTTTCTTTTAATGGTTCATACTATGATTAATACTTGATATTGAATTTCTCTGAACTTCCCGATCCTGGAAGGTATTTACGGTCTTCGTCCGTCAGTTCCGAAGGGGCTTTCAACTTCGCAAGGCTGACTTTATCCCGTTCAATGCGTATTCCTGTACTGTTCAATTCTAAAATCAAATCATCCGTTTCCTTCGATTTTTCCGAAGTATCACGTTCCATCAGGATGTTGATGATTTCATCCATACGGGATTCGTCCCGGATGATGCGCTCCTTCAAGCGGGTGATCTCCTGAAGACGAAAGGACATGAGATCACCGGATTCTTTTTGCAGGCGTGCCATGATTACCGTCCTTCCTTATCTAATTCCATTGCCTATGTTTTTAAAATTTAGGACAACCGGACTTGCATCCAATTCGCTTTTACAATAATAGACCTTAGTACCTTTACGATATCCAGTAATGAGTCCTTTATCCGTCCAGGATTTCAAGGTAGTCTTACTACATCCGATATATTCGTACGCCTTCGTCTGAATAAGGAAATCACCCCGGTCGTAGCTTTCCGGCATCTTCTTATAAGCAGAACGTTGGCGACGTTCGAGCAATAAGTCATCCACCAGCCTTTCCAATTTCTCTATTCGCCGGAGCAATGACTCCGTAGAGACTTTAGGCTCCGGACTGGGGGCTGCAATTTTCTGATATTTCTCAATATCCGGAATCAATTCTGCCATTTCAATACGCCCTATGAGGTATTTGGCAGCGTCACGGGCGGCACAATAAACGGATTCATCACGTTCCGCATCCGCCACATCACGCACATACCGCTCAAACACCCATACTTCGCCACGACGATTTGCCAATACATCCGCCTGGATCAGACTTAACTTGTCCCCCTTCTTCCGAAGAATAGCAATCGCTTTACTTATTTCCTGACTTTTTCTCATGATTTCTTGTTTTTAGATTTATTATTTTCGTTGTAGGCAATAGCTTCCAGTTGCTTCTTGAAAGCTTTTAGCTCGGAAAGATACATCTCCGTCACGTTCTTGTGGGAAGCGCTCTTGCTGCGGGCAAACATGTTCAGTTTGGCCTTATTCATCTCAAATTCTTCCTCCGTGTCATTGCTATATCCCTTGTTCAGAAAGGAGATTCCAAAAGACAGTTTGAATATAGCCTTCACTTGCTTCAGTGATTCCGCCTGTTCCCGTTCTTTCTTTTTTATATCGGATTCATTCAGCCGCTCAAGCATCTGCCTTGCCTCATTGAAAGTCAGTTCCTTTGTACTATTGACACGTCCTTCCGTAAAGCGACTGATAAAATCATGACGATCTTCTTCATCAAATCCCTTGCTGCGGAATGTGGCATGCAACGCTTTCAACTGTCCCGGACTGATAGGCTTACCCTTAGTCATTTTCATTGTTAATCACTTATTACTAAACATTTATCACTAGTCAGATTTCTTCTCCCCAATAAAGTCTGGACTTTTCCGGCCAAATATCGAAATGCCCGCGCGGCCCGATGAAACGGCCTTTGGAAAATGCCCTGTATCCTTCTACATAGATTTTCAGTGACGCGTCGAACATCACGCTTTTTGCGCTACGTCCGGTTGGCAGACGCCCGGTGGCATGGCTGATAAAAATCAGCAGCTTGCCACGATGCTTTTCTTTGAACTCAATGTACTGCCGGTAAGTCATCTGCGTGTACTGAAAACTGTCTATAACCACAAAATCAGGCGCTTTCTGACGTTTGATACGCAGGCTTAACTGATCCAACGGCTCCGCGTCCAGAAGCAGGAAGCGTCGGTTTACTTCCTGCATTTGGAAACGCATAAGCGTATTCTGCATCGTAAGGCAGGCACCCTCTTCCAGACTATCATAAGCCACACGCCCAAACCGGCATAAATATTTGCAGAGCTGCATCACGAAAGAAGTTTTTCCGTTACCCGTGTTCCCCCAGATAAACCAGACACCACGACGTTCGGGAGTATTGAAAGCCTCGAACCAGTCACCTTCGAAAGGCAACGTATCAAATTTCATGTTCAGCACTTCCCGAACGCCTTTAGCGTTACGGGCAAACGTGCGGGCTTCATTTACCTTTCCGCTCATGCCTGTTTTCCTCCTTCCAACCGTCTGGCTTCAAGCATGCGCTTACAGGCATGCACCACCCGTTTTACCCGGCGGAGATCATATTCGCCCTGCATCGCTTCACGCATTACACGTTTTATTTCACCCGGGTCAGTCAGACCGTTCGCCTTGCAGATGGCATATATGTCCTGTTCCGTAGCCACATTCACGTCAAAGAATTTACGACCGATACGGCTGTTTATCTCCTTATAGCCTTTCTTGTTATAACGCAAGCCGTTCTCCAGGCGACGTTTGATATAGTCGGTAGAAAGGAAGACAATGCCGCTTTTACCTTCCAGGCGGTTGTAGATGGAAATGAAGTAGTTGAAAACGGAATCCGTCAGTTTGTCTCCTTCATCAAAAATAAGGACCGGATTTTTCAGGAAAGCAATCATGCTGATAGAGTATTCCAAAATGTCACGCAGATTCGTTCCGTCTACCGGAGCTCCCACCTGCTTGGCTATTTCACGCACGAAATCGCTTTTCTTCATATCCTCCGAACAAAGGATATAAAACACATTGCGATGCGTACGACGATACTCTATGGCAGCCGTTGTCTTTCCACATCCGGCATCACCGACTACCCAGGTAACATTCCGGTACATCTGGGCGTCGCTCATGGCGAAAGTGAGACGGGTAAAGGTATCGCTTTCGTGCAGCGTCCAGTTTTCAAGGCTATAGCCTATTTGCGTAGCGATACGGATAAACATGTCATCGCTGATATTGGTATACTTGCCATTGGTAATTTGCGAAACGGTGGCGGCACTTACACCGTTAAGACTCTCACTGGCACGGTTCTGTGAAGGATAGTTGCTGCAATATTCCGTCAGAGCTTCGCGGATAGCGTCCTTCTCCTGTTTTGTAAGTTCTTTCATTGTCTGATTGGTATTTGATTGATTATTGAATACTGGTTTAAAAGTCTTTGTACATATCCGCCCAAGTGAAACCGGACGTTTCTTTGGTAAATTCCCCGACAGACGCGACGCCACTTTCTTCATCATCCGGTTCGTAGGTTCCCGGTCCGGTGCCGGGAAGATAGTCTACCGGAGCTCTCAACTTGCCGTCGGCATATTCTTCACGGTAATCGTCCATCGAATCTTTTGACACTCCTACCGGACGGGGAATAATCAGTCTGGTGTAGGCTTCGCTCATACTCTCTTCCAGCAACAGTTCTTCCGAAGCAATGTGATGGGCAACGCGGGCACGTTCGTTTTCCCGCAGTTGGGTAAACAGGAAGTGGTTATCTTTTTCATCCCGCTCGGCAGTGGCACGGTGAATCTTGACTTTCGGAGTAGCGTCGGTTTCGTAAACCAGTCCGGTAGCGGTAGTCCGCCATAGTTCGATGACTGTCATGTCTTTCGGATCGTAACGGTAACGGAAACTTTCGCCTACATTCTGCATGTGGAAGTTAAGGTCTACCTGTCCGCTTTCGTCATACACCTGGTAGCGATATTCTTTTTTATCTATTTCAAAGCAATAGCCGTCCTTTCCGTATTTCACACTAGTGGTGGAGAATATCTTGAAGAGGTCCGCCACTTCATAGTCTTCCAGTGGTTCCGCATTCGGACTGTTGAGGGAAGTATACATTTCCATGCGGGTCATTCCGGTTTCGGAAGTCGGATGATCCATGGTGTTCCACTCATTGCGGCAGGCTATATATTGTTCTTTCACCTCTTCCAGTGTCGGCAGACGTTCGATATTTACCATGATAAGGTCCACATTGACATGGCTGTTTTCCTTGACGGCCGTAACGTTCTGCCCTGTAAAGTTGTATAGCTTATGAAGTACCTGCTGCTGGAAGCGTCCGAAAGCGCTTTCAATACTTTTCGATTGTCCGTTGTGCGGCATGGTGGTCTTATGCAGGTGGCATATCTTCTTGAAGAATGTCTGGGCACCTTTAGTCTTATGTCCTCCCTGGTTATCCGTCACTATCTCGTATGGCTTGACTTTCCATGTTTCCAGAGCCATGCGGTAGGCGTCATATTGGGTCAGGAAGTTCTCCTGTCCGAATGAATACCCCAAAAACACTTCGGTACAGGCATCCATCACTTCGTATACGTCAATAGTACGGGCTACCATGCGTTTCTGTTTCTTGTCATAGTCCTTGTAGTAAAGATTAAGCTTGGTTCCGTCACCATACCAAAGCGTGTTCGGCATTTCCGGCAACTGGGTGTCAAATAACGGCATGAACTCGTTTTTGAAAGCCACTTCACCATAAACAGAAGCGTACCACCACAGTTTGACGGCGGTCTTATAGAGATAATTCGTCACGGTATTGGGTGATTCAATGCGTTTTAACCCCTTTTCCTCGGCTATCCGGTTATACTCCTCGAATATCTGCATATCAGTATATACAGGGAATTTACTACGTTTGAGTCTTAACAGAAGGCGTCCTTCCTTGGGACCGACCTTACGGGCTACCTGATTGCCTATATTCCCATTAATAAGGGCTACATAACTGCGTTTTTTGTAATCATTGTATTTTTCTATCAGGCGGGCCGCACTTTTCGGAAGAGTGTGTCCGTACCGTTCACGCAAGCTCTCGCAGAGAGCGATAATCGTATCGCGAACCAGCGGCTTATGTTGGTAGCCACTTTGGTTGTGTATACCTTTCAAGTCCATTTCCTTAGCCACCATGGCATTAAGGACCTTGACGTTCAGCATGTATTCCGTCTGCCGTTCGATCGTTATTTTCGGGGTATATGTCCGGAAGAAATTGGCGGCTTTTTCATCACCTTTCAATCGTTCATTCATGGGAACTATCTGTTTTTTGAGTTGTTTCTTGGCGTCAGGATATTTTGCGTCATAATTCGCACGTATGGTTTCAGGCATACTTTCGTATACAATCCGCACCTTACGCCCGTTGCCGCCTTTTTGCAAGAGAACAAACTTTTTCTCACGAACATGTTTTTTATAATTGGACTTACTCATAATCCCGCTTCCCACAAGTTCGTCATACGTAACACAAAGTGTTTTACCAAACATTTCCATAATCAGAAACCTTTATATTTTAAATTAGCGCAAGCGTCCGGCACCGACCCGAACCCGTAAGCCACCCGTGAAAGCTCTTATCTTGCATGTCAAAAAACACTATCCCTATTCCTCACGAACCAGAATAGTTTGCTACCTTTGTAGCTATCAACTTAAAATAAACTAACATGAATAACTTCTTAAAAAAACAGCAAGAAGAGTATAGTAAACTCACTTGTCCTATTTGTGGCTGTAAGCCCAAGTTAACTCCAAACGGTTCGGAATCTTGCGCTCATGAAGAATTAGAACGCTTAATGGATGAAGTAGATAATCGGTTGCTCAAAGAAGAACGAGAATCTGAACCACATCGTATTAAACCATTTGCCAAGAAAGGTTAGTAGTAATGAGTTTTCCCAACTCCAATTCCAAGAACAGAGAATGAGGTGAATTCTGTATCATCTGGGAACTTGTCGAATTCTTCTTGCAATATTTTGATAAGTTCCCATTTACTTCTAGGTCTCTCTAATTTAAAATCGAAAGCCTTTTTTTCTGTAATCTTACTTCTTTGAAGTTTTATCTTGCTGACATCGATACCTGATATTGCAACTGGACCACAGCCTGTTTTTACTTCAGTAGATGGTTCTGATAGTTCTTGAAGAATAGATAGAACCTCTTTTCGTATGATTTCAGATTGATCCTGTATTGGGCTAATCGAAGTACGGAGCTTTATTTCTCTAAGATCATCATGAAATAAAAACTTTTCGTTGTCTGATATAACTTTTATATTAGCATTTTCCATTGGCTGAATCTCCAAATTACCACCTGTTTTTTTGTATACAGACAGCATCTTTGGTAGCGCATCGGCATGGATCGTAAATTGATACTTCATCACTCAGCCCCCCTTTCTTCCTCTTCCAAAGCCCTTCCCAACAACATAGCTACCGAAAGAACCAGCAACACACCAGCCGTACAGGCATCCTTTATTGAAACGCCAAGCCCGTCAACCAAATTGAGAGCCACAATAAACGCAGCCGCAGCAGCCACATTCTGAATCCATCTAATTATTTTCATAACTTAATTTATTTAATAGTTACTTATCCAGTTTATCCAATGTATTAGCATGAACCGCTTCTTTAAGCGTCTTCGCATCTTTCAACACACCACCCATTTCCAAAGCAGCTTTCCGCAACATATTAGCAATATTGCTTTTCGTTTTAAACTTCAAAGCATCCCTGACAGTCACCTCGCTAACGCCAAATTTCTCTGCCAGTTCCCGCTTAGCTCCATAATCCATTAAAATCTTTGCCATATCCTATTATTGATTAATTAATTTCTTTTCGTATATTAGCACCCATCTTTCGCTTTGGAAAGATACTGCAAATATAAACAAGTTTATAATAACGGCAAAATAAAATATAAACTTTTAATCGTTTACACCTAAATAAGTTTAGTATGACTGTACATGATCGTGTGAAATTGGTGGTCAAATGGCTAATAGGCACAGGAGTTGCTAAAAATCAAGAGAGCATAGGAAGGCTGTTAGGATATTCTAATAAGTCTTCATTCTCACAAATACTTAATAATAAGGTACCACTACCCAATGACTTCATAGACAGATTATGTATATTAAATAGAAATATAAACAAAGTTTGGATTGAAGAAGAAATAGGGAATATGATAGCTGATATATCTACCCCAATTTCTCCAATTAACGAAAATATATTTGTACCATCTACTGTATCTAATCAATCCGATACCATTGCTCTACGCTTAATGGATAAGCTCGATGAAAAAGATAATATAATAAGCGAGAAAGAGGCCAAAATAGAAAAACTTCTAAAAGAAAACGGTCGTCTTGAAGAACGTATCCGCCAATTAGAATCTCAGGATAAGGAGTCTGAACAACACTCAAAAACAGATAATATCACCGAAGCTTTTACCTCAGAATCATCTGGCGACTATGGAGAAGACTCCTTACCCACGAAGCAGCCCACCACCTCAAAGAGATCATCGGTTGGGAAAACATAATCATTTTGTTATTAAAGCTCATTGCTTCATGAAAACAGAAGATGAAGTTATAGAGGTTAACTACACAATATTGCTATTATATATAAACTTAAAACAACAAAACATGGAAACAAGAGAAATTATTTACAGCTATGTCAATCTGATCACTTCTGGTAGCAGCTATAACTGCGACTCCCCATTAGCTCAAGAAGTTAAAAAGACCATAAAGGAGAATAAAGATTTAAGCGATGTAGATTTATAAAAAAAGATAGATGAAGAATTCGGTCCACTAATCGAATTAAATGCTAAGTATGCGCATATTGAAAAAATAAATAACATCAAGAGATGGACGATGTTTATTGGATTTGCTTTTATTATAGGATTTGTTGCTGCATTTATCGGGGCTATAATATTAACATCAAATGTTTTTAAGTAAACAAGCACATGCAAGGTAAATATTAGTATCATGGAATTAAAAGATTTTGTAAAAGAGACACTATTACAAATTACTCAAGGAATAAAGGAAGCTCAAGAAGCTACTGAAGAATATGGCAGTGTCATTAATCCCAGTTCATATAATTCAGGAGAGAACTATAATCATGCCACTATTAAAAACAAGAAATATCCTATACAGGATGTCGAATTTGAAGTTGCCCTCACTGCTTCTACAGAAGAAGGTAACAAATCAGGAATAGGTGTAGCATTTGGTGCTTTTGCTATTGGTGGAAATAAAAATTCAGGAGAAAAAAATGTTTCAGTAACTAATATCAAATTTACTATACCAGCAGTATTTCCAACTGTTGATAGCGAAAATAAGCCCGTATATCCTACAGTTTTGAAAAATCCTCGTCAGAATCGCATGTAATATACATGAATATATCATAAGCAATAAGCACGGTGCTTTCAACACAAGGTCGATGATTAGGATTGTTAAGGAGTCGATTTATAATTTTCTTTTTCAATCGTCTATCTCTCCACCTCTTTATTGAATTTAAAAATCTGCGATACATACTCATTTCTTTAAATAAATCTCCTGGCAGAATTACCAGGAGATTCTCTTATCCAACAATCATTTTACCAACACTCCTTGTACTTCGGAGCAACCAATCCATATCAAAAGCTTGTGGCGTAAACAAGACTCGAACTTGTGACCTCATGGGTATGAACCATGTGAGCTACCAACTGCTCCATTACGCAATATAAAGCAAGCGCACACGCTTTTATGCGCTAAATATACATCTAACTGCGAAATACATCACTACAAATCAAGCACTTACAATAGATTTGCATTTGAATATCCTTTGAAATATAGCGTAATATCCCCCTGTGAATCCGTATTAAAACAGCAAAAAACACATAAATGCAAGAAACATCACTATAAAAATCGACTCTTTTAAGCATATAAAAAGTATCCCCAACTTTCTAATATATAAAATATACGGACAAATAAGTATCCCCAACTCGGTATCCCCAACAGTATCCCCAACTCCATTTTTAACAATTCAGAGAAAGCTATAATTTCCCATTGAAACACATTATTTACGGCTTCTGAATTCTCGTTCAAACAGTTTCTCAAATACTCATAAAATAAGAAGCTATTCCAGTTACTATTTACTGAAATAGGCTATATATAAGGATTCTCACCCTTTAGATGGTGGTTTATGGCCTAATTACATCGGTCGATTAACCTAAAGTTAACCTCTTGTTGTATTTTAGCCGTTTGAATGGTAGTGTAATGTAAGCTAAATGTTACTTGTTGTAACGCATCGTTTTGTTTTTGTCATTCCATAAATTCAGCCCCAAGTTCCCTATTCATCGGCAATACGATAAGTTTTTGCGGCCGTCGTAGTTTACACATATCGTTCTGTGCCCCCTAATTCCATTCCTTAGTTTGATTCATTAATATGATACTTGTATGAGAATGATACGTAGAATCTTCACTTTACTGAAAAGGATTTTTCTTTTTCATTTCTCATATTCTCATAACATACACAATAATCAGCTGTGAATCAAACAGATAACACCATGAGAAATAAAATACAAAAGGGCATTTCTCATAGCTTTTCCGTGATTTAGTCCGTAAAATCGAGCATTTCTCATAGGGTTTAAACCATTTCTCATCTTATTCTCATACTCCGTCTATACATTTTACTCATTTCTCATACAGTATAATTGTAGTTTTTCCGGACTTTTGCCGGATTTACGATTACTCCTTTCCTTCTTCGGTTTTATTAAGCAACTTCTTGCTATTTACTACTTTCCTGTATGTTATTCACCTTATACCTTTATGTTTTTCCCTAATCATTGTTATTTCTTCCTACCACTATTCGTATCGTTGCACTCTAGTGAACAGATCGTTGCACTGGAGTGAACGGTTCTATCTACTCTAGTGAACGTAAGCATTCGGCCTCGCCCGTATTTCTCTCCAAGCTATAATAAAGTCAAAAGCCAGACGAAGCATGTCTGGCTTTTGACTTTATTTATCTTTCTTGTTTATCCTTTCCAATTAAATGGCAGTAAATCGGCGTAGTCGTTTTTCTTTTCTCTTTCATTCTCCTGTACCCTAATCAACACGTCCTGCATCCATAGTTTTGGGTTCACCTTATTTTCCCTGCAACATCCCATCAGTGAAAAGAATATTGCCGCTGCATGTGCCGCTTCATGTGAACCGGAGAAAAGAGTGTTTTTTCTGTTCAAAGTCAATGGCCTTATAGAGCGCTCCACTGGATTATTGTCAATGCAGAACTGTGCATCGTTGACATATCCGGACAGTTGTTCAAAACGTGTGTACATATAGAATATGGCCTTGGCAATAGGCGATTTCTCAACCGTATGTTCATACTCCTGCCTGCACCATTTTTCCAGTCCTTTGATAATAGGGTACGATTCTTCCCGGCGAAGCCTTACTACAGCTCCGCCTTCCAGATGTCCTATCCTGATTTTCTCCTCCACAGCATACAGTCTGCCTATTTGTTCAAGTGCATGCCTTGCTCTAGGAGGATCATTTCCTTCCGCTTCCACAAACTTGCGCCTGACGTGTGCCCAGCAGCACAGGTGCAACTTTCCGGGTAGTGTGTCGAACTCATCATATACTGCAAAGCCGTCACTCTGTACCACCCGAACCTGTCCTGCCAGCAGCGTGTCTATTCCGCTGCTGCCACGTCCCTTGTGATATTCAAAGAATGGGGTATGGAACCGGGGCAGATAGAAGTTCCACATATACCCGCGGTGAAGAGCACCGGGCCGGTCGCTTTCAAGTACGGGATGGGGCGTCTCATCGGCCATGACGTAATAGCTGTCCTTGACCAGTTCACGAAGCTCATTATAGATTGGCTCCAGACGCTGTGCGGCAGCCATCATCCAGTTACTTACGGTAGAAGGACTCAGATGGATGCCTTCACGCTCAAAGATGTCCAGTTGTCTGTACAGAGGCAGGTGGTCGTAATATTTGGCGGTAGCAATGTGTGACAGTACACTTTCCGACGCATTGCTGTGGGGATGTGCCATTACGGGCATGGGAGCAGTTATGATACGACCGTCGGCGAGCCGGTATTTAGGGCGGATGATGCGTCTCACATAGAATCGGGCGGGACTGACGGCATATTGTTCGCTCACTTCCTCTCCCAGCTTCGCCGCTCCCTCCAACGAAAGGCCTTCCGGCATGGGAATGATAATCTCTTCACGGGGAAGGGACGGGTCGATGGGCTTACGGGCGTGGGGAGTAATCTTTTTGGTGAAGCTCTTACGGAAACGGTTGTAACCATTCTCCGATTTGGCAGATTTCTCAGCTGTTTTCTGTTCTTCCGCTACCGGGTCATTGACATCGGACGGAGACTCAAAACAGATGCTCAACTGGCCGGCATCTTCGGGAAGATGGCGTTTTTCACTGGATTTACCCCATAAACGGCGTGTCAAGTCAGCCAATTTCCATCTCAGGTCGGCAATGACGGCTGTACAGGCTGAGATTTCTTCGACCTGGCGGGAATACTCCCGCAAAGAGGATTCGTATTTTCTCTGAAGTTCTGCATGTTCCTTTTCAAGGCGTTCACGTTCCTTGCGCAGCTCTTCGTACTCTTCCAAAGTAAGGGTAATGACCGGTTCTTTCACTGTATATCCACTTTTTT
>NZ_EQ973379.1:30995-38511 GCF_000157055.1 Bacteroides sp. 2_2_4 | reverse complement strand
TCTTCAGGAGACCCCGATACCGGAAAAACTGCCGGATCCTGGTTTGGAGCCTGTGTTTTCCTGATTGTCGCCGCGACCGTCCTGCGTTCATTCTTCCTGTAATATAGACGGTTATGGAATACAATATCAACAAAGGGATCGGACGCAGCGTGGAGTTTAACGGCCTGCAGGCACAATATCTTTACTTCTTCGTAGGCGGCCTGCTTGCCATCTTCCTGCTGTTCGTCATCTTTTATATGATAGGTATTGACCGGTGGTTCTGCATCGGCTTCGGTGTCCTTTCCGCTTTCGGGCTGGTCTTCGGGATGTTCCACCTGAACAAGAAGTACGGTCCCAATGGCTTGATGAAGCTGGCAGCAGTCAAATACCACCCGTTTTATATCATCAATCGCAAACGTATATCTTCCTTATTTAAAAAACGTATTCATGAGAAATATATTAAAAGCCGCAACGCTGGAAAGTAAGTTTCCTATCCTGTCGGTGGAAGAAGGATGCATCCTCTCCAAGGATGCGGACGTGACCATCGGCTTCAAGGTCTTCTTGCCGGAGCTGTTCACGGTCACTTCCGCAGACTATGAATCCATGCACGGCACATGAACAAAGGCAGTCAAGGTACTGCCGAATTACACGATAGTGCACCGGCAGGACTGGTTCCTGAAAGAGAATTATAAGGCCGACACGCAGAAGGACGAAATGAGTTTTCTGGACCGTTCCTTTGAGCTCCACTTCAATGAACGGCCTTTCCTGAACCATTTTGCCTACCTGTTCATCACCAAGACAACCAAAGAACGGAGCCGCAAAGAGAGCAACTTCTCCATTCTCTGCCGGGGAAACATCATCCCGAAGGAAGTCCGGGACAAGGATGCGGTCAGCCGTTTCCTGGAGAGCGTCGACCAGTTCGAGCGCATCCTGAACGACTCAGCTTTTATCCGTCTGGAACGGTTGACCGCCGACGAGATTGTCGGTACGCCGCAACAGGCCGGACTGATTGAGAAATATTTTTCTCTTTCACAACAGGATACGACCACGCTGAAGGACATACAGATGAGCGCCTCGGAGATGCGTATCGGGGACAATATCCTCTGCGTACATACCCTGTCCGACGTGGACGACCTTCCCGGCTCCGTCCGGACGGATACCCGGTATGAGAAATATTCCACCGACCGTAGCGACTGCCGTCTGAGCTTTGCCGCTCCGGTGGGTCTGATGCTCTCCTGTGACCATATCTACAACCAGTACCTGTTCATCGACGATTCGGCGGAAATCCTGCAACGCTTTGAGAAGACGGCACGCAACATGCATTCGCTCTCCAAGTACAGCCGTGCCAACCAGCTCAACAAACAGTGGATCGATGCCTATCTGGACGAGGCGCATTCTTTCGGGCTGACCGCCATCCGTTGCCATTGCAATGTCATGGCGTGGTCGGACAGCCGGGAGAAACTCAAGGTGATAAAGAACGATACCGGTTCGGCCCTGGCCCTGATGGGATGCAAGCCCCGTTACAATACCATTGACGCGCCTACCCTGTACTGGGCGGGCATTCCCGGCGGTGAGGGTGATTTTCCTGCCGAGGAGTCCTTCTATACGTTCATCGAGCAGGGAGTCTGCTTCTTTACCGGGGAGACGAACTATGCGGATTCCCTGTCGCCTTTCGGCATCAAGATGGCAGACCGGACCAACGGGAAACCCCTGCATCTGGACATCTCGGACGAGCCGATGCGCCGTGGTATCATCACGAACCGAAACAAACTGGTTATCGGTCCTTCCGGTTCGGGCAAGTCATTTTTTATGAACCATTTAGTGAGGCAGTATTGGGAACAGAATACCCACATTATACTGATTGATATCGGGAACAGTTACAAGGGTTTATGCGACCTGATCCACCAGCGTACAAACGGGGAGGATGGCGTGTATTATACGTATAGCGAAAAACACCCGATAGCTTTCAACCCCTTTTTTACAGCGGATAAGATCTTTGACCTGGAGAAGAAAGAGTCCATTAAAACGCTGATTATGTCCCTTTGGAAAAGGGATACGGAAGTAATCACCCGTGCCGAGGAAGTGGCCCTCTCAATGGCGGTCAACCTGTTTCTTGAAAAGATAAAGGAGGATGTTGAGCTGGTTCCTTCCTTTAATACTTTCTACGAGTTCGTACAGGGAGAGTTCCGTGGAATACTGGAGGAGAAACATTACCGCGAGAAGGATTTCGACCTCACTAACTTTCTGAATGTATTGGCTCCATATTACCGTGGTGGAGAATATGATTATCTGCTGAATTCAGATGAGCAGCTCGACCTGCTGAACAAGCGTTTTGTAGTATTTGAAATTGACGAAATTAAGGAGCATAAAATTCTTTTTCCAGTGGTAACGGTCATTATCATGGAGGCTTTTATCAACAAAATGAGACGGTTACATGGGGTTCGGAAGATGATAGTTGTGGAAGAGGCATGAAAGGCAATCGCCCGTGAAGGCATGGCGGATTATATTAAATTTTTGTACAAAACCGTCCGCAAATATTTCGGGGAAGCCGTAGTTGTTACGCAGGAGTTGGATGACATCGTGTCAAGTCCTATTATCAAAGATACCATCATTAACAATGCCGATTGTAAGATTTTGTTGGACCAGCGAAAGTATATCAACAAGTTCGATTCCGTGCAATCCCTGCTGGGATTGACCGACAAGGAGAAAGGGCAGATTCTGTCCATCAACCAGGCCAATGATCCGGCAAGAAAATATAAGGAAGTTTGAATTGGCTTGGGCGGAGTCCGGTCTGCGGTCTACGCCACGGAGACCTCGGTTGAGGAGTACCTCACTTATACCACGGAGGAAACTGAGAAACTCGAAGTCACGCAAATGACGGAGAAGCTGGGCGGCAATATGGAGCAGGCCATCCGTATGCTGGCAAGTGAGAAGAAAAAGAAAAAATAAGGTTAAAATCAAGAAGTAATGAAAAAGAAAGTTTTAAGTCTATTGTTTGTCCTGCCGGCTTTAATTGTGCCGGCAAGCGTGCAGGCGCAGTGGGTGGTGTCCGATCCGGGCAACTTGGTCCAAGGTATCGTGAACAGTGTGAATGAGATGGTGGAAACCTCACAAACGGCACAGAATGCCCTTTCCACATGGAAGGAAACCTCGAAAATATTCGAACAGGGACGGGAGTATTACGAGAAGCTGCGCAAGGTGAACGACCTGATCAGCGGCAGCGAGAAAGTCAAGGAGTCCGTCCTGATGCTGGGCGATATTTCCGAGATTTATGTGAACAATTTCGGCAAGATGCTGACCGACAAGAATTTCAGCCAGCGGGAATTGGACGCGATAGCCTCCGGTTATAATACGATCATGAAGAAAAGCAGCCGCAGCATTGCCGAACTGAAGAATATCATCAATCCCACCGGCATGTCCATGAACGACAAGGAGCGTATAGACCTGGTAAACCGGGTATATGGAGAAATGACGCATTACAAGAAGCTTGCGAACTATTATACCCGAAAGAACCTGCATGTGTCCTACCTGCGTGCCAAACAGAAAAATGAACAACAACAGGTATTTGATTTGTATGGCAAAGACGAGCGTTACTGGTAATCATTCAATTAAAATAAGAACAGTATGTTGCTAATGTCTATTTCATTTGAAAACTTACACCAGATTCTCCGGAATCTGTACGATACGATGACCAGGCTCTGCCAGCCGATGATGGATATGGGAATGGCACTGGCCGCACTGGGAGCCTTGTTCTACATCGCTTACCGGGTATGGCAGTCCCTTTCCCGTGCCGAGCCGATAGATGTTTTTTCGATGCTCCGACCTTTCGTACTGGGTATCTGTATCCTCTTTTTCGATATAATGGTACTGGGAACCCTTAACGGTATCTTCAGTCCCATTGTCCAGGGAACCGGCACTCTGCTCCGGGACCAGACCTTCGATTTGCAGAAATACCAGCAGGAGAAGGACAAGCTCCGGGCGGATATGCTGGCAAAAACCATGATGACCGGAAGCGTCTTTGCCTCTAACGAGGAGCTGGATGCTGAACTGGAGAACATGGGCTGGAGCGAGGAGGAGCATACGGCTTTGCAAACAATGTATGAGGTTTCCTATTCTTTCTCCCTACAGGGGATCACCCAGATGATCATGCGCAAACTGCTGGAGATCCTTTTCCAGTCCGCTACGCTGGTCATCGACACGATCCGCACCTTCTTTTTGATTGTATTGAGTATTCTTGGGCCGATAGCTTTTGCCTTGAGTGTATTCGACGGTCTGCAGAACACGCTCGTCCAGTGGCTGGCACGCTATATCAGTGTCTACCTCTGGCTGCCGGTATCAGACCTCTTCGGGGCGATGCTCGCCAAGATACAGATGCTTATCCTGCAGGAGGAGATGAACCTGATGGCTAACCCGATGAACATCATCGATGTGGACGGTTCCTCGACAATCTATCTGATTTTTATGCTCATTGGTATTATTGGATATTTCTGTGTACCGACGGTTTCAAACTGGATCGTTCAGGCCGGAGGCATGAGTGCCTATAACCGGAATGTGAACAATACGGCATCCAAAGTGACCAATGTGGCGGGTGCCGCGGCAGGTGCTTCAACGGGGAATGTCGGAGCAGTATTATTGAAAAAGTAGGAATGTAAAAAGTATAAGAATTATGGAATTCAAGAGTTTTAAGAACATCGAATCCTCGTTCAGGCAGATACGCCTGTTCACGCTGGTCTTTCTGGGTATTTGCGCATCGCTCACGACCTATGCCATCTGAAAGTCCTACCTGTTCGCTAACCGGCAGCGGGAGAAGGTGTATGTGCTGGATCAGGGCAAGTCATTGATGCTGGCATTGTCACAGGATGCGGCGTTGAACCGTCCGGTGGAAGCCCGCGAGCATGTGCGCCGCCTACATGAGCTGTTCTTTACGCTGGCTCCCGACAAGGCCGCCATCGAATCCAACATCAACCGTGCCATGTATCTGGCGGACAAGAGCCTTTACGGGTATTACAAGGATTGGAACGAAAAAGGATATTATAACCGGCTGATCAGCGGCAATATCAACCAGACCGTCCTGGTGGACAGCATGCAGTGTGACTTCGATAACTATCCCTACCGGATCATCACCTTTGCCCGGCAGATGGTTGTCCGCAGCAGCAATATCACCGAGCGTTCCCTAGTCACCCGTTGTTTCCTGCAGAGTGTAACCCGGTCGGATAATAATCCACAAGGCTTTATGGCGGAGCGTTTCGAGATTCTGGAGAACAGGGATATAAGGACCGTTGAACGCTAAAAAGAACAGGATAATGAAAAGTAAAAAGATAAAAACAGAAATTGGTGAAAAGCTGAAGGGCGTTTGTGAAAGCCTGTCGGAGAAAGAACGTAAGGGAGTGCTTGTCGGCATGCTGGTTATCAGCACGATCTTGTGTGGTGTCACGGTAACACGTGCTTTCGGACGTTTTCTTTTTCACGGCACACAAAAGGAGCTGCCATTTGGCAGGCATGTTCCGGCAGATTCACTCCACCGGACAGATAAAGACAGTATAATGTATCATTCTAAATCAATGGATAATGGAAGATAAAGAATTGGAAAAGCCCGAAGCGGTAGAAGAAACGGCAATACAGCCGGAAACCGGCAGAGCCTTACAGGACGAGCCGGGGAAAGAAAAGAGGGTGCTTGCCCCGGAAGAAATTGAGAAAAGAAGGAAGTTTATTGTGATTCCGGCCTTTATACTGGTATTCCTGGGAGTCATGTACTGAATATTTGCCCCGTCCGGTAAGGAGAACGGGACGAAAGTTTCCGGCAACTCCGGGTTCAACGTGAATGTCCCGGAGCCTACCACGGCCAAGCTGTTGGATAAGAAGACCGCCGCTTACGAGAAGCAGCAGGCGGAAGTGGAGGAAAAAAGCCGGATGAAATCGCTGGAACAGCTTGCCGGGACGTTGCTGGATGGTGGAAAAATAACACCCGATGCGAACGAAAAAGACGGGGACAGGCTGCAACAGTCAGTCAAGACCTACGAGCAAATTTCCAGCCAGCTGGATGATTTCTATGAGACTTCCGAAAAAACTGTAAAAAGTGATCTGGAGAGAAAAGTGGAGGAGTTGAACAAGAAGCTGGAAGAAGCGGAAAAAGAAAAGGACCGGAGGGCTTCCCGTGAGGAACTGATGGAACGTTCCTACAAGATGGCGGCAAAGTATCTGAATCCGGATAAGGATACCATAAAAGAAGAAACAACCGGAAAAGAACTGCCGGAAGCTGTTCCGGTACAGCGGGCGGAGCACCAGACCACCTCCGGCCTTTCACAGCCGGTTACGGATTCCGCCTTTATCGCTTCGCTCGCCGTTGAAAGGAATTACGGTTTCAATACAGCCGTAGGCAGCAGTTACCGGATGGGGACAAATACCATTGCCGCCTGCATTTCGGAAAACCAGACTGTCGAACAGGGAGGCAGGGTAAGACTCAGGCTGCTCCAACCTTTGCAAGCAGGCAACATCATCGTTCCTGCCAACAGTCTGGTAACGGGTGCGGCGGTAATCCGGGGAGAACGGCTGGATATCCTGATCAGCAACATTGAATATGCCGGGAATATCATTCCCGTACAGTTAGCAACTTATGATGTGGACGGGCAGAAGGGAATCTTTGTTCCCGGCTCCGATACCCGCAGTGCGGCAAAGGATGCGGTGGGGACGGTCAGCGAGAGCATGGGAAACAGCGTGTCGTTTGCACGTTCCGCCGGGCAGCAGGTAGTGATGGACCTGACGCGCGGAGTCATGCAGGGCGGCACACGGTTGATCGCCGGACGGGTTCGCGCGGTCAAGGTGACACTGAAAGCCGGATATAAGGTGCTGTTGGTCACAAAGAAACAATAACGGATTATTCACTTTAATAAAAAAGATAAGACAATGAAAACAGTTATAGCATTATTGATGGCTGTTCTGGCCTCGGTATCCGGTTTTTCACAGGAGGAAAGACCGGCAAATCCAGTCAGGATTCTGACGGCGGGCCAGCATATCACCCCTTATAAAATTGAGGTCACTTTCAGCAAGACGGTGCATATCCTTTTTCCTGCCGAAGTACGCTATGTAGACCTGGGCAGTAACAATATCATTGCGGGCAAAGCCGACGGGGTGGAGAATGTGGTACGTGTAAAAGCGGCGGTAAAAGAGTTCCCGGGTGAGACAAACTTCTCGGTTATTACAGGCGACGGTTCCTTTTTTTCTTTCAATGTGGTTTATAAAGAGGAGCCTTCAACGCTGAATATCAATATGGACCGATGGATGAACCCGGACGAAGGGGAAAAGAAAGGAGGCAGTTCCATCCGTGTCACGGAGCTGGGTGAAGAAGATCCGACGGTCATCGCCAGCGTGATGTACACCATCCACCGGCTGGACCGCAGGGACGTGAAGCATATCGGATGCCGCCAGTTCGGGATGCAGGTTCTTCTGAAAGGTATTTATGTGCATAAGGACCTGCTCTTCTTCCACGTTTCCCTGACGAATAATTCCCATGTGCCTTTCGATGTGGATTTCATGCGGT
>NZ_EQ973379.1:28593-30863 GCF_000157055.1 Bacteroides sp. 2_2_4 | reverse complement strand
ACGCATCGAGGGAAAAGGTACGGGACGTATCGTGTATGCTTTCCCGAAGATAATTATTCCTGATGACAAATTATTGGAAGTGGAAATCTACGAGAAAGCAGGAGGCCGCCACCAGCGGTTCTATATTGAGAATAGTGACCTGGTGGATGCGCGTGTCATGAATGAATTAATCAAGGAGTAATCATGAAAAGGGTTTTATTTATTATGTTATGTATTTGTCTGCCCTTTGCGGCAGACAAATCCTTTGCCCAACGCTATTTGCCGGGACAACAGGGCATCCAGCTTACGCTTGGCGGTGTAGACAACTTCGGTTCCAATGTAAAGCATTTAGGCGGTAACTTTCAGGTGGACCTGGCTTTGAGCCGGTATAACCGGAACCATTCCCGCTGGTTGTTCGGGGTGGATTATGTGAAGAAACACTATTCCTATAAGGAGATTGCAATACCCAAAGCACAGTTTACCGGAGAAATAGGTTATTTCGTGCCGTTCTTCTCGGACCGTGACAAGAACGTGTTCTTCTCTGCCGGACTTTCCGGACTGGCCGGCTATGAGACGACCAACTGGAACAGGAAGCTGCTCTATGACGGGGCAGCACTAAAGAATGACGGCTGCTTCATTTACGGTTTTGTTCCGGCTTTCGAGATGGAAGTGTTCCTTTCGGACAGGCTGGTGCTTCTTTTCAATGTCCGCCAAAGGATATTCTTCGGTTCGTCCGTTGGACATTTCCACACGGTGGTCGCCGCCGGATTCAAGTACATTTTTAATTAGGGATAGCATGGAAAAAAATAATTGGAATATAGACCAGATGCTGCACTGGCTGGACATAAAAATAGAACGGGAAAACCGGGACATAGCCAAGCTGGAGAAACAGATGGATGGGAATTTTCTGTACTATTTCGAGTGGAATGCGGAGAGCCTGTACAAATCCCACTTTATGTCAGACTGTTATAAGAAACTCCGCCAGGCGGTGGATGGAATAAAAGACATCAATAAAATCAGGAATGTCCTCAAGGAGAATGCCGCCTGCTGTGAGAAGAAACTGCTGGACGGCCAATTGGATTGCCGAAGTTCCAGCCGGGGGGCGAACATGGTCCATTCCATGAGGCTGGAATGTATGCAGCAGCTGATAAAGGATTACCGGGAATTTGCGAATATTCTTTCAGTAACACCTCCTGAAGAAAATCAGCAGCAGGCACATAAAACCGGAAAGAAAGAAGGACCGCCTGAAAAGAAGACAAAACGGGGCATCAGGCGTTAGCCATGCCGTCGGATTCAAGTAAATTATTAATTTAATAAAACGTAAAGTCATGAAGATAAAATTAATTGCAAGCAGTATCATCTTCACATTGCTGTGCCTGCTGGGTAGCTGTGACGATAAACTGGAAGTGCAGCAGGCTTATGATTTCTCCCTTACCTCGTGGTATCTTCAGAAAACCATCTCCCCGGATGAGACCGTGGAGATTCGTCTGACACTGAACCGCAGCGGAAACTATGAGGAAGCCCGCTATCAAATCGGTTATATACAGATGGAGGGTAGCGGTGAGGTATACGACAAGAAGAATGTCCGGCTGGTGAACCGGGAGATGCAACCGTTGGATTCGATTGCGGAGTTGGACGGCAGCGATCCTTGCCGGCAGGTATTCACACTCTTCTATCGTAACCGGAGCAGCAAGAATGCGGAGATTAAGTTTGTGGTGACGGATAATTTCCACCAGAAAAGAGAACTGGATGTGTCTTTTCAGAGCGAAACGGATACGAAACAATAAACGGGGCAGCGATGGATAAAAGTGATTTAAGGATCGAACAGTTGAAGCAATATCTTGACAAGAAGAAAGGTGTTGTGGAAAGCAATATAAAAGAGTATAGCGCACAACTGAAAAGCAACTATCTTTATTTCTTTGGTTGGCATGCCGATGACTTGTATAAGGCCTATTATATGGATAAAAATTACAAGGCTATTCAGGAGTCGATTGATGCCGCTGAAACGCCGAAGGACATTGAAGG
The DNA here is from genome assembly GCF_000157055.1 of Bacteroides sp. 2_2_4. Classification (NCBI taxonomy): domain Bacteria; kingdom Pseudomonadati; phylum Bacteroidota; class Bacteroidia; order Bacteroidales; family Bacteroidaceae; genus Bacteroides; species Bacteroides sp. 2_2_4. Next base: position 28,859 of record NZ_EQ973379.1, on the reverse strand, counting down.
GATTTTGAAGCGTTGTACCCTGTATTTAGAAGATGATCTCCTGCACGGTCCGCTTGTTGCAAGGAGTACCAGTCCGATGTCGAATATGGCCCATTCCCTGGAGATGGAATGCAAACAGGAATTACTCAAGGACCTACGGAAATTAAATAGAATTCTTCAGAATGAGACTGTCAGTGAAAGAATGAGGCCGCAAGAAACACCGCGACAAGAGATTGTGCCTGTGAAAGAAAAAAAGAGAACGGGACCACGGTTGAGATAATATCAAT
>NZ_EQ973379.1:24918-28378 GCF_000157055.1 Bacteroides sp. 2_2_4 | reverse complement strand
ACAGTCTTACAATTCCGGTTATACCAGATAATACTCTAAAAGACAATGTATGAATAACCGGCCCTTTTCCGTCCAAACGGTCAACATAGCCGTTCCGGTTTCTCCTGTACGGCTTTCCCATACATGGGTCCGGGTTGCCGTATAGCCTTGATTCTGGTAGGGGGCTTTAAGTAGCCACTGACCGGACTGACGGAACTGGATACCTGCCCATCGGAGCCGCTTGTTCAGCATGCCGGCAGTCATTCCCAATTCTTTGGCTATCTGTGTGGTTGTGTAGGTGCTTTGGGATTGCAGGACTTTGTCGTAATACTGAACTTTTGGGGCTTGTAGCTTGAGTTTCAGGATGGCATAGTTATTCTCCTTCTCCAATGCTGAAATACGGCTGTCACGCTCTTTTATACGCTTCTGTGCGAGCAATACGGTACGCGCAAGCAGTTCATTGTCCGTTTCGCCCTTCTTCCCCAGAAGATAGCCTCCGTCCTTTAGCGTTTCAGGCACAAGCTCATCGAATATCCAGCTTTCGAATTTCTCGGCGGAAGGCAGCTTGCTACCGGCAATCAGCCGGTATACGTTCCCTTCGCTGATGTACTTGATTTTCTGGACGGCACTGCGTGTGGGGGTGTCGTAAACCACGACTCCCATTGGTTTACAGTGCCTTGCGACGGCATCCCGCGGATTGGAATAGCCAAGCGCGGAGGCAACGTCCGAGGCGCAGAACCATATTTTCCCGTCAATTTCCAGTGTCCGGATGCGTCCGAACTCAGGATGTTCAAATACTGATATTTTATTCATGACTGTCTGATTTATAAGTTTCTTCTATCGCTTTGAATATCTCGTAAACTATCTGGGGGACGATGGCGTTTCCGTATCCTTTGATGGACTTTTCTCTTCACTGAGAAAAGGAGATACCGTCCAACCTGGCGGAAAACCCATCATCTCGGCTACAAACAGGGGGTTGAGTTGGAAACTCTTTCCAGTCCGGGCGAAGAAATCGGGAAGGCTGTTCTTTTCCGGTATCCGGCCTCTCTTCTCGAGGCTCTCCAGGCTTGCCGCACCTTTCCAGTCCCTCGCCGTCGGCGTGGGCAGAAGCTCCGCCATCCTCCCAAGCCCTACACTCCAGACATGGCCTTTCTGATTGATCTTCCGTATCTTCCCTTTCGGTGTCACAATAATCCTGTCGTTTCTCCCCATTACAGCCCCCACACCGGCATCGCTGGCTACCGGAGTGGGCAGCATCCCGTAAAAATCCAGAAAGTCGCTCAGGCCGTCGGGCTGTTTCTCCCCATTGAGTTGGCTGTGAGGGGATGGCGCATGGAGCTGTTTCCATTTGTGGACTCTCTCCGGATGGTGTATTTCCGTGGCCGGCGGGGTAGGAAGAAGCATCGCACGGATGGTCTCCGGCAGTCCCTGCTGGCTGCTGTTCGGCTCCCTCAGTTTGTAATCCTGCGCAGTCACGGTGGGCAATAAACCAAACCCGGTCCCTCCTGTGGGGCGCACCGACGGCGCAAGCCGGTATAAGTATCGGCTGGACGGAATATCCTTCACGTTCAAGATCACGGCAAATGGTTTCAACGACATATTGCTGCCGTCTTTTAAATACAGGCTCACTCTCTCCGAATAGAGTGGATTGGCTTCCCACTTCAGTCTCCTGACCGGGCTGTACCATCGTGAGGATGCCAGCAACATTTTCACCAATGACCCAATCAGGCCTGATTTCATGTATGGCCCGGAGCATGTAAGGCCAGAGGTAACGGTTATCATCCGCTCCTTTTCTTTGGCCTGCAACGGAAAAGGGTTGACAAGGAAAACCTCCTGTAAGAACATTAATTTTTCCTCTTCACTGTCTGAAGTCTGTTTTTGTGATGTCTGTATAACTTTTCGCATCTTTAAACCAGTAATTTAAAACCACGTTACAAAAATCATCTATCTCACAATGGAAGGCGTTTTGCCATCCCATTCATTCGGCTGCCAGATCAGGGGCACCGAATCCGCTGAAAAGGGAAGCGTGCACCAAACACTTCTCTTTTTTAGTACTTTGCTTTTCTTCTTTCATTGTTATTCATTATTTAAAGGTGCAATATTCATGGCTTTCGCATCTATCTTGCGGTAGACATTCCCCATTTCCAACATGTTCTTCAGTCGGAGCAGGTCGGTGATTTCATAGACAGTCATGCCTTTGTGCGTTGTGAAGCGGATATATCCCTTCTGCCGCTGTATCTCCACTTCTTCAGGAGTCATCTGTAAAACTTCACAGATTTCCTGCAAAGTCAAGGTCAGACTTATTTGTTTGACAGTATAGATGTAGGTCAGGATGTCCAGCATCTGGATACATTTACGGTGGGATTTGACAAGTGCCGCAAATTTGTTTCGTTCAATGACGATTACTTTACTTTGATTTTCCATATGAGTTGTTATTTATGAGTTAATAGAATCGGATATAAAATCTTTTTGTTTGCATTCTTCTCTCAGGAACTTGTGTACGTCCGAGGCCCAGAAGTAAATCTTGCCGCTGAGTTTGAAATAGGGCAGCTTGCCGGAGTTGCGCCAACGGATCAGTGTCCGGTCACATACTTTCAACATCAGGCGCATGTCCCGGCTGTCCAGCATCTGTTTGCCGTTGAAACTGGTTACTGCTTCCAGTGCAATTTCCAGCTTGCTTATCAGTTTTCGTTGTTCCTCAAAGTTTTCTTTGATCATCGCTTTGAGCTTTTCAATGTCATTGCCATTCTCTTCCATACGGATATTCCTTTGTTTGAGTGAGTTGCCTATCTTATCTTCGGCTGCAAAGTTTAAAAAAACGGGCATAAAAAAATAGGGCTGACGGTAACCGTCAGCCCCACATTTTCTTTCCAACTCACTTAATATCAATGTGGATTTTAGAATACCATTCTCTTTCACTAGATGGATATTGAGAAGAATAGACATCATTCTTTTCAAAAAAGATGGTACATGTGGATTGAAATAATGAAAGAGATGTAACAAAAAGGGTTGACAATTAATTGCCAACCCTTTTCTAAGTAACTTATAACCATCAAAAACTAAAGTTTAACTACGTGGAGGAAACGGGTACTTTCCATGGTTATCATATTTTCCAACATCAATGAATATACATTCCGAAACTTTGATTTCGTGAAATCTCATGCACAATTTGTACAGCTTCTCTTTGAGTTAATACAGCCCTTATATTATGTATATTTTTTTCAAAATTCATTTCCTTAAACTATTAACTTAAAGTAGGCAGATCCAAATATGGAATTTTCATTCCTTTCCCTTTATGTTTCAGTAACCTATCATCTACAGGAAATTCTGTTTCAGAAAAAGTAATAATATCCCCTTCTGAAATATCATATACAATCTTTGCGAATTTATTTAGCGGTTCATTCTTAAATGGATGAATCCTACTTAACATCTCAATGACAGCCATAGAACTTGCACAGCTATTGATACTAATAACAGCTGG
>NZ_EQ973379.1:19044-24678 GCF_000157055.1 Bacteroides sp. 2_2_4 | reverse complement strand
CGTTCAACATAAGCATTTTGTACATAGCCTTCTTTCTTTTGAGCTTCATATACATCTGGTTCTGTCAAAGCCAATATCTCAGCTCTAACCTGCTCCATATTATAAGCTTTTCTTGAAAACAAAGAAGATTTACCCGGCTGTATATAATGTACGGCAGTTGTAATTTTCTCTATTCCTCCATGTCCATCAGCTACAATAGAAACTCCCATATCAAAGTATGGAATAAGGCAGAAAGTACATAAACGGTTTAAAATATTCCTTCCTGAAGCAGAATCCATACACCCCAAAATAATATCACAAGTAGATAAACATTGTAAAGTCTCAATTGAGGTACATATATTCGTTTGAAAAGTACGAACCCTGCTACCCAAATTTGTATCCATAATCAGCCTTTTATAGAATTCAACCTTAGCTTGTCCCAAACAGTCGTCTGAATTCCGACTTCCTATTAGCCTATTAAGGTTTTTTTCTTCAATAATGTCTGGATCTACCAAAACAATTTCTTCGATAGCATACCTCATTAATTGCTCAATAGAAACACCACCGGTTCCTGAACAGCCAACAATTCCAACTTTTAATCGTTTCAACTTAGCATAGGTTCCTTCCCCAAATGTTTGACGGGTTCTTGTAGAATATTCATCTATGAAGTCAACTTTTTCATGATAAAAAAGCTGAATATCATCTCCTATAACCATAACATTATCCAATTTGGCAGATTCTAATCCGGACAAAAAAACACGACCATAGATTTCTCCGTCAGGTAACATGATAGCAGATAAATGAGGCTCTTCACTTTCGCACCATCCACCAATAATCGAATCAAACAGATCGTAATCCGACCTATCATCCTGTTCGGAAAAAAAACGTCCTCCCCCAGGATGTGAATGAATTTTCAATATGGCATAATCATACTGAGCAGCTTCTTGCAATAAAGGTATCATATGCGTTGTTTTCCAACTAATAAAATCCTCGTAACAATCACATTCATCATAAGGAATTATAACAATTTTCTGCAAGGTCATGATTTTTTCGTCTTCAAAGCCACATCTGCCACACAGGCCTATAGCTACAGCTTCTTTACCAAAATTTCCAAGAAGATGATCATATAATGTTTCATAATCATCAATCGATAATCTCAGTTTGTATTTCATCTTGCTAATTCTTTTTTAATCCAATTCTGTATATAAAGACAAAATGTATTTAGATTATCAGTACCTGCCCGCCAAGGATTTTGTGCTGTAAAATGACGTGACCATCTTTGATATTGCTTATCACGGATGTTCACTAGGCAATTTGTTGCAGGTATAATTTTACCACTATTCAATGATAATGGTGGATAAAAATAAACCATATCCAACGGAGTATCAGGGTAACCTCTGGGAATAGAAATGGCCGCAGTTGTTTTATCTATATTATATCCTTTAGGGATAGGAAAATCATGAATAAGTAACCAGTTTGCCGTACCTTCTTTAATTGTTTCATAAGGAAGTCCTTGTTTTTCTAAAAAGAAAGTGTCATCTTCATTGAAAGAAAAGGCTCTTTCGAGCCCTTCTCCTTCAGTTTGTTCATACGGTAAGGTTACAAATTTTTCCAAACCCGGTTCTGACAAATCCACTTCTTCATCATATTCGACAGAAACCAATTTATTTCCTTTCATACGTTTACTTATGCCATATTTAGTATAAGGATGTTTTTCTGCCAACTCCAACAACTCTTTACCGGTCATGCTTGCACGATCTACTTCGTACATCTTTCCATCAATTTTTATTTTAATTTTTGGACCATGACCTTTAAAAGTTTCTGCATCTTCTCCTTCTTGCTGTTCCAAAGGCAAAGTTACAAATTTTTCCAATCCCGGATGACGTAAGTCTACACTCTGACCGCATTCAATCTTCACCATGATGTTGCCAGTAGTTTTCATTCTAAGTTCATGGGTATTACATGATTTTCCTGCTAACTCTAAAAGTTCACACCCTATTACACAAGGAGTGGCTACTTCATACATTTTTCCGTCTATTTTAAACTTAAACATATCCTTTTTCTTTGATAAGTGTTCGATTTCGTTATTATTAAACTCCATACGATAAAATATTAAATAAAAAAACAAATAAACATAGGGGGATTATACAAACAATCAGATATCAATTATTAATAAACTAGCGGTATATATCACCCTTACCTTTTTATAAGAATCTCAAAATCGAATGATGCAATTACGGGTAATCAGTATGTACTTATCCCATCATGATTCCACATCGAACATAAAAATGTTGAAACAATGCTATTCGATTATTAGATGTACAAATCTTACATTTGCAATCTCTACATGCCAAAATTGACTTAAAATGGCACTTTTTTAATAGGGATATTGGATATATAATAAGTTTGATGCCGAAAAAGTCTGGAAGTTTTTCGTTTATTATTATAGAAGTAGTATCTTTGTTCAAGAATTGAAGGAGGTGAGTAGCCTCCATAAATAGAACCCTAGGAAAGTTATATTTTAATTCTGAAAAAGATGCTGACTTCCAGTTTGGCATCTTTTTTATTCTTCTCCTTTCACTCTCTTCTTCTCTCTCTTGTTTAATTTATAAATTTCCATATTACTCTCACTGATATCGATCATGTCAAACATAACCACATTATTAATATAATCAATCTGCAATGCATCAAAGAGACCTTTTGCATTAACATAGAAATATTTACCGGCTTTACTGACAGGGAATGAATCTGAATCACCCTCTGACAAATTTATAAGATATAAAATATCTTCATTTTCAGTATCTTGTGCAAACTTTACAGCAGAAGTTGTACTTAAACACAATTTCCGTGCTGTAGCTTCTGTAAACCCTAGTTTTCCACTACTGTGTATCGTGGCTTTCAGCTTTACACTATAATCCTTCGAACTTAATATTTTAAATCCCATAATCAACACCTTTTTAAATTCTCTTGCAAATATATATAAAATATTTCACTTTCACATAAATTAGATGCGTTATTTCTTTCGTTTTTCCTCATTTCCCTTGTGTTCTCTCTTTAACATCCCACACATCAAGCCTTTTATCTATTTCTTTAGATGGTAATCTACCATTTAATAACCTTAGTAATTGAATTTTCTCACAAGCTTTTTGCGGAGTAAGTAACTTCTCTTCTACCATTTTGTCAAATATATATAGAATTCCACGAACAGTCGCACCTTCCTTAATTGCTATTTTACGAAGCTTACTATCTCCTGTAAGTAAAGTGTAGTCATTATTTTGTGCATACACCCAAACAGAACAATCCTGAATACTCACATTAGTCATATCCTGCATTTTACGTTGGAAGTTTACCAGTTCCACCATCTCTCGCATATCGAACTTTTTAATAAATAATTTATCATAGCCAAGTATCTTATCTTTTTGTTCCTTTACTTTCAATTCATGTACAATAAGATCTGTCGTATGAACATTGATAGTCAATGAAAAGAATTCATCTAACAGACCTACCTTATATAAGTCAATAAAGATATTTGTATCGCTGACTACTACAATCTCCATTATATAAGGTTTAATCGGTTACGCACATCTTCAATTGAAGTATTCAAAAGAGAGGCTGCTTTTGAGGTTGTTATAATGTCACTGGCTATAGCCTTAAACACGAGACTCGTAAAACGTTGAGGTTTTTTCTCTTGGAATCTAGATATAATCACCAATTTCTTAAATCTTTCATTTCGATTTTTCTTAATATAATAAGTACGGCATCTCGCTTCTGTTATAATATTAAGTTCTTTAGCTTTCATCATCATGGCATCAATGGAGACACCATACATGACTTGTAAATCGATCAGTTCATTTAATGATATGTCTTTTCTATTTTCTCCAATTATACCACAAAAGACACTACTTGGAATCAACATTTCGTTAGCGAAAATCGTACATAAATCTTCTTTTTGTTTAGAGCTCAATACCGGGTCAAAACATCTATTGAATAAAAGATGGCCTAATTCATGCAATGCAGTCATTCTACGACGCTCGGATTGTTCAATGTTTACATTCAAAACAATTATAGGATATTCATCGTTGACCATTCCACTTAAACCGTCGAAGCCTTCCGGTGCATCCACATCTATTACCTTAATAAAATGCATTTCCAACATTGCTTGAACATTATTGATTGCATCTTTACCCAATCCCCATTCTTTACGAATACGTAGAGCCTGCATTTTAATGTCTTGCGCATTTGAAATGACAGCATTCGAATAAATCGTAGATTCAAATTTATTCTCCAATCCTAATATATTTTCTATTTCCAAATAGCGTTCTACTTTATCCCTTATCTTTTCCTTTATAGCATTGGTCTCGTATACTTTAACCTTATTCTTCTTCCTAAAACTAACTTCAAACTCATCCAATTCAAACAAGAAAGGACGGAAAAAGTAGTCTGGATCTAGATTTAGAGCATTGGCAATAGCAATAAGAACAGAACTATCTGGCATCATCTTTCCATTCTCATATTTGGAAACAGATTGCTTGCTAATCAGATTACCGATTTTTTCGCAAAGCATATCCATAGACCAGCCTGCCATAATCCGTGCGCTCTTTAATCGTTTTGCAAAAATTTCTTCTATCTTCATATGTGTTAGCCTTTATTGGTTTACAAAAATACAAATAATTATTATTTCGTCAACCATAAAATATCCTTTTTATTTCTGAAACCCTCAATATTAAGAATATTTATATTTCAGATCATATGATGTAGCTTATATCTTGCCACCCCTTCCTTTTTCCTTATTTAATAATTCTTCTCTTTATGAAAAGAGCTGACTTTCCATGACAATAAGTGACATTATAACCTAAATCATACAAATACGCCCTATCTTGCATCAAAATCATGGTGCAACTTAAAAATATCGTTATTATGGAAGTCATTTACATTGAAACCAAGCTGTTTGAAAAGATGATGAATCAATTCAACGCTTTTACAAAACAAGTAGATTCGCTTTGTCAAAAAGTTGATGTCAAAAATCTTAGAGCATGAATGGATAGCCAAGATGTATGTTTGAGATTGAATATATCTCCCCGAACATTACAAACTCTAAGAGATAATGGTAAATTACCTTATTCACAAATTCAGCACAAGATTTTCTATAAGCCGGAAGATGTAGAGGCATTATTAACTATTGTCGAGCTTCAACGGAAAGAGAAAATTTTAAAATCAAAAAATATAAATCTATAGGTCATGGAAGGAATTATAATGAAAGACAACAAACAGGTTGTTGCTTTTTTCAAAGCATTGGACAGTATGCTTGTGAAAATGAACAAGATCGTAGATAATAGCCGTCCTCCATTGAATGGAGAGCGATATATTACAGATAAGGAGTTAGCCCAATGATTAAAAATTAGCAGAAGAACTTTGCAAGAGTATCGTAACAATGGAATGCTTCCTTATTATCAGCTAGGAGGAAAGATCTTGTATAAAGAATCAGATGTGGAAAAGTTATTGGAAGATAATTATCGTAAGGCTTTTCAAGAGTAGATACTCTATCTAGTCTGAAATATTATCAAAGGTGTTCCGTATAATACTCATCTGATTATAAGCAATTAATGGCTCATAAATTAGCATATCAAATAGAAATTTCGTAACTTTGTAACATGA
>NZ_EQ973379.1:0-16835 GCF_000157055.1 Bacteroides sp. 2_2_4 | reverse complement strand
AGAAGGATGAATACCACTGTAAAATGCAGCAGGTAATACAGGGTGAAATCGGAGGACTTCACAAACCCGATATCTTAGAAAGACTGATAATCAAATGGTTACAGAAGCATAATATAAAGTGTTCGAGCCCCAGGCGGATCACTGAAACAACAAGAAGAATCAAGTAAATCCCTGATAATCAAGCATTATCGGGGATTTCTTTTTTCTGGCAGGTAGCAGTAAATAGCTGTTTCAAGCATATTATCGGTGGATAAATCGTGGGACTAAAATTTAGTCGGAAAAAGTCCCACGAATTTGCACCTTTCTCACTGATTCATAGTCTTTTGCATAAACTTACTTTGTAAGAGAATACATAGTTTTGTAACTTTAAAAACGATGTAAAATGGCTCGAAAATCATTTTCTGTATTGTTCTTCATCAAGAAAGGCAAATTATTAAAGAACGGGGAAGCACCCGTGTGCATGAGAATCACCGTAAATGGCTGTATGGTAGATATTTCTATCAAAAGAAGCTGTCCTGTAAACCTATGGAATCAGGCAAAAGAAAATTCAAAAGGCAAAGACCGTATGTCGGTGGAACTGAACCACTACTTAGAAATCACACGTTCACACATACACCAAATTTATAGAGAACTGGAAACTTCCGGCAAAGTTATCACCGTTGATCTTGTGAGAAAGTTGTTTTATGGTGTGGACGAAGATAGCAAAACGCTATTGCAGGTATTCAGGGAGCATAACGAACAAAGCCGCAAGTTAATCGGCAAAGATTTCGTTAGTAAGACTGTTCAACGGTATGAAACCACTACCCGATATTTGGAAGAATTCATTAAGAAAGAATACCAGCTATCGGATATTGCTCTGAACAACTTGGAAGCCAACTTCATTTCTAAGTTCGATGCTTTTTTGAAGATTGAAAAGGGTTGTGCGCAGAACTCTGCTATCACCCGACTAAAGAACTTGAAGAAGATTATCCGCATTGCTTTGGAAAACGACTGGATAAAGAAAGATCCATTTGCTTACTACCGTTTCAAACTGGAAGAAACCGATCCTGAATTTCTGACAATGGACGAGATTAAAATCATTCTTGCCAAAGAGTTCACGATTAAGCGAGTAGAACAGGTACGGGATGTTTTCATTTTTTGCGTTTTTACAGGTTTGGCGTTTAGCGATGTGAAAGACTTATCACCTGAACACTTGGTAAAAGACAATAAAGGGGAACTTTGGATAAGGAAGAACCGCCAAAAGACAAAAATCATGTGTAACATTCCTGTGCTACCTGTGGCAGCTTCAATACTTGAAAAGTATAAAAATGTGGCAGAATGTACCGGAAAACTATTGCCTGTATTGAGCAATCAGCGCATGAACAGCTACCTGAAAGAGATTGCCGATGTATGCGGGTTACAGAAAAATCTGTGCACACATTCAGCCCGACACTCCTATGCCACTTCCGTATGCCTTGCGAATGGCGTAAGTATGGAAAATGTAGCCAAGATGTTAGGTCATGCAGATACTAGCGTGACGAAACACTACGCACGGGTACTAGATCAGAATATTCTAAAAGATATGCAGAAAGTAAATAACTGTTTATCGGAACTGGCTATATAATAAAGTTAGTAGTCAATATAGAAAAGGATTGGGAAGAATGAATTTCATTTTCTCAATCCTTTTCTTTTATCATAAATTTTCCAGAACTCAATGTGGAATATCGCTGAAGGTAAGTTATGTATTTAGCCTTCCTAATCCAAACTTTCGATTCAGATTAAAAATAGTCTTTTGATTTCACTATAATACTTTGGGCTATTAAGGTTCACACATTATCTTTGTGTCATGAAGCTGAATATAGAGAAATAATAAATGAATATTGAATTTAATAAAGTAAGTGAATTTAATAGAGGAACAATATTTGAATTGCTGGCAGATGCATATTCATTTGATTATAGATGTGCTCAACGTTGGAGTTCAGACTGGAAAGAATTTGATAATTTCTTTTTTGACAATTTGCAAATTGCAGACAAATATGGTTTTATCACAACATTAAATAATGAAGCAATAGGAATGATTTCATGGGATCCTAGGAATATTCCTGATTATATTGAAATTGGCCATAATTGTATTGTATCAAAATATAAAAATAATGGATATGGGAAAATACAACTCCAAGAAGCTTATAGAAGAATTGTTCTAAATGATGTAAATAGGATAATAGTAACAACAAATGTTGGGTTGTTTCCTGCACAACAAATGTATGAAGGAGTCGGATTTAAAGCATATAACAGAAGGCCTAATGAACAGATTTCTGATTTCCCAGGTGACTATATTGATTACGTTATTATTATAAAGGACTAAAATATCAATATGCCAAATTGAACCAGATACGTTCAAAATGAAGATAAATAAAAGTCAAGGGCAATATATTAAAATTTTTCCAGAATATAATATAAAACATTGACAAAGGTAAGTTCCGTATTTAGCCCGTTCAAGTCCGAGCCTTCGGTTTAGATGAAAATCTTCCTCTCATTTCATTCGAGCGTATTTTCATCTAAAAACTTGCACAGACTAAATACTTCACTGGTAAAGTCAATGATTCAAATTAAATTCCGAAAAAAAATGTTCTCGGGGCTAGCAGGTTATTCTTTCCAACTTTCAAAGTAATGCTTTTGGAGCAGCTTATCAATATCGCTTTGACGATAGATGATTTTACCTTTTATCTGGATAAAGGGGATTAGCCCCGTATCTCGCCACTCCTGCAAGGTTCGTAGACTGACATTCAGTTTCTTGGAAACCTCATTATTAGAAAGAAAGCGTTCCCCGTTTAGGTGGGGCTTGTAGTGTTTGACAATAGATTCAATGCCGTCCAGCATCGAATCGAGCGAAGAAATAAATTCTTTGATTTGTGGGGTATCTTTATTTATTAGTTCCATGATTGAAAGATTGTTTTATTGAAATATTGATTTCAAGATCGCTAGATAGCAGGCTAGTTGCGCAGATAGTCACCCAATGATGAGATGCTAAGTACATCTTTTGCCGGGTCATAATCTACAGAGAGCCGTTTGGATGCAGTGGCGATAAAATACTGGCTACCATCTTGCTGTATCTCATAAGTAGCGGGTGAAGCCTGCTTGGTGGTTTCCGATACATATACAATAGAAAGGAGATATTCTTTACCGTTCCGATAGATGATAACCGTAGGATTCAGATTAACGCTTTCCCATGTGCCGACAATGGAAAACAGATTGAAGGATGGATAATCTTCTTTAGTTCTTCTCATAAGGCATAATTTGTTTGGGTGATTGATTTTGTATTTCACTGTCCGCAATAATTCTTTCAATATCGGAAGACTTATAATAAATCTTGCTGCCGATTTGAGAATAAGCCAGCCGTCCACTACTTCTATAATATTGCAGCGTTCGTTTACTAAATCCTAACAACAGGCATACTTCCTGACTATCCAGCCAGTTTTCTACTTTCTGGGTATGAGTGCTGCACAAACTTTCTATCCGTTTGGCAAACTCAGTGAACCGTTCGCAGACATACGAAAAGGTTCTCTTTTCAATGGTTACTACTTCCATACTTTCAATTTTAAAAGGTTTATAAAACGTGTTGATCTAACTTTCATCGGCAAATGAAAGAAGAATCAGGAGCCGTTTTCAAAACTGTCCAAGGATGGCATAATAAAACCACTACTGTCTCTACGAGATAGTTTCCCAAATAACACTTAAATCTTCATGATAAATACCATGGCACACTCCAAATTTTACTATATTGCAACAATTTATAAATGTAGTCAGCATGAAGTTCAAAGACCTGTCAATTACATTCCATACAAATAAAGTAAAGGAATGCATAGATTTCCACACCGAATATTTTAAAGCTATGTCAGCTTTTGATTCATAGTGAGAGATAGCCGATATATAAAGTTGATAAAGTAATAATCTAAGTTAGCACTCGTAATTTGAAATTGGAATACAACATAAGAAGCCTGTACACTCCAGTACAGCCAGCAGTAATAGGAACTAATGGCGAGGTCTCATATATTGAGTTGCCACCTGACGCACAACTACAAGACTTTATTTATTGTTATTGGAATCTAAAGACTATTAAGCCACTAGATGATATATACAATTATCGTGTAGTTGCTGATGGGTGTATTGATATCGTTTTTAATTGTACAAATTATGATGAAACATATATAATGGGGTACTGCAATTCTTTTGTGAAGATTGGCATTGATAAAGAATTCAATTATTTCGGGATACGGTTTCTTCCGGGTATATTTCCGTCACTATTTAATATAGATGCGTCAGAATTAAGCAACCATTACGAACGTTTAAATACCGTGCAACCTTGTATATACAATGTAATTCAACAATCGAAAGATAGATGCTTATGCCTTCAGGATTTGTGCGATGAACTCAATATCTATTTTATTAAGCACATTAATAAAATAGATAAACCTTTTGATAATAGATTTTTCTGTGCATTAGAAACTATTTTAAAAAGCAAAGGATCGATTATTATTGAGAAAGATTTGAATGATGGAATAAGTAGTCGTCATTTACAACGACTTTTTAATTTTTACATAGGAGATACAGCCAAGTTTTTTTGCCGAATTGTTCGTTTTCAAAATCTTTTAAAGATTGACCCTTCAGTTAAATTAATAAAATCCGAAAAATCATATTATGATTTTGGTTACTATGACCAAACTCATTTCATAAAAGAGTTTAAATTATTTTACGGTAAAACGCCCTCAAAGATCGCTGCTGAATAAAATGTCCGATTTTTCCTATTTTTGAAAAACTCTATGTTTTAACTTCGCGGCATGGAATTACATAGCATAAAGCAACTGTCAATACTTTATGTAATAACCAGTAAAGATGAAGTTAAATATAACCAGCGATTTAATAAATCGCTAAAAATATAAAAGTAACTATTGAAAACAACTTAATAACAAGATAATGAAATATTTAGATAAATATATTGTTGTGTGCAAATGGGTTGAAAGCTATGAAAATCCTATTATATTAAAGAAAGATGAAAAAGTTGTAGTCAATTTAGCTATAAAAGAAACTGATCTAGAATGGGTAAATTGGGTTTGGTGCATAGCGGGCAATGGAATGACAGGTTGGGTACCTATACAAATTTTGAACGTATGTGAGACCTTACCGAATGAACGGCAAATAGCCATTGCATTAGAAGACTATTCTGCTTATGAGTTACCAGTAAATCAAGACGAGATAGTAATCGGCTCAAGATGCCTAAATGGTTGGTTATGGTGTCGAAAAGAAAATTCAACCAAGAAAGGTTGGGTACCGATTAGATGTTTAAAGCGATCTATTGAATCATTGTAGAATAAGTATTGCCGAAATGATAAAATATTACCGAATTTGTAGAAAGAAGATATATATTACGTAATCCATAGTAAAAATGAAATCAAAAATAGACAACAATTTAAGAAATGCAAAGAACATAGGTGCAACTATCGAGAAATACCTTAATGAAATTGGTATATTCACTTTAGCCGATCTTGCAGAAACAACATCTGTCAAAGCTTTTATAAAGATACGTGAACAACATCCTGAAAAGACTATACCTGTGTGCTATTATCTCTATTCTTTAGAAGGAGCTCTATTAAACTTACATTGGAATGATATTCCATCAGAATTAAAAAAAGAACTAAAAGATAAAATTCAGGATTAACTATTAGAACAAATTTGATTAATGATTAGGCTATTAAAAAAATTAGCAGATTGATTCATTTTTACACTTATTAATATGACATATGAGATTACCTTTGCAAAAAACAATAAGTACATTAAAATGATACGATTACAAAATAAAAACAGGTTTTGAAAAGGAAGCCATTATTAAGTCCTCAGTTATAAAAGAGGGACAAATAGTTGATGAACATTTATATAGTATTAGGAAAAAATGAAAAAAGATATAGGCGATCACATTATTAGTAAGTTAGATTTGCAGGATATAGCTAAAGTGTTGTCCGATGAATTAAGCGGGTCGGAACTGAACACTGTTTTACTGGACATTTTTAACAAGCGTGTTCAGCAGGAAACTCCCTCGTCTTTACTAAGTAAATATGAGGGTAACAAGCTTGTTAAGCCCGCCTTATTAGAAGATGTTTTAGAATATAAAGAAAAAGAATTACGGTGCTATAAATTAATAGCAGGTAGAGGATTTGAACCCATAGAACTTTCCCCGGTCGCTCAATTTGGAACAAGTAGTGTTATAGCAACAGTAGATCAAAAAAAAGTCCTTACTTCTTTAAGAAACACAGAAGTACAGGCAGACCCGACGAATGCAATAGCATTACATTACGCATCGTTAAAGAAAAAAGGAGAATTAGATAACAAAACCTATAATTACAGCAACATTTCACGGGTAATAAGGACACAGGTATTTAATAATCCTAATTTCACTCCTCATTTTACTGTTCTCGCCCTTATTTCATGTGGTAGAGATACTGGTAGCTTTAATTTTGAGAAAGAAGAACTATTAAAACATTTAACTACATCATATGAAATAT
Organism: Bacteroides sp. 2_2_4; assembly: GCF_000157055.1. Classification (NCBI taxonomy): domain Bacteria; kingdom Pseudomonadati; phylum Bacteroidota; class Bacteroidia; order Bacteroidales; family Bacteroidaceae; genus Bacteroides; species Bacteroides sp. 2_2_4. Next base: position 10,299 of record NZ_EQ973379.1, on the reverse strand, counting down.
GTAAAAGTTACGGTGTGGAGAAAATATATTATGAGATTATTCCATGCAAAGGTTATGACAGTCAAAGCCCGCTTATAATGGAATCAATATCGTATGTCCGGGAAAAGAATAGTAATCTTGAGGTCTTGGTTATAGCACCAGAACATGATAATAACTATTATCATGGTTTCAGAATAAAGCAGCAAATAGTGATCGGCGGCAATACTATTGAAATTGCTGACGGTGGATTGCTTGATTGGACACAACAGCTATTAACCAACAAAAAAGAGCGAATGATGACATTCGGGCTTGGTATTCAGGTATTATATCATTTGACTAAATAAACATGGTAAAGGGTAAAGTCATATTTGAAGATGAGGAAAAAGTAGAAATTAAATATCCCTGCTTTGAATTAAAGGATGTTGTAGAGTATTATTTTGAAATATGTACTCCTAACAATTCTATAAATCCGTTTTCACTTGTGGCTTTACCAAATGCCAATACATTAGTTTCAATTTATCTATCTGATAGTAGCCAAACATTCAAAGTACATCGTGAACATGGTATAATTGATACATCGGGTGATAAGATATCTGGTAGCTTAACAGAAGCGATCACTGTAATACACGCTCCCGGAACCCATGAATTTTCAATAAAATTCAAGCCGGGAGTTTTGTACTCCTGTTTGTCTAAAGATATTTCAACTTTGGTGGATAATCATTTGTCTCTGCAAAAGTATCTAAATCAAAAAGTAATAGACGAACTAAAATTGCAAAGCTCTTTTGCCGAGCGAGTTCAGTTTGTAGAGAATTGGCTTTTAAGTAATATGAAAATCTTTAGTTCTGATTTCAAACTCAATACTGTAATAAAAGCAATTTACTATATCAATAATAACCGTAATTACAAATTGAACACAGTAAGTAAGGAAGTTGGTGTGTCAAATCCTACACTCAATAGATATTTCAAAGAAGTATTAGGTATATCACCCAAACAATGCTTTAAAGCTTTACGCTTTAAAACTGCATTGAAGAACTATCGTGCAAATGGTAGTTATGATTTATACGACGAATTGGGATATACCGACTTTTCCCATTTTGTAAAAGAAGCTAAAAATTTGGCAAACACAACTCCATCAGAACTATAAGAAAAAGAAAAAGTAATAAAGACTATAAAAGCACATTAATAAAATATTATCTATGACAATGAATGAAAATATGAAACTTTGGAAATACAGTGGGACATTTCTTGTTATAACAGGAATAATCCACACAGTATATGCACTATTACTTGGGAAAGAGGACTTTACGGACATGATAAAAGATGGATTAATAAACTCCACAGATGACAGTTACAGCCGTGCTTTCTCCCTTTGGTTTTTAGTATGTGGGATTATACTTATTCTTTGGGGGCTAACACTCCAATGCTATATCAAAAAAGAGCAGAAACCCGCACCTCTGATTTTGGGGTATTGTATTTTGGCGTTCGCTGTGGTTGGATGTATCATAGAGCCGATTTCCGGTTTTTGGCTGTTTTTGCCGCAAGCATTAGTTATAATTGCTGCAAATAGAAAAAGGAACTTATAATAGACAACATTATGAATATAATATCAGTAAGAGAACAACCTCAATACACCCAACAAATTATAGCGTATTTACAGCAATGTTGGAACAAAATGGTGCCAATTCTATATAGCAATTGTATAAGCCATTGTGTAGATGCTCTACATCCACTGCCTCAGTGGTACGTTCTGGAAAAAGAGGGCGAATTTATCGGATGTGCGGGACTTATTACCAATGACTTTATCAGCCGAATGGATTTATATCCGTGGCTCTGCGCCTTATTTATTGACGAAAATCATAGGGGTAATAACTATGCGCAAATGCTTATAGAAAAAGCCAAAGAGGATGCTCGGAAATTTGGATTCAGGAGTTTATATCTGAGCACCACTCATGTTGGATATTACGAGAAGTATGGTTTTCGATATATTGGAGATGGTTATCATCCATGGGAAGAGCAATCACGTATTTATGAAATAGAGTTGTAGAGTATGGGACAAACAACGAAGTAGCTATAGAGGTTGACTATATGAGAACCAGCTTTGATAAAAATTACATTTACATGAGATATATTCCTAATATACTAAGTTTAATTAGAATTCCACTGTCATTGAGTTTATTACTATTTGTAAGTAACTACTATGGATTTATGATACTCTATTCCTTATGTGGACTTAGCGATATACTTGATGGCTATGTAGCACGTAGAATGAACCTGCAAAGTACTAGGGGAGCAAAACTAGACTCTCTTGCAGATCTTATTATGTATACGGTAGTAATCATTATGCTTTGTTTATGGGATTTTAATGCATTAGCCGACTTTATACCATTCTTGATGCCTGTAGCCTTACTTCGTGGAGCTAATATCGGGATTATGTACCGCAAGTTCTATCAACTTGGTGCAATTCATACTATCGGGAATAAAATTGTAGGCTTATTAATATACTGTATTCCTTTTATTTATATTTTTATGGGTAGCTTCTCTTTCCTATGGTTTATATTACCATTTTTGATAATCGTTCCTTTCGAAGAGACTTGTATTATTCTCCAAATGAAGAAATTGGATTTGAATCGGAAAGGATTATTCTTTGCCGAACATTCTGTCGATTGAAAAATAAGAAACTTTGTGAATAATAAGCAATAGAATACAAATGAAACCATTGAGATTAATGCCATCGACACTGATTTTCGTATCGGCAGCCATGCTTTTGGGGGTGATGACCCACTTGTGCATTCCGTTTTTTTCGGAAGTTACCGGATTGGAGTCCATTATCTTCTGGTATATTTGCGGAGGACTTGGAGTTTTCACTCCACTTATTATTGCCGGCGTGATGATGCTTCGCAAAGAAGGGGGCAAATTCACAAAAGAGACTTTTGCGGAGCGACTACGATTCAGACCTATGACTCGTAGAGATTGGCGTTATTCACTTCTGGCGTTGGTGGTAATCGGACTCTTGACAAGTGGAATTATGATTGCGATGCAAGTCCTTTTTTCGGATTTCAACCATACTCCGTCGTTTATGACTTTGGATCCGCTTTCACCGGAAAGATATTGGCTATTGCTTGCATGGTTCCCATATTGGTTGCTCAATATCGGAGGTGAAGAGTTCTTTTGGAGAGGCGTGTTGTTACCTCGGCAAGAAAAGATTTTCGGAGACAAAACGTGGATATTACATGGCACTGGTTGGGCAATTTTTCATATAGCGTTTGGTTGGCAACTACTTGTTATGTTATTACCGCTATTGTATATAGAGCCTTATGTGGTACAAAAGACACAAAACACATGGACAGGAGTATTTCTACATGGGGCAATTAATGGTCCTAGTTTTATCGCAATAGCACTAGGGATTATTTGATATAATACAACTACTAAAAGAATGGATAATAAAGAATTATTTTGGAGAACTAGAGCATTGTTTCGAAAGTGACTGGAAAACGAAGTTATGAGAAGTAACAGAATATTAACAAATAACAACTTAGAAAGAAATGACAAATAAAGAGATCAAAAAGTTATGTCGTTCGTTTGGAGCTGATCTGGTGGGAGTTGCCTCGGTCGAGCGGTTTGTAAAGGCTCCGAAGGGATATCACCCAACCGATGTTATGCCAACGGCTAAGTCGGTCATCTCTCTTGGAATGGTTTTGCCTAAAGATATTCTCGAACAGGATATACGAACATATACGGATATACGCAATGAGGCAGTAAAAAAGATGGATCAGGTTGCTGCGGATGTAGCAGCCGAACTCAAAGGATTCAAACACAAAGCCGTGTCGATAGTTTCGCTCAGCGGTAAATTCGTAGATGGACATTTCCGCTCGCGTGTGTCCCTTAAACATGCCGCCGAACTTGCCGGACTTGGAGTTATAGCTCGCAACTACCTGCTTACCAATGATAAGTACGGGAATCTGCTTTGGTTTACAGCAGTAATAACCTCGTTGGAATTAGAACCCGATCCGTTAGCGACATACCAGGTTTGCAACAACTGCAACCTATGTGTCGATCTTTGCCCTTCGGGAGCGCTCGCTGACGAAAATAATTTTAGTCAAAAAGGATGCCGGAAAGTTTGCTATATTACCGTAAAAGGTGTATTGGAACTTCGTTGCTGGCAATGCCGAAATGTCTGCCCGTATAAGCATGGTATAAATGATTAAAATAAATTATCTAAAATACAACGAATAATGAAACAAGAGATTCTATTTGTCCTACTCAAAGACTTTGCCGATTGGGAAGGAGCGTACATTGCTCCCTACCTGAATTACGGCTGTGGACCTGATATCGAGAGTAAATACGTGGTTAAAACAGTGTCGGTGACAAAAGCTCCCGTTGTGTCATGCGGTGGGTTCACGGTATTGCCCGATTACAGCATCGATGATATTCCCGCCGATTATGCCGGAATCGTATTAATTGGAGGTATGAGTTGGTTTACCCCAGAAGCAGACCTGATAGTCCCATTAGTAAAAGATGCCGCTCTGAATAAAAAGCTGGTTGCGGGCATCTGCAATGCTTCCGTTTTTCTTGGAATGCACGGCTTTCTCAATGAAGTAAACCACACCAGTAACACATTGGAGTATATCAAAGCATTTGCCGGAATAGGTTATAAAGGTGAATGCCGCTATATCGACAACCCTGCAGTAAGAGAAGGTAACATCGTAACTGCCAACGGATTTTCTGCACTGGAATTCTGCCGTGAAATTCTCTATGCTTTGGATGCTTACTCTCCGAAAATGATAGAAAAAAGCTATCGAATGAATAAAACGGGCGTTTGGGAAGCACCCGATGCGGAATAAAAGATTAAATATCAACGACTATAAACATTGAAGAAAAAGCAGCACAGATCGTTGTAACAGCCGAGGTGATTACAGTAGCATCTATCGACGAGAATGGCTACCCTCATCCGGTGGCAATGGTGAAACTCAAAGATGAAAACGGAGGAAGCTATAAAACGCTCTCTGTGGAGTGACTGGATGCTGTCCCATTTTCCCGGGGGAATGGAAGACCCGGAACATTATGTCTTGAAATTCACTCTGGAATCGTCTACCTACTCGATTGACAACGAATATGTAAAAGATGGCAAATTCCTGAATCTATTATAAAATGAACAATATTAAAAAAATAAAAACAATTACCACCCTCTTTATGTTGATGTCTGTTGATGGTAAAATCAGTACAGGTGCCGTAGATGAATTGGATGTTGACAGGGACTTTCCTCGTATTAATGGTGTGAAGGAAGGGTTATACCAATATTACGAAATAGAGAAAACCACTGACCTTTGGTCACTTAATTCTGGTCGTGTTCAGGAAAAAGTGGGTGTGAATCAATGCCCTTTACCAACAAAACGATCAATGGTCAGTTTTGTTCTTTTAGATAATAATCATCTGACTTTGCATGGAATTGAATACTTTGTCCAGTATTCTAAAAACTTTGTTCTTGTAACATCGAATAGTGAACATCCAGCTTTCTCAATAAATGCAGATAATTTGCATATTTTGTATTATGAGAATCTGGACTTACATAAGATGATGGAAGACCTCTATCAGAAATTCGGATGCAATAAAATTACGATACAGACAGGTGGTACTTTGAATGGAATGTTTCTTCGAGAAAAATTATTTGATTACGTTGATATCATTGTAGCTCCTATTCTTGTGGGAGGGAGTGATACGCCTACTCTTATTGATGGGGAATCCATCAGAACATCTGCCGACTTGTATAAACTAGGAGTGTTACAGTTGGAAAAGGCAGAAACACTAATGAACTCTTATACACGTTTGAGTTATAAAGTCATTAAGTAAAAGCATCTTTTAATATATTATATTTCGTAATGGTGAATAATTTTCATTTTTTGTAGTCGAAATTGTTATTGGGGGAAACGTATAAATCAAAGTCGAATTTATACAATTCAATGATTTTCACGAAAGCTATCTTTGCCTTCAAAAAACAAAGATGCAAATATCCTATAAACACATTTGCAAGATTACTATTCCCGTTTTAGTCAGCCTATTAATGGAGTATCTAATAGGTTTTACTGATACTGCTTATTTAGGAAGAGTTGGAGAAACGGAATTGGCAGCTTCCGCTTTAGCAGGAACATATTATATGATAATCTATATGATAGGTTTTGGATTTAGTATAGGAGCGCAAATATTAATCGCCCGTTACAATGGAAGTAGACAATATTCTCTAACAGGTGAGGTGTTTACACAAGGAACTATCTTCTTGCTATTGGTTGCAACATTGCTATTTACATTGTCTTATCTGTATTCTCCTGTCGTATTGAGTTTTTTGATAGATTCAGAGCAAGTTTATCTGGCAACAATAAGTTATTTGAACTGGCGTATTTATGGATTCTTTTTTTCGTTCATTATCGTAATGTTCAGAGCTTTTTTTATTGGAACTGTCAATACAAAGATTCTTACCATTAACTCTATCGTGATGGTACTAACAAATATAATACTAAACTATATTCTAATATTTGGAAAATTAGGATTTCCTACTCTTGGAATAGCTGGTGCAGCGATTGCATCGTCTATCTCGGAAGCAGTAGCTGTTATTTTCTTCCTAGTATATACCAGATTACAAATTGATGATCAGAAATACTGTTTGTTTCAATCATTGAACATAAACAGGAGTATATTAAAAAAGGTTTTAAACATTTCTATTTGGGTGATGATTCAGCATGGATTAGTTTTTGGTGGCTGGTTTGTATTTTTTATCACAGTGGAGCATTTAGGAGAACGCTCATTGGCTACCACAAACATAGTTCGCAACATATCCTCTTTTTTATTTATGTTTGTTCAGGCCTTTGCTTCTGTAAACAGTTCTTTGGTAAGCAATTTAATTGGAGAGGGAAAATCTGACCAAGTGATGAAACTTTGCCGGAAATCGATTCTATTGTGCTATCTCTTTGTACTTCCAGTGGCTTTATTTATAGCTATATATCCTAATTTAATACTGAGAACTTTTACCAACAATATAGGACTAATAACCTATTCAATTCCACCTTTGTTAGTAATGCTTTCGTCCTATTTAATTGCCGTACCCACATTTGTATGGTTCTGTGCCGTATCGGGGACAGGTAATACATTATCATCATTACGTATAGCTGTCGTCTCATTGTTTATATATATTAGTTATATAACTACAGTCGTAAGCTATATACCAAATTTAGTGTTACTTTGGGCATCTGAGCATATCTATTTTTCAGGACTGCTGATTTTATCTCTATATTTTCTACTCTATCATAACTGGAAGCATACAAAGTTATAATTCAATATTCTCTATTTTTTTATATTTTACATAAGTATATGTGGTAATGATTATCTTTGCATCATGTACAAAGAGTACCAGCCATGCAATTTACTATCCCCATATATAGACAGATATTGGGAATATGAGGGAAAAACAGAATGTGGAATAAAATTCCATATTCCGCCACATGGGTGTGCAGATATTATTTTCACGTTAGGAAATGTTGTTGATTATCTAGATCAGTCAATGCCTATGCGTTCGCACTGCTCGTACTTTGTTGGTCCTATGAATACTTATACTGAATTAGTTGCGCATACCGAAAACATACATATCTTGGGCGTTCGTTTTCGCCCTTGTGGACTTTCTCAGTTTATAGAATTGCCTCTGAATGAGCTAGTGAATAAGAAATTATGCACGAGTGATTTACCAACTATATTTGAGCATTCTTTTGCCGAAATGTTATGTGAGAAAGTTGATACAAAGCAAAGATTAGATGCTATTGAAGAGCGTCTTGTAAGACAATTAATTCATTCTAATAGAAGTTGTGACAGGCAAATAGTCTTAGCTGTTAGCCGCATTATGCAAGGTAAAGGTATTACTCCAATAAAACAACTTTCATCTGATATATGCTTGTGTCAAAGACACTTTGCACGTAAATTTAGAATATACACAGGGTATTCTCCTAAAGAATATAGTCAGATTGTGAAATTTTGGAATGCTATTGAGATACTGAGAAATTGTAATCCTTTCGATAACCTATTGTCTATTGCCGTTGAAGCAGGATATTACGATGCGTCACATTTATCCAAAGAAGTAAAGAGGCTTTCAGGAAACAGCCCTTATGCATTTTTGAGCTCTCCTACAGGGCATGAAGTGAAAGTTATTCATATAGAATACTAAAAGTCGCTTTTTTACAACATCTCCGTTATAACCGCCACTATATTTGTATCAACAGAAGTTTATAAGCATAATTAAGCTTGTGGCTAAATCGTATTATCCCTACCTCATTTGAGAAATAAGGCGTTAGCTAAATACAATCAGATTTATTCACTTAAATATTTATGCCGATGAACGATTTATTACAAACGAGGATATTCGGACTTTTAAACGAAACCTCACAGGAAATTTCTAACGAAGAAATGCAAAATGCTTATGGCGAATTTATCCACCAAGTTAGAACTATGAGTAATGAAAATGATTACTCAACTATTTACCGGATTCTTGTAGCTACCCGTATTGAGATAGCTTCACTGGAAACAGCACCTCTCTACGGGCAGGGGGGAAAATGCGCTTAAAAAACTGTTCTTACAAAAAACATTGGCTATAATCAATGCAGAATTAGAACTGTTCAATCTGAAAATCCAGTACCCAAGCCCATTCCTTATTCCCAAAAACAGCTTTCCACCCTCACCACTCTATTTAACAGACGAAACCTATCTTATTGAAATCATGGAACTAGTTAGTGGAATGTTTCTATCTAAAAGAGTAGTTACCCATACTGGGGTAGTGTCACCACTCACAGAAATCGGAAGAGCATTTGAGTACCTCTTTAATATCAAACTGGGGGATATTCATAAGAAGCATGAAAGTGTTATTAAGCGCAAACCAGCCAAAGTAACCGAGTTCCTGGATATGCTACGAAAAGTTATTCAAGAAGAAAGTAAGAATAAAGGGTATTTGTAAATCAGTTATATAGCAACTATTTATGGGGGTGTACCAATGGTACACCCCTAACTTATTTGCATCCATTTGCCGAACTTTGCTTCATCAATCGATTGAAAATATTAATGTTCAACTAAAAAATGAAGAAAAATGTATATAGACAACGAAAACTTTGATAAGTGGATGGAGAAACTATCGAAGAAACTTAACGAGATAGGGCAAAATCTACAATCCCTAATCAATACCGACACTGTATTAGATCCCAACGACAAATTGTTGGATAATCAAGACTTAGCGTTTCTATTGAAAGTATCTTTCCGAACACTCCAACGATATAGGGCAAGTGGTAAACTTCCCTACTTTATGATTAGCCATAAGACTTACTATCGAGCATCCGACATTCGGATATTTGTTCAAGAAAATGCTGATTGTAAGTCCTACGAACGGTTCAAAAAGGAAAATCAGCTTGATAAGCAAACCGATGCAAAACAAGGCGGATAATATTACCACCTAACGAAGTATCTCCACACCCAATTTAGCAGAAACCACCTCGCCTTATGGCTCGGCTCGTTTCGCTAAATTGAGCAAGAGGGAACTGGACAAGTCCTGTTCTTCCCTCTTGCCCTGCGGGGCAAAGCCTTCGGCTTTAGCGTGTTACAAGAACACGCTGTAATGACACCTGTAATAAGCATTTTCTTTGCAACGCTTATTATCAAGTATTTATATATTCATATTTCTATAAAAAGTAATTATCATGCCCAATAGCAGTCGAAAAACGATATTCACTACCATTTCCATAGACAAGGAAACGGCAGCTTTAGTAGAGAAGATATGCAAACGCTATTCACTGAAAAAGAGCGAAGTTGCAAAGTTGGCGTTCGGGTATATCGATAGAGCACATATCAACCCATCCGAAGCACCTGAATCCGTAAAATCGGAACTGGCGAAAATAAATAAGAGGCAGGATGATATTATACGTTTCATTCGTCATTACGAGGAAGAACAACTAAATCCCATGATACGGGCTACAAATTCTATTGCTTTACGTTTCGATGCTATCGGTAAAACTCTGGAAACTCTGATACTCTCTCAACTGGAAACCAGTCAGGAGAGACAAACAGCCGTACTAAAAAAGTTAAGTGAGCAGTTCTGTAATCATGCCGATGTTATAAACAATCAATCCAAACAGATTAATGCACTCTACCAGATACACCAACGAGATTATAAAAAGTTAATTCAACTGATACAACTCTATTCAGAACTATCTGCTTGCGGTGTGATGGATAGTAAAAGGAAAGAGAATCTGAAAACAAAAATCAGTAATTTGATAAATACGTAGAATTATGCACATAGGT
>NZ_EQ973380.1:23260-31390 GCF_000157055.1 Bacteroides sp. 2_2_4 | reverse complement strand
ACTTGGAAATGAAATATGTCACAATGGCTATTAGAATTTCTTATCAAGCCCTCAAATAGCTATGCTTTAGATAGGCTAAAGCGTAGCTATCCGTTCCCTAAAGCTATGCTTTAGGAAGGTGAAAAACCTGTATCGAAAAACGTAATTAATAAGAAATATAACCCTTTCACAATAGACAGCGACTGTCTTAAAATAAATCATCTAAGTGTTTATTATGAATTCCTCGCTGAAGAAGGCATCAACATTTAATATTCAACTCATTCAAAACCTTGCGTATTGCCTCAAATGTGGTAATGCGAGTAGGAACTAGTGGCAACCGAAGTTTATTCTCGATCATACCCATGGCATTCAACATTGATTTTACTCCTGCCGGATTTCCATCAACAAACAATAAATTGAATAATTCCGTGAATCGATGGTGAATGGTTAATGCATTGGCAAAGTCTCCTTGAAGCGCCAGGCGCGTCATACGGCTAAATTCACGAGGAAAAGCATTACCGATTACTGAAATCACACCAACGGCTCCCAATGTAATAAGCGGAAAGGTTATACCATCATCTCCGGAGATTACATTGAAATTTTCCGGTTTATTTTTAATAATATCATCCATTTGCGTAATATTGCCGGATGCTTCTTTAATAGCAACTACATTCTTAAAATCGCGGGCAATCCGCAAAGTAGTTTCAGCAGTCATATTTACCCCCGTACGTCCCGGAACATTATACAATACGATGGGGAGCTCCGTAGCTTCCGCAATCGCTTTATAATGCTGATAAATACCTTCTTGAGAAGGTTTATTATAATACGGCACAACAGACAATATGGCATCAACTCCTGTGAAATCATCATTTTTCAATGTTTCTACAATAGCACGAGTATTATTACCACCTACACCCAACAGAATAGGAATTCTTCCGTTAACGCGGTCAATTACCATCTTTTTTATAGTTTTCTTTTCTTCCTCGGTCAGAGTCGGTGTTTCAGCTGTAGTCCCCAGCACACACAAAAAATCCGCATTATTCTGTAATAGATAGTCCACCATACGCATCAACGCGTCATAGTCAACGCTCTCATCCTCTTTGAAAGGAGTAATCAGTGCTACCCCCATTCCTTTCAATTTAGTCTGTATCATGAGTTTTAATTATAATCTCTAATTTATTTAGCCGCAAAAGTACGAATATTTTTCTTATCTTACGATATAAGTTTCAGAAATTCGTCTTCGCTTAATATGGTTATTCCAAGTTTTTTTGCTTTTTCAAGCTTTGCAGGTCCCATATTGTCCCCAGCCAGTATAAAACTTGTTTTCGCAGAAATGCTTCCTACATTTTTCCCTCCGTTTTTCTCGATAAGCTCTTTATATTCGTCACGTGAATGATGAACAAACACACCGCTGATAACGATAGACTGTCCCGCTAACTTATCCGTATATCCGCTTAAATCTTCTTCGGTGCGATAAAGCTGCAGTCCGGCCTCTTTTAGCTTGGCAACCAACTCACGATTAGACTCATTCGCAAAATATGCAAGTATACTCTGGGCTATTTTTTCTCCGATTTCATCGATACTTACCAATTTTTCAAGATCTGCCTGTTGCAGATCATCTATATTCTCAAACGATTTTGCTATCTTTTTGGCCACAGTCTCACCAACAAAACGAATTCCCAAAGCAAAAATAACACGCTCGAAAGGAACGGTTTTGCTTTGTGCAATCCCCGTTATAATGTTCTCCGCCGATTTTTCTCCCATACGATCCAAACCTTTGATATCATCAGCTGTGAGTTTATATAAGTCGGCCGTATTTTTAATTAATCCCAAACGATAGAACATATCCACGGTTTCCGGTCCCAATCCATCAATATTCATAGCCTTTCGACTAATAAAATGCTCGATTTTGCCTTTGATTTGAGGAGGACACGCTGTTTCATTGGGGCAATAATGAGCGGCTTCCCCTTCATACCTGACTAATTTACTACCACATTCGGGACAATTGACGATGAATCGAACCTTCTCCCCAAGCATAAAACTACGTGCATCTTTATCTACTCCCGTAATCTTAGGAATAATTTCACCACCTTTTTCCACATAAACCATGTCTCCGATATGCAAATCAAGTCCTTCGATGATATCCGCATTATGTAAGGATGCACGTTTTACGACAGTTCCCGAAAGCTGTACAGGGTCCAGATTAGCTACCGGAGTGACTGCTCCGGTTCTTCCTACCTGATAGGTCACCTTATTCAATCGGGTCAATGCACGTTCTGCCTGGAATTTATAGGCAATAGCCCATCGAGGAGACTTAGCCGTAAAACCCAAATTTTTCTGTTGTCTCAAACTGTTCACCTTTAAAACAATCCCGTCTGTGGCAACCGGTAGATTTTTACGTTCTACATCCCAATAGTTGATAAATTCAAAGACCTCCTCCAATGTCTGGCACTTACGCGTCAAATCAGAGATTTTAAAGCCCCATTTTGCCGCTTCCTGAAGATTTTCATAATGTCCGTCACAAGGCAGATTATCTCCCAATAAATAATATAAATAAGCATCCAGCTTGCGAGAAGCTACAATAGAAGAATTTTGCAACTTCAATGTACCGGACGCCGCATTTCTTGGATTGGCAAAAAGCGGTTCTTCACGTGCCTCTTTTTCCCGATTCAACTCTTCAAACACTTCCCATGGCATAAGAATTTCCCCACGTATCTCAAAAGAAGCAGGATAATTATCACCATGTAATACAAGCGGGATAGAACGGATTGTTTTCACATTATCCGTCACATCATCGCCTTTTTCTCCATCTCCACGGGTAACGGCACGAACCAACTTCCCATTTTCATAGGTCAACGAAATAGAAGTACCGTCATATTTCATTTCACAACAAATCTCGAAATCCTCATTTAGCGCTTTACGGACACGATCGTAGAAGTCCGTCACTTCCGCTTCCGAATATGTATTTGCCAATGACAACATAGGATATTTATGAGCCACTTGCGTAAAATTCTTGTTCAAGTCGCTCCCCACGCGCATAGTGGGTGAATTTTCATCTTTATATTCCGGATGTGCTTGTTCCAGATCCTGAAGTTCACGCATCTTATCGTCAAACTCTTTATCCGAGATTTCAGGAGCATTCAACACATAATAATTATAATTATGCCGATGAAGTTCGGCACGCAATTCCTCTATTTTTTCTTTTATATCCATATTTCTTCGATTGTTTAAGGCAAAAATACATGTTTATCTTTGAATATTTGTACTTTTGCGAAAAATTAAAAGATTATGCGCATTGATATTATAACAGTTTTACCCGAAATGATTGAAGGTTTCTTCAATTGTTCTATCATGAAACGAGCTCAAGATAAAGGACTTGCAGAAATACACATTCACAATTTACGTGATTACACCGAAGATAAATATCGTCGTGTCGATGATTATCCTTTTGGAGGATTTGCCGGAATGGTGATGAAAATAGAACCTATCGAACGCTGCATCAATGCTCTAAAGGCAGAACGTGACTACGATGAAGTTATCTTCACGACCCCTGACGGAGAACAATTCAACCAACCGATGGCCAACACTCTCTCTCTGGCACAGAATCTCATTATTCTTTGCGGACACTTTAAAGGCATCGATTACCGTATTCGCGAACATCTGATTACTAAAGAAATCAGTATCGGCGATTATGTATTAACAGGAGGAGAACTAGCGGCAGCAGTGATGGCAGATGCTATCGTACGTATCATTCCCGGAGTCATCTCCGATGAACAATCCGCACTTTCCGATTCTTTCCAGGATAATTTGCTGGCAGCACCTGTATATACACGACCTGCTGATTATAAAGGCTGGAAAGTTCCCGATATTCTATTATCCGGGCATGAAGCAAAGATCAAAGAATGGGAACTGCAACAGTCCCTGGAACGCACCAGAAAACTTCGTCCCGACCTATTAGGGGAGTAAAATAAAGTGTAAATAAAAACGACGATGAAGATTACGTAAATCCTCACCGTCGTTTTTATTTTATCTTCAATCTAAAGATTCTGTCCGTAGACAATTCCTCTAAACACGAACTTCTTTTTCATCTGCCACTACCTGCCTGTTTATCCTTTCTTTATTTAAAAGAGAAATAGCATTTTTCTTGCAGACTTAATGCGAAGGGTTATTGTATGTTTTCAATTACACCTCAAGCGCACCAATTATTTCCTTTACAGACTTACATCCGTGTCTTTCCAGGTAATTATTTATACCATCTTCCACTTTAATAGTCACAGCAGGATCTATGAAATTTGCCGTACCAATTTGGATGGCCGTCGCACCTGCAAGCATGAATTCAACAGCATCTTTCCAGTCCATAATACCTCCCAATCCAATGACAGGAATATTTACCGCCTTGGCAACTTGCCATACCATACGTAATGCGATAGGTTTTACGGCTGCTCCCGACATTCCGCCTGTTATAGTTGACAAAATAGGGCGTTTACGTTCCGCATCAATCGCCATACCCAGCAATGTATTGATTAATGACACGCTATCCGCACCACTTTCTTCTGCTGCACGAGCTATTTCAGTGATGTCCGTAACGTTCGGGGAGAGTTTTACGATAAGTGTCTTTTTGTAAGCTGAACGCACTGCTTTTACTACTTCTGACGCCCCTTTTGCTGACACACCAAAAGCCATACCACCTTGCTTTACATTAGGGCAAGAGATGTTTAGCTCTATAGCAGGAATTTTGTCAAGTTCATTAATGATTTCAGCTGTTTTTACATAATCTTCGATGGCAGATCCCGAAACGTTTACAATCATATTCGTTTGGATGTCTTTTATACGGGGATATATATGCTCCACAAAGTAATCAACACCCTTATTTTGCAGTCCTACAGCGTTTAACATCCCAGAAGGAGTCTCTGCCATACGCGGATAAGGGTTTCCTTCACGTTTGTGAAGAGTAGTTCCTTTTACAATAATACCACCTATTCGCGCTATATCAATGAAGTCGGAGAACTCTTCACCATATCCAAATGTACCAGATGCTGTCATCACCGGGTTTTTCATTTGTAATTCACCAATGTTTACACTTAAATCTGCCATAGTAGTTTATTTATATTAAAAACAGGACCTTCTTTACATACACACAAATGACCTTCTGTCGTATTTTCCACACAACATAAGCATGCTCCGATACCACAAGCCATTGTATTTTCCAAAGATACTTCACATTCTATCTGATTACTTTTGGCATATTTTGCCACAGCCACCATCATCGGTTTGGGACCACAAGTGTAAATCTGCTCAAATCGTACCTTATTTAATATAGAATGTTGGGTAACATATCCTTTTTCTCCATGGCTACCATCTTCCGTGGTGGTATATACCTCTCCATATTTGGCAAACTCTTCCAGCTGCAACAGATCTTTGTCGCTACGGGCACCTAACAGGAACGTAGGTTTATGGCCTTTTTTAGCCAACTGCTCACCTAAATAAAGCATAGGGGCTGTTCCGACACCTCCACCAACTAATAAGAGCTTATCAGAAGCCTCCAGAGGCATTGTATATGCATTTCCCAGTGGAAGCACTACATTTATTGTTTCACCGGGATTAACCTCTGCCAAACGTCTTGTTCCATCACCAACCAGCTGGATCAGAAACCAGACCTCATTTCGCTGTTTATCTACAAAATTAATAGAAATGGGACGCCGTAAGAATGTAGTAGGCGAACCGTCCACCCGGAGTTCGGCAAACTGCCCAGGTAACATTTCGGGCAGTAATGACTGAGAGGTCAATTTTAGCAATACATAGTTTGCATTCAATCTGATATTCTCGGTCACTGTCAGATCTAAAATAAATTTCTTCATGTATGGATATAAAAGTATAAATTCGTATTCCGGGTGCAAAGATACAGGAAATTGCTCAAACCACCGATTTTACTCTTCATTTTTCAGGTCGAAACGTCTCATAGGTATTATCATCGAAAAATATTCTTATTTCCGTGATTTTCCTGGCAGGCTTTTCTATATACCTAATCTTCTGTTTTACAATCTCTTTGGGGGCATTTTCGGCGTTTCTTAACGGCGTTTCCTTGCGATTTTCCGGAAGAGTCGGTTCTTTGGACGGATTTACGGGATTCTCGTCGAATAAAGAAGGCAGATAATCGTGATTAGAAGAAGAAAAGGAAGTTCCTTCTTCAGACACCATCATTTCGCCCTTACCATAAAGCAACCATTCAAGATTTACATAGTCATACTTTTGATGAACCTTCATAACGACCTCTAAGCTGGGTTTATTCCGATCATTTAAAATATGAGAGAGAGTAGATTGTTGCACTCCAATTGTTTCAGCAAAAACTCTAGGAGGAACTTTTTCTCTTTCCATTATCATTCTGATTCTGTCTTTTATTTCCATACTACCTTCTTTTTATTACAATTGTATGTGTTATGTACCTATTTCACAAAAATACGCACTATCTCATCGATTATACAAAGGTAAATAATTAGATTCACAAAAGCAAATTACAAATATAAAAATATTAATATTACAAAAGTGTATTATATTATACAAATCGAATATTACGCTTGCATATAGAATAAAACGAGTTATTATAAGCATATAGCTTTAGTTTAATTATATATCATAAAACACAGATATACAATCACATATATAACACAAATGAAACTCAAATAGAGACATTCACAAATATACATACCACATATAGAAGGCTCTTATACCACTAATTGATATAATAAACTATATAATCTTGATTTATAATAAGATAATAGGGATAAAAGTATTTGTTAATGCCTGAAAAACTACATTTGTATATAGAGTATTATTTTTGTAAATGCATAAATATATTATTGTAAACACCATCTTTTGATTACATTTGGAATTCATTTACATAAGTATACGACACATTTGTAACCACATAAATACACAAAAGTAAATATTGATAGTTGCAAAAGCAATAAAAGGAAGGGATCAACTCATACTTTACCAATGTATATTGCTATTTTTTTCTAATCATCCTTTACAATCTTCTCTAAAAAGAGAATCCTTGCAATATTTCCGTACCGATCTCCACTTATTTATTTTTTTTCAATTCTAGGAAGCTCATTTTTAGCATAAACAAATGAAATACAAACACTTACCCCTATAATTCAGATTCTATTTTTCTATTAAACTAGAAAAAATAGGCTTATAGTAATCAAAAATACTCTGGATTATCAAAATGACACTAATGGATGATTTTAGAGAAAAGAAAAAATCTCCATTCTCACTATAAAACGATACCTTTAAAATCCAAAATGCTTTTTTGATAAACTCAAGAATAAGTAAACTTTTCTCGTTTAAAAATTAAAGCTCCTATTTAAAAGAAAAAGTTTCCTTGAAGATAGATCAATACAAAATTCTAAAAATATACTTTGTGTAGTTCGTTAAATGGGTAACTCTATAAAACTACAAAAGGAGTAAATCTATTTGTAAAATAATCACTGGCATTGTGAAAGTCTTTTTTATAATGGAAGTAATTGCGGGAATACAAAAAAAGACATATACTTCCCGTTTCTATCTACGGTAAAAGTATATGTCTGATTATATAGGTAATTCTTAATCCTACTTAATGCAAAATTTTGAACACTAATTCACGAAGAATATCTCCATCTGTCATAGAACTATTTTGGACTCCTTTGGATTTTGCATCAGCATATCGTATTTCTCCAACAATCTGCATCGTCTTTACTCCGCTATATTTTCGCATTGCTGCCATATAATCCCGGGCCTGCCAGGGAGTTCTTAGTCCTAGCATATTTGCGATCCCTTGCTCTGATTTATCCGGTGCATAATAAGCCAACATTAGATTGGAGTAAAAGCTGAATAATAAAGACAGCGTCATTTGGATTGGGTTAGTTTTCGGATTTTCCTCAAAATATTTTATTATCTTATTTGCTTTTAATATATCCTTTTCCACTAAAGCACTGCGCAATTCAAAGTTATTATAATCTTTGCTTATGCCTATGTTTTTTTCTATCTGTTCAGGAGTTACGCGTTTTTGCCCGGCAGGTAAAGTGATAATCAACTTTTCAAGTTCTCCGGTCAGACGACTCAAATCTGAACCTACAAAATCAGCAAGCATAACAGTTGCTTTAGGTTCCA
>NZ_EQ973380.1:0-22953 GCF_000157055.1 Bacteroides sp. 2_2_4 | reverse complement strand
TAGGTTCCATATCAACTCCTTTCCGTTTCATATACGAAGCTATAAAACCGGGAAGTTGTGCATCCTTTATTTTTTTAGATTCAAACAGTACACCAACTTTGTCCACCTCGGCAGCCAGCTTCTTTCTACGATCCAACGTTCCATGCTTATGGCATATCACTAAAATGGTGGAAAGCAAAGGCTTTTGAAGATAATACGACAACTCTTCCATATTACGTACCGCCTGTGCTTCCTTAACTACTACTACTTGGTGTTCCGACATCATGGGATAACGCTTTGCAGCATTTATAATCGTTGCCACATCCACATCAGCCCCATACACAACAGTCAGGTTGAATTCTTTTTCCGTCTCACTCAACACATTATCCGTTATGTAATCTGCAATCAAGTCGATATAATACGACTCTTCTCCCATCAGGTAATAGATAGGGCGATACTGCTTTGCTCTCAATTCCTTGAGGATGTCATCACAGGTCAGTTCTTGTTTTGCCATATATAATTTTCAGAAAGACCGGATTACCAGTCGAATTTCAAGTGTTTAACAGTTTTCTTTTCATCAATAATCATGCGCAAAGAAGCAATACCAATTTCAACATGCTCTTCTACATAATTTCTGGTAACCAAATTATCACTTCTATCTGTTTTTACTCCGTCGGGGGTCATTGGCTGATCGGACACTAATAATAATGCGCCGGTAGGAATATGATTGGCAAAGCCACAACTGAACAAAGTTGCAGTTTCCATATCAACTGCCATAGCCCGGGTCTTTTTCAGATATTCTTTGAATACATCATCATGTTCCCAGATACGGCGGTTGGTGGTATATACGGTACCAGTCCAATAGTCACGGCCTTTGTCACGGATGGATGAAGAAACGGCACGCTGCAACATAAATGCAGGTAATGCAGGAACTTCGGGAGGAAAATAATCGTTAGAAGTTCCCTCTCCACGGATAGCTGCAATAGGGAGAATCAAATCGCCAAGCTGATTTTTCTTGTCGATGCCACCACATTTTCCCAAAAACAAACAAGCCTTGGGTTGAATAGCTCCCAGCAAGTCCATGATGATGGCAGCGTTAGGACTTCCCATACCAAAGTTAATCATAGTGATGCCTTCGGCAGAAGCAGAAATCATATTTGCATCCCTTCCTAAGATGGGAACATTAAACTGATTTGCGAAAATCTCGACGTACTTGTTGAAGTTAGTCAACAGAATATACTCTCCAAAATCCTCCAGGTTACGTTTTGTGTAACGGGGCAGCCAATTAGCTACGATTTCTTCTTTTGTTTTCATAATTATCTATTAAATTTGTGCTCCCAATAATGGGAACCATTATTTAACTTACAAAAATAATAAATGTTATCGTTAAACCTACCAGTATTCGACACTAAAATAAACGTACGAAACGGAAAAAATGTAATTTTCGACGTAATTCGTAAACGATATGTCGCCCTTACCCCTGAAGAATGGGTACGGCAACACTTTGTTCACTTTCTTATTGCACACAAAGGATATCCGACTGCCCTTCTGGCCAATGAAGTAATGGTAAAGTTAAACGGTACTACCAAACGATGCGACACCGTACTTTATCGGAGGGATTTATCAGCCCGGATGATTGTGGAATATAAAGCACCATATATCGAAATTACACAGGCTGTTTTCGACCAAATCACCCGGTATAATATGGTACTGAAAGTAGATTATCTGATTGTCAGCAACGGAATGCAACATTATTGCTGCCGGATGGATTATGAAAACCAGAGTTATACGTTCCTCCAGGATATTCCAGATTACAAATCTTTATAAAAATGATCCGCTTCATTCGCCTTAAAAAACATACTTACCTGCAAGAATAAAATAGCGTCACTATCCGTTCAAGATAGTGACGCTATTTGCTTACTATGGTGACACCATCCCAAACAGATGGCGTCACTATACCAACTCCCCTTTCAGGTAGTCTTCAAACAGCCTTTTACTTCTATACGGCAACATCTTTCTCACTATCCTCATTTCCTTTCTTTTTGCTGAATCGCTCTTGCAATTTCTGCATGAATTCGTAGAAATTAGGAATATAAATGGTAGCCAATAAAGTGTTCATAGCCATACCAAATACCACAGCGGCACCCAATGCTATACGACTTTGTGCACCTGCACCGGTGGCGAATAACAAGGGCATCACTCCTAGTACAAAAGCAAAAGAAGTCATCAGGATCGGACGCAAGCGGACATGCCCCGCTTCAAAGGCAGCTTCCCTAATTGAATTACCCTCGGCACGGAAATCACGGGCAAATTCCACAATCAAAATTCCATTCTTTGCAGAAAGCGCAACCAACAGGATTATACCGATTTGCGTATAAATACTGACTGGAGTTCCCATAATCAGACAGCCAATCATGGCACCTAATAAGGCTACCGGCAATCCGATGACGGCTGCTACCGGGCTGGTCCAACTTTCATACTGTGCAGCAAGTACCAGAAAAGCAACAATTAACGCCATAATCAGAACAATGGTAGTAGTATTCCCTGCCTGGGTTTCCTGATAGGCAACGGAAGTCCATTCATACCCAAACTCATCTCCCAACTGTTCCTTAAACAATGCTTCCACTTCTTGAATAGCCTGCCCGGTACTACTTCCCGGAGCAACATTACAAGTCAGAGAAGCAGTCGAGTACATATTATAGCGGTTAATCTGGTCTTGGCCTAACTGTTCCTCCACTTTGGTGAAAGAAGAAAAAGGCACCATCTCTCCTGCCGAATTCGGCACACTTAACTTCAAAACATCATCAATCACGCGCTGTGCCTGATCGCGTGCCTCGATCTTCACCTGGTAAATACGGCCGAATTCAACAAAATCATTCACATAAGCCGCTCCCATATAATAGCCTAATGTAGAGAAAACATCGTTCAAGGCAATTCCCATGAACTGGACTTTGTCACGGTCGATATTCAAGAAATATTGCGGAACATTTGCTTGATACTGACTGGATACAGATGCTAAAGCCGGTTTCGAATGATAAGAAGCAAGCAAGGCATTGATGGCCTGCTGCATTTCCGTCGGTCCCAGATTACGCCGGTCTTCCAACTGAAGCTGCAAACCACCGGATGCACCTAACCCCGGAATAGCCGGAGGAACCATGGCGAACACTTCCGCAGCCTGAATAGTCATATACGCTTCACCATTAAAACGGTTGACTATGGCAGCAGCCGTATGCTCTTTCCCTTTCCTCTCACTCCAGTTTTTCAGTACCACAAAATAAGTTGCCGAGTTACTCTGTTCGCCACCACCCATGATAGAAAAGCCGGAAATACCAATATAATTCTTTACTTCCGGATAAGAATCCAGAATACCGTTTATCTTTTCTCCCACTGCTTGCGTACGCTCAAGGCTGGCGGCAGGCGGAAGTTGAACAACAGCAATAAAATATCCGTCATCCTCGTCCGGGATAAAAGTTGACGGCCAATGCATAAAAAGCAATAGAGCAATAACAGTCAAAGCGCCATAAGAAGCGAGAGCCATTCCCGGACGTTGAAGCAACCATTTGACAATTTTGTCATATACCCCTTGTGTCTTGTCATAAGCCTTATTGAAACCTTTGTATATAAAGAAGTTAGAAGGTTTACTCTTTTCAAGAAACAGTGCGCAAAGCGCAGGAGTCAATGTCAACGAATTGAAACCGCTCAATACGGTAGAAGCGGCAATAGTCAGCGCAAACTGCTTATACAGCTGACCTGAAATTCCACTAATCATCATTGTTGGAATAAACACGGCAAGCAATACGAGAACCACCCCGACAATCGGGCCCGTGATCTCTCCCATCGCTTTTGTCACGGCTTCACGAGGTGAGTACTGCCCAGTTTCCAATAATCTCGAAGCGTTCTCCACCACCACTATCGCATCATCCACCACAATAGCAACTGCTAAAATCAGTCCGAACAATGTTAATGTGTTGATAGAGAAACCAAATGCCGCCATTACGGCAAATGTACCGATCAACGATACCGGGATAGTAATACAAGGAATAATCACTGCCCGCCAATTCTGCAGGAACAAGAAAATAACGAGTATCACCAGCAAAGTTGTTTCAAAGAAAGTAACCATCACTTCATCAATGGAAGCATGGATAACATCAGTCGTATCCAAAGTGACATTATAGGCCACTCCTGACGGGAAACTTTCTGCAAGTTCTTCCATCTTAGCTTTCACTCCTTTTGAAACATCCAGCGAATTGGAACCCGGTTGCTGGTAAATAGCAATAGCAGCCGTAGGTTTTCCATTCAATCGCGACACTACACTGTATGAAGCAGACCCCAAATCAATGCGTGCAATATCTTTCAGACGAAGCATCGCCCCGTCCTGCTCACGGCGGATAATAATATTCCCGAACTGTTCCGGAGATTTCAATCGTCCCTGAACATTCAAAGTATACTGAAAAGCATTATTATTATCCTGTCCGATAGGCTGACCGATATATCCGGCGGATACTTCCACATTCTGTGACTGGATCGATTGATAGACTTGCTGCGGTGAAATATTCCGTATACGCATAGCCTCCGGATCGAGCCAGATGCGCATCGAATAGTCCCCTGCTCCCATCACATTCACAGCACCCACTCCGGGCACACGTGTCAGCTGGTCCACTAAATTCAATTTGGCATAATTAGTCAGATACAGGCTGTTGTACACAGAGTCCTGCGAAGTCATTGTCAAAAACATCACAATGTTTGAAGATTGTTTCTGCACAGTGACCCCTTGCACCACCACCGGTTCCGGCAGCGATGATTGTGCGATACTTACCCTGTTTTGTACCTGCACAGTTGCCATATCGATATCCGTACCAACAGCGAATGTAATAGTCAGAGAATATGCTCCCGAAGATGAAGAATTGGAAGACATATAAAGCATGCCGTCTACACCATTCACCTGCTGTTCGACAGGAATACCCACTGTTTGAGCAACAGTTTCAGCATTTGCCCCGGGATAAACGGCAGAGACCTGCACCGTTGGCGGTGTGATCTCCGGAAATTGCGCCACAGGCAATATATTGAGTGTGACCAGACCGGCTACTACAATAAGCAGGGCAAGGACAGTAGCAAATATCGGTCGGTTGATAAAAAACTTAGAAAACATAATGTATAGGTTTAAAAGCAGTCTCTCCACAACTTTCTCCCAAGGAGAGGGAGCAGAAAGTTACTTTTGTTAATTAATCGGTTTTAAGTACATCACCTTTATTGATTTCGTTTGTTAATCAATCAGTTATCCAAAAGACCTTATTTCCCTCTTTTGGGAAGGGAATCAGGAAGCGGCTTTACTTTCATTCCGTCTCTGACTTTCATCAAAGCCTCTGTGACATACTGTTCCTGCGGGGAAAGTCCACCCAATACCTGCCGTAAAGTGCCGTCGACCAACTGCCCTATTTCAATATGCCGGTAATGAACTATATTCGAATCATTTACAATATATAAGTATTTGCCTAACTGGTCGGTTCCGATAGAGCCCTCTTTCACCAACATGGCATTTTTAGCTTCTCCATAAGGTAAAGTTATGCTTACATATAATCCGCTCTTCAATATCCCTTTCGGGTTATCAAAATTGGCACGAACCATCAGTGTTCCTGTATTCACATCTACATTTGGTGAAAGATAATCGAGCGTAGCCGGATAACTTTCAGTTCCCCCCTTTCCCAGTTGAACCATTATTTTTTTAGGAAGATCAGTCGGTAACTGCTGGGTATCCATCGTCATTGCCAACCATTGATTATCAGCAACATTAAAGTAAGCATACATCTGATTATCTTTATAAATAGTAGCCAATGTGACTGGTTGCAACGAACCGCCTACATAACTTCCTATATCTACAGTCGCCTTACTGATGGTGCCGTCAAACGGTGCACGGACATAACAATATCCCAAGTTTGTACGGGCGGTGCTCAAAGCTGCTTCCGCGTTGCTGACAGCTGCAACACCCTCTTTCACAGAAGATTCAGCCTGAAGTACCTGTATCTGACTGACCGCATCACTCTTTACAGCCTCTTTCATACGGCTATAATTATTACGAGCATATTCCAATTGCGCTTGGGCAGTTTTCAGTTCTGCTTCTGCTTGCTCCACCTGATCTTTATATAAGGTTGGTTCAATGACAAACAACAGTTGCCCCTGTTTCACCCGTCCACCTGCGACATAAGAGGTAGACTGCAAGGTTCCGTTCACCCTGGCTACAAGATTCACCGTCTTTTCTGTTGTCAGATAACCCGGATAATCTTTCGTCAAAGTAATATCCTCCACTATGGGTTTGGTCACACTAATTTCCGGAGTTGGCATACCTCCCATCGCTCCTGTACTTTTCTTCTCCTTGCAACCCGTCAATATAGGCAGTGCAAGAAAGATATACATCAGTTTTTTCATATCTGTTAGGTTATATATTTTATAGATTGATTTTTATTCTCTCCAACCACCCCCTAAAGCCTTGTAGAGGGCTATCAGTTGCAAAAGCGAACTACCTTGTGCCTGTACCAGCTGATTCTCATAAGATAACAGAGAACGTTGTGCATCAAGTACGTTTTGGAAAGGCGAAAGTCCCTGTTTATAAAGTTCCAGTGAAAGTTTCAATGTCTCAATTCCTTGATTGCGTACTTCCCGCAGGGCTACAATCTGTTTGATTGAATTCCGGTAGGAATTCATAGCATTGTCCGTTTCCTGTACGGCAGTTAAAACCGTCTGATTAAACTGGTTGATCGCTTCATCCAGTTGCGCTTTTGCCAGCCGGGTTGCATTCACCAGCTGTCCTCCATTGAAAATAGTCCAGTTCAATGACGGAGCAATTTCATAAGTCATACTTTTACTTTTGGTGAGATCCTTCAGGTCACGGGCGGCATATCCAAATGAACCTTTCAAGAAAACTTTCGGCAACCAATCCGCTTTCGAAGCTCCAAGCAATGCTGCCTGCGCATTTACGCTCAATTCCGCACTTCGTACATCAGGCCGTCGCAGTAATAAATCGACAGGCATTCCCACTCCGATAGGTTCCATATAATCGGGCAATGTACCACTAGATTCAAGAACAGGACGAATGTCCTGGGGATACATTCCCAATAAGACAGCCAATGTTGTGATATACTGATTGATACCCGCTTCCAACTGGGGAATGGAGGCTTTTGTGCTATATAATACAGACTTGGCCTGTGCCACATCGAGTTTAGCAACCAGCCCGGTGTTATAGCGTACTTCCGTGATTTTCAGGACTTCTTCCTGCGAAGCACTGTTTTTCTTCACCACTTCAAGCTCTTGTTGCAACTCCCTTAGATTGATATAAGCCGAGGCTACTTCTGCAGCTAATGAGACCATGACTCCAGTGTATTCTTCCTTGCTGGCGGCAAAATTCTCTTTCTGCGCTTTTACCCGTTTCCGGATACTGCCGAAAATATCAAGCTCCCAGCTCATGCTTAGCGAAGCATCATAATAATGATCGGTTGTTTGGGGCAGTGAACTTGTATTTCCACTGGTTTCCTGACGGGTCCATCCTGCATTCAATCCGATGGAAGGAAAAAAGTTACTGCGTTCTATCCAAAGATTGGCACGAGCGGCAGCTATACGGTTGATTGCCATGGCAACGGAGTAATTACGATCTACTGCCAGAGCTATCAAAGAGTCCAGTTTGGTGTCTTGGAATGACTTCCACCAATGGTCATCTACCGGAAGTATCTGTTGAAACACTTCCCCGCTCTCTTCCCAATCTTGAGGAAGCGGAGCTTTCAAATAACGGTTTGCGGTCTGTCCAACCGCGGTCACAGTTGAAAGAAACATAAGGAGCGATGTGCCCCACACTCGTATATTCATATCAGTTCAGGTTTTTATGAAATGAAAAGATAACAACTAAAGGGTAAGTTTGTTTATCGATTCCTTTTATACGAGCACTTGTTAAAACAAAAAAAGCCCAGCATTGCTGCAGGGCTTATTATATATCAAAAAAGTAACTTTACTTACTTCACTGCTCTTCTTATTCAGCAGTTTTTCTTCTGATAGCTCTTTTGGTAGTAGCTACCGGAGCTTCTTCCACCTTGTGTTCGATTTGTACGCCAGCCAATTCCGGGTCAATCATAATACGTCCGCAATATTCACAAACGATTACTTTCTTACGAGAACGGATATCCAGTTGTCTCTGGGGCGGAATCTTGTTAAAGCAACCACCACAAGCGTCACGCTGTACGTATACAATACCCAATCCGTTGCGAGAGTTCTTACGGATACGTTTGAAAGACTGCAACAGACGCGGTTCGATCTTAGTTTCCAAATCTTTAGCTTTGTCTCTCAATTTCTCTTCTTCCTGTTTGGTTTCAGAGATAATTTCGTCCAGTTCGCTCTTCTTCTGCTCAAGGTCTTTCAGTCTTTCGTTAAGAATCTGATCGTTCTTCGTTACTTCAGCCTCTTTTTCTTCTTTATCAGCAGAATATTCCTTAATTCTCTTTTCGCAAAGTTCGATTTCCAATGTCTGGAATTCGATTTCTTTCGTCAAGAAATCATATTCACGGTTATTGCGAACATTGTCTTGTTGTGACTTATATTTTTCTACTGAAGCCTTTGCTGTTTCAATTTCTACTCTCTTGCCGGCAATAGCAGATTTCAGTTCATCCACTTCAGCTTTGATCTTGTCGATACGGGTACTCAAACCAGCAATTTCATCTTCAAGGTCTTGCACTTCCAACGGAAGTTCACCTCTCAATGTCTTGATTTCATCAATCTTAGACAACATCGTTTGCAGTTGGAACAGTGTCTTCAGTTTCTGTTCTACCGTCAACTCATTCGGATCTTTTTTTGCTTCTCTAGCCATTTTACTTATAAATATTTTATGGGATTCGTATTTATTTTACTCAATTGGAGTGCAAAATTAGGAAATAAATCCCGGATTATGGAATAAAAAATTTCTTTTGTATATTGTTCGCTTTCGTAATGACCAATCTCTGCCATCAGAATATCACCCTCGTGGCCGAAATAATCATGATATTTGATTTCTCCCGTAATAAAGACATCCGCACCCGTCCGAATTGCCTGTGGAAGCAGGAAAGCTCCGGCACCACCACATAAGGCAACCTTCTGTATTTCTCTCCCCGTCAGTTTGTTATGACGTACACAACCCACTTCAAAGATTTTCTTGATGCGTTTCAGAAACTCGAGTTCCGTTTCCGATTCATCCAATTCACCTACAATTCCCGAACCTGCCTGCAACCAGTCATTCTGCAACGGATACAAGTCAAATGCCGGTTCCTCATAAGGATGTACAGACAATAAAGCCTTTATAACTTCCGCTTTTTTATATATAGGAAGAATGGTTTCAATCCTCACTTCATTTTCATGATGCAGTTCACCGATTGTTCCACAGAAAGGATGCGTTCCCTCTTTTGCCCGGAAGGTTCCCTCTCCTTTCAGATTGTAACTGCATGAATCATAGTTACCTATATTTCCGCATCCGGCTGCAAACAACACTTCGCGCACACTATCGGCTTGTGCATCCGGCACGAAAGTCACCAGCTTAATCAGACAGTTCTCTTTCGGTTCGAGCACTTTCAGATTCTTCAACCCTATTTTCTCTGCTATCTTATAATTAACTCCACCTTGTGCATTATCAAGATTAGTATGTGCTGAATAGATCACAATATCATTCTTTATTGCTTTCAGTATGCAGCGTTCCACGTAATCTTTGCCCGTGATAGATTTATAGCCCTTGAAAATGAGCGGATGGTGCGATATAACGAGATTGTACCCCAGCGCGATAGCTTCATCCAACACAGCTTCGGTAACGTCAAGACACAACAAAGCCCCTGTTGCTTCCGCTTCTGTCAATCCGATTTGCAGGCCGGCATTATCAAATCCGTCTTGCAATGGCAGAGGCGCGAATCGTTCAAGGGCGCTTACTATTTCCTTAATTTTCATTATTGGTAGAAAATTTGGTTGCAAAGATAATAAATAAAATAGGAATTAACATACTAAGTGATCGTTTTTTAGAGAATTTATCGTTATCCATTTTTTGAGATCCCCGTAAAAGATATAAAATACCACCCAGAAACTATCAAAAAGGACCTAAAAACTATCTGTTGATAGAAATTCCCCTAAATTACGTCTGATTCTCCCCTACCAAGGTCGACAAAATATCTTAAACTTGCATCATCAAAATTTTTACAACGAATACTCACATTTTAAAAACAACACATATGAAAAGTTTAAGCTTCAGAAAAGATTTGGTAGGAGTTCAGGAAGAATTACTACGTTTCGCATACAAACTGACAACAGACCGCGAAGAAGCAAACGATTTGCTGCAGGAAACCTCATTGAAAGCATTAGATAATGAAGATAAATATACACCCGATACAAATTTCAAAGGATGGATGTACACCATCATGCGCAATATCTTTATCAATAATTATCGTAAGGTAGTTCGCGACCAGACATTTGTTGACAAGACCGATAACCTTTATCATCTTAATTTGCCGCAAGATGCAGGGTTTGAAAGTACTGAAAGGACATACGACCTGAAAGAGATGCACCGTGTAGTCAATGCTCTTCCGAAAGAATACAGGGTTCCGTTCGCCATGCACGTTTCCGGATTCAAATACCGTGAAATTGCAGAAAAACTGAATCTTCCGTTAGGTACCGTAAAAAGTCGGATCTTCTTTACCCGTCAGAAATTACAGGAAGAACTAAAAGACTTCCGCTAAACCATAACTATATCCATATAAATTTTAGATTAAACAGTTAATTTCATTTTTCAGTTTTATCAATAGGCAAAAGGCAAAAAGAGTTTATATTCTTTTTGCCTTTTGCCTGTTTTCATCGGATAAATTCGGATAAAAACCGGTTCCGGAATAAAAACTAATTATAAATTTTCGCCTAAATCTTCCGTTATTTATTGAAATTCTGTACTTTTACTTCATCTAAATAATGAATACGATGAAAACAAATTTGACTTTACTGCTCCTGCTAGTTATGATGGTTTCTTGCCAGCCCAAGAAAAGTGATAGTATCGAAATGTCCGTAGCCGAGGCTGCAAAGATTGACAATATCGAAGATTGTGCGGCAGATACGGTCAAAGCTACCGCTATCTTCTGGATTGATAAAGTAGAAACCAAACACTGTAAAGAGTACGGTTTTCGCACAATCAAAGCTAGGGTGCTCATTCGCGAAGACGGGAAGGTTGATTTGCTGTCTTCGTCAAGAAACAATCGCCTGATGTAGAGAAGTATATACGCCATCACCTCTCTAAATTTCAAGTAACGGAAAAGATGTTTGAAGGCGGTTATGTGCAACCCGGAGAACAATTCGTGCAGCTTCGCTGCTTATGGGGAATGTTGAAAGGCAAATAATAAACACGCTAATAACCGGTTAGCTTTTGCTTTTCATTTGCACCTTATTTATCATTTGTACCTTGTTTTTCAGTGCATACCGTTCGTCTACGACTCTGTCCGTAGGGAAGAAAGTGAAAATAAGCCGCCACTCTCCTTCCTTATAGATAAATTTACGTCCACTGGCTCCACGAAGAATTGCTTCGTATTTTTCCTGCAGGAAAGCCTCGATATGTTCCGGCATTTCTGTGCCGGATGCTGAAAACTCCACTGTTATAAAGAAGTGTGGAATAGCTATTTCAGCTACTTTATGGAATATCTGGTCAATAACAGTCATTTCCTGGGTTCTTTTGTTACCTCCAGCAGTTTTCCGTATGCATCAAAAGATCGACGCGAAGCCAATGAAATAGTAATCATTAGCGATAGCATAGATGCTGTGAAAGTAATCACCATAATCATCATCTGATACTTGATAGCGACATTCGGGCTGCTTCCTCCCAGAATTTGTCCGATCATCGTGCCCGGAAGAGCCACCAATCCCATCACGGCAATGTTCGCAATCAGGGGACTAAACGATTTAATGATGGCCTGCCGGATAAATGGAGCCTGCGCTTCCTGCCTTGTTGCTCCGTTTCCCAATAAATACCGATATAGTTGCTGTTCACGTTTCAATCCACTATAATAAGTATTCAAAGCTATTACATTGCTCGACAGCATATTACCCATCAGAATTCCAAATATTGGAATAAAGTATTGGGCGCTAAATATATTATCCAGTTGGAGAACAATACCGATAAAATAGATGCCTACCAATACAACACTACAAAGAAATCCTACCGTAATAGGGATTAATAAAACACTACGTTTCAACTGAGTACGTACCAATGCGGTCTGCCCGGCCACGAATACCATAATTATCACCCAAAGAAAATTAATCCAGGGATTGTTCCATAAAAAGAGATATTTCAGATACATGCCGATAAAGAACAGCTGGATAATCATCCGTAATGTACCAATCACGGCAGGTTTCAGCAATCCCGTTTTAAATTTCCAAAGGTAAAAAAACGGAATGGCAAGCAATAGTAGCCCTATAAAGAGATTATAATATGATATATCAATCGTTCCCACAATATATTCTTAACAATTCTATCCGATTTGCGTTACAGTTCAATTAATTACAGTTCTATTAAATAATGACAGCCCGAAGCAAAGTCCTTATCATGTGATACGGCTAACACAGCCGTTCCTCTTTCCGCCTGTCGCCGGAAAAAAGACAGGACTTTACCGGTTGATCCGGCATCCAAAGCAGAAGTCGGTTCATCTATGATAATGAGAGGTTTGTTGAGCATTGCAGCCACAGCCAACATAATACGTTGGCGTTGACCACCCGATACTTCATTCACCCTCTTTGTATATAATTCGTGTTCCAGCCCCAATTCATCGAAACAAGTGAAAAGTCTTTCTTCCGAAAAAGGAACAGAACGATTCACTTTCAGTCCGAACGGGAGAGCCACCATCTCTTTGACCCATTCAAAAGGTAGTGCCAATTCTTGAGGAATCCATGCAATCTGTCTGCGGACACTATCGATAGTCGATATATCAAGCAATGTTTCCCCTACCTGTATAGATCCTTCTTTCAAAGGCACAAACCCCATTACCGCATTCAGCAACGAAGTCTTTCCACAACCGGATTGACCGACAATGCAAGCCGTTTCTCCCCTTTCCAACTTCATACTGAAACCGGAGAAAAGCACTTCCGTACCAAAAGCAATACAGGCATTATTAATATGTAACATCTATTTGTTCTCTTGAAAATCCTGCCAAAATTATATTTATTGAAGTTCCGCCACCCACTTCTCAATGTTTCGTGTTTCAGCACTAAAATTCACTCCAATCTTAAAAAGTGTTCGCCCATCACTTTCGAAAGGTTTAGCATAATGCTTTTCATTGATCTGCTGCAAGGCTTCTTCAGCCGTACCCTCCAGCTTGAATTCCATGACATAGATAAATTTATCAGTCTGCAAAACAAGATCGATACGGCCCTGGCTCGTGTGATATTCCGCTTTTACATAAAAACCGACTAATTTGAACACGATAAAGAGAACATTCTGATAATGCAATTCCAAATCGCGAACCAATTCATAAGGAGTATCTGCAAAGAAACTCTGAAGACGACGGAAAAAAGAATCATAATCTCCCGAACGGACTTCGCGGACAAACTTCTGAATCTCAAAAGATGATTCTACGGCATTTATATTGGCATAAAAAGGCATGAGATATTTCACAAAACCTTCCTCCACTTCACGATTGGGAAATCCCAGGCGATAAGTTTCAAATTCACGATCGTAGCCTTTTATGGTAAGATAACCGCTCTGATAAATCACAGGGATAGGATTGTCGGAAGTTGAATCAATACTATTCAGTACGTCGGCACTAGTTTCTTCATGAGCCATCCGGTGAAGATCGTAATGATGTTTTTTTAGTAATTCGACCAGATAAGTAGGTGTGCCCGTTTCAAACCAGTAGTTGCCAAACACATTGTATTTAAGGGTGTTAAGTACACTGAACGGATTATACATACCTATAGAATCATGAGTGAAATGATAACCATCATATCTTTCACGCATTTCTGTGCAAATTTCATCATACGTCAAACCTTGCGCATCGGCAAATTCATGCAATTCAGTTTCAAAGTTCTCATGCAACTCACGATCACTGATTCCGCAGATTTCTATATACTGCTGACGCATAGAAATATCCTCCAGATTATTCAGATCGCTGAATACACTTACTTTTCCGAATTTTGTAACTCCCGTAAGCATACCAAATTTAATGCAGCCATCCTTGCTTTTTAAAGCTCCATAGAAAGCCTTCAATGTATCACGAAAACTCTTCTGGAGTTCATCATTACCAATCGCCTGTAACATAGGCTTATCGTATTCATCCACAAGAATAACGACACTCTGGCCCTCTTTCTCACAAGCACGCTGAATAATACCCTCGAAACGCATAGCTAGAGAAGTTTCTGCAGATTCCGCTCCATAGATTTTTTCCCATTCCACCAATGTGCGATTCAGCTTATTTTCAAGTCTTTCCGGTGTATCGTATTTTTCTGTATTGAGGTCAATATGCAGGATCGGATATTTAAACCAGTCTTTTTCCAGTTTCTCTATCGCCAATCCTTCGAAAAGTTTTTTCTTCCCTTGAAAATAGGCTTCCAAAGTAGACAGTAACAAACTTTTCCCAAAACGACGTGGACGACTAAGAAAATAATAACTGCCAGTTTTCACCATTTGATATATCCAAGCAGTCTTATCTATATAGCAATAACCTCCTTTACGGATTTTCTCGAAGTTCTGTATGCCGATAGGATAAATTTTATTACTCATATACTCATAACTTTATAAGTTGACAGATACAAAGATAGCCTTTTCCACCCAATAACACAAAGTCCGATACGAAAGTTTTTTCATATCAGACTCAAATGATAGCCCCTATTTATTTCATCATCTAGTGTAATTTTGCCAATTTTCATTTATCTTTGCCTTACTAATTAATTCAAGAAAGTTATGATACTGAACGAAAGAGACGCTCGTCACGAGCATATATTGCAGGTAGCACGTCAGATGATGACGGCTGCGCGCACTGCTCCGAAAGGAAAAGGAATCGATATTATTGAAGTGGCCCTCATCACTGATGAAGAGATTAAACAATTATCGGACACTATGATAGCTATGGTAGAAGAACACGGAATGAAATTCTTCCTTCGTGATGCCGACAACATCCTAAGTGCCGAATGTGTTGTACTGATAGGAACACGCGAGCAGACACAGGGCTTGAACTGCGGCCATTGCGGATTTGCCACCTGTGCCGGACGTACTGATGGAGTTCCCTGCGCATTGAACAGCATAGATGTAGGTATCGCAATAGGTTCCGCGTGCGCCACGGCAGCCGATTTACGCGTAGACACACGCGTCATGTTCTCCGCCGGATTGGCAGCACAACGCCTGAACTGGCTGAAAGACTGCAAGATGGTAATGGCGATCCCCGTAAGCGCATCCTCCAAGAATCCGTTCTTTGACCGGAAACCGAAGCAGGAAAACAATGCATAACAGTCACATCGATGCAGAAAACAAACTGACTTTAGATGCAGACAATAAACTGATTTTATAAATAACTAAATATATATAGTCTAATGGGAATCATGGTTGGACTCCCCAGCCCAAGCGGCTCGGAGAAAGATTTGCAGTTGAACTTCGGCAAAAACATGACCGTACAGGTAGAAATGAGAGCACCTCATTTGCCTGCCGAATGGCACATGCAGAGCGGTATACAGTTAACATGGCCACATGCCGGTACAGATTGGGCCTACATGCTGGCGGAAGTGCAAGAGTGTTTTATCAATATTGCCAGAGAAATAGCGAAGCGTGAATTATTATTGATCGTCACTCCCGAACCGGAAGAAGTGAAAAAGCAGATAGCTGCTACTGTCAATATGGATAACGTCCGCTTTCTGGAATGTGCCACCAATGACACATGGGCCCGCGACCACGGAGCCATAACAATGATAGATACCGGCACCCCTTCCCTGCTCGACTTCACCTTCAACGGCTGGGGACTGAAATTTGCTTCCGAACTGGATAATCAAATTACCAAACATGCCGTAGAAGCCGGAGCCTTGAAAGGCCAGTATATAGACCACCTCGACTTCGTACTCGAAGGAGGTTCTATCGAAAGCGACGGAATGGGTACATTGCTTACCACTTCCGAATGTCTGCTTTCTCCCCAACGAAACGGACGACTGAACCAGGTAGAGATAGAAGAATACCTGAAATCAACCTTCCACCTGCAAAAGGTGCTTTGGTTAGACCACGGTTATCTGGCCGGTGATGATACCGACAGCCACATCGACACTTTGGCACGCTTCTGTTCTACCGACACCATCGCTTACGTGAAATGCGAAAACAAAGAAGACGAACATTACGAAGCACTGCTTGCAATGGAAGAACAGCTGAAAACATTCCGCACCTTAGCAGGAGAACCCTATCGCCTATTGGCCTTACCCATGGCAGGCAAGATAGAAGAAGACGGCGAACGCCTGCCTGCAACTTACGCCAATTTCCTGATTATGAACGACGTTATTCTCTACCCGACATACAATCAGCCGGCGAATGACAAAAAAGCAGGAGAAGTATTGCAGCAAGCCTTTCCAAGCCATCAAATAATTGGAATAGACTGCCGTGCCCTGATTAAACAGCACGGTTCCCTACACTGTGTCACCATGCAATATCCGCTGGGTGTTATAAAGGAGTCATAAAAGAATTACAAAGGAGCTATAAAGGAATTATAAAATAATGAATGAATCAACCCACTAATTATTCATCATGAGAAAAATAAAAGTCGGAATCATCCAACAATCCAATACCGCAGATATTAAAGCCAACCTGATGAACCTCGCAAAGAGTATCGAGGCTTGTGTCGCCCACGGCGCACAACTGATTGTGCTCCAGGAGTTACACAATTCACTTTATTTCTGCCAGACAGAAAACACTAACCTGTTTGATCTTGCCGAACCAATTCCCGGGCCTTCCACAGGCTTTTATTCCGAGTTGGCAGCAGCTAATAAAGTAGTCCTTGTTACCTCTCTTTTTGAGAAACGTGCTCCCGGACTTTATCATAACACCGCTGTCGTATTCGACCGCGACGGAAGCATTGCAGGAAAATACCGGAAAATGCATATTCCCGATGATCCGGCTTACTACGAAAAGTTCTATTTCACTCCGGGAGACATTGGTTTTGAACCGATTCAAACATCTTTAGGAAAACTGGGCGTATTAGTATGCTGGGATCAATGGTATCCGGAAGCTGCCCGCCTGATGGCACTAAAAGGTGCGGAACTTTTAATTTATCCTACCGCCATTGGCTGGGAAAGCAGCGACACGGACGATGAAAAAGCCCGCCAACTCAATGCCTGGATTATTTCACAACGCGCTCATGCCGTTGCCAATGGACTTCCTGTTATCTCCGTCAACCGTGTAGGACACGAACCCGATCCTTCCGGACAGACAAACGGTATCTTATTCTGGGGAAACAGTTTTGTAGCAGGACCACAAGGGGAATTTCTGGCACAAGCCGGAAACGATCACCCGGAGAACATAGTAGTGGAAATAGATATGGAACGTTCGGAAAACGTTCGTCGTTGGTGGCCTTTCCTTCGTGATCGTCGGATTGACGAATATGATGGACTTACCAAACGCTTTCTGGATTAAAGGCTTACCCACATACCTTCATTGCAGGAGGTTTATCTAATAAAGAAAAAAAGAAGGGCACAGAGTTCAAATCTAAATTGAGAACTCTGTGCCCTTTCAATATATCATCATAAATAACTATCTCATTGAAACGTTATTTTTTTGTTGGCTAGGAAATTAGCCCCTCCATAAATAAACAATCCCAGGAATTGAGCCAGATATTCATTCACGTCCAATCCTTCTACCAATAAGACAAGAAATAAGAACTGTGCGGTGTAAGCCACGGCAAAAGCAGAACAAAAGAGCAGTATCTGTTTCCAGATACTATTCTTTTTATTTTCTACGGGGAATATCCAGTATTTGCACCAGATAAAGTTATGGATTTGAGCTATCAGATACGCTGTTATATTAGCCACCATATAGTCACCATCGAATGACATTTCTTTCATCATTAACCATACAACCAACGCCATAATTAAGGCGTTCATTGTACCGATGACTATAAAACGGAATATGCGTACAGATTCTTTCACTCGCCCTCTTTCAGATCAACGATCAAATTCAGTTCATCAAGTTGAGTCTGGTCGATTGCAGACGGTGCATCCAGCATCACATCACGTCCGGAATTGTTTTTCGGGAACGCAATACAGTCGCGGATAGAATCCAAACCAGCGAACAAAGATACCCAACGGTCGAGTCCGTATGCCAAACCACCGTGAGGAGGTGCACCATACTTAAAGGCATTCATCAGGAAGCCAAACTGCGCCTGTGCCTTTTCCGGAGTGAATCCAAGAATCTCGAACATCTTCGCCTGTAATTTCGCATCGTGGATACGGATAGATCCGCCACCAACTTCCACACCGTTCACTACCATATCATAAGCATCTGCACGTACAGCTGCCGGATCAGTATCCAACATCGGAATATCTTCCTCTTTCGGATGAGTAAACGGATGATGCATAGCCATCAGACGACCTTCCTCCTCGCTCCATTCGAACATCGGGAAGTCGATCACCCAAAGACAAACAAACTTATTCTTATCACGCAACCCCAGTTGAGCGCCCATTTCCAGACGAAGCTCACAAAGTTGTTTACGTGTTTTCATCACATCGTCGCCGGACAAGATCAGAATCAAGTCACCCGGTTTAGCACCGAATGCCTCTTTCATTTGCTGCAGCACTTCCTGCGTATAGAATTTATCCACGCTCGATTTTACAGTTCCGTCCGCTTCTACACGGGCATACACCATACCTTTTGCACCAATCTGCGGTTTCTTTACGAAGTCCGTCAGTGCATCCAGTTGCTTACGAGTATAAGTTGCAGCACCTTCGGCACAGATACCACCCACATAAGCAGCATTATCGAATACAGAGAATCCGTGACCTTTCATGATATCCATCAGTTCCACGAATTTCATGCCGAAACGCAAGTCCGGTTTGTCACTACCATAATATTTCATGGCATCCGCCCAAGACATACGCTGGAACGGTTCAGCCAGTTCCACGCCACGCAGTGTTTTGAACAAATGTTTAGCCATTCCTTCGAAAGTAGTAATAATATCTTCCTGCTCAACGAAGCTCATTTCGCAGTCAATCTGCGTAAATTCCGGCTGACGGTCGGCACGCAAGTCCTCATCACGGAAACATTTTGCAATCTGGAAGTAACGGTCGAAACCGGAAACCATCAACAACTGCTTCAATGTCTGCGGAGATTGCGGAAGTGCGTAGAACTGTCCCGGATTCATACGTGACGGTACTACGAAGTCGCGTGCACCTTCAGGAGTAGAACCGATCAAAACGGGCGTTTCCACCTCGATGAAGCCCAGGCTATCCAGATATTTGCGAACTTCAATCGTCATTCTATGACGCAATTCCAGATTAGAGCGGACAGCGTTACGACGCAAATCCAGGTAACGATATTTCATGCGGATATCATCACCACCATCCGTATTATTCTCAATAGTGAACGGAGGAGTCATAGCCGTATTTAGTACGTTCAGTTCGGAAACGATGATTTCAATGTCTCCGGTAGGAATGTTTGCATTCTTGCTGAAACGTTCATTAACCGTTCCTGTCACTTGAATGACGAACTCACGTCCCAGTTTATTAGCACGTTCACAGAGTTCAGCATTAATTTCTTCGTTAAAGACCAACTGGGTAATTCCGTAACGGTCGCGGAGGTCGATAAAAGTCATTCCTCCCATTTTACGGCTGCGCTGTACCCATCCAGACAGCGTAACTTGCTTGTTTACATCAGAGATTCTTAGTTCTCCACATGTGTGCGTTCTGAACATATATTTTTTATTTAAACGATTATCACTCGCGTTTCTATTTTGATTGAACCAAAACTGCGCAAAAGTACGCAATAATTTGTAATTCGTTGTCAGTAATCCGTTATTTTATCAGACTTTCTTTGTCAGCTTTTTCAATATTTTCTTGTTTCTGTCTGTTATATTGTCGACGATGGCTTCATTCATCAATTTGATACCATTCATATATTCCTGCGCTCTTTGGAGCACATTGGCAGCATCCTTTTCCGACGCTTGCGGCACCACTACGCGCAATCCCCTTTGAATCAACTCAATGTTCACATTGGCGTCCGTTTCCATGGGGTCGCCGTCAAAGTGCACTACTCCCGGAGTAGTGCGACGGATGCACAACTGCTTGCAACGGAAAGTCTTGATACGGCTATTCTGATCGATTGTCTTATTGAATAACTGGAAAGCCAATGAAGGGACATCCAATACGGTGAACGGTTCGAGAATGGTTACATCCAGCAAGCCATCCGTCAGCGTAGCTTGCGGGGCGATATAAGCATTGTTTCCATATTGCGACGCGTTTCCGCAGGCAATCAGGAAAGCCTTATACTTGGAAACTCCGTTTTCCGTTTCCAGTTCATACGTTTCCGGTTCATATTTAAGACTCTCTTGCAGGGTTTTTTCCAGATAAGTCAACACCCCGCGTTTACCGGCATGCGCAAACTTCAGACTAACAAAAGCATCGAATCCCACTCCGCAAGTGCAGAAAAAATCCGTCCCGTTAATCTTACCGTAATCTATTACGTCCATGCAACCTTCGTTCAGCACTTCCAGCGCCCTCTTCGGTTCCATCGGTATATGCAGATGCCTCGCCAGTCCATTACCCGATCCGCAGGGAATAATTCCCAGTGCGGTATCAGTATGCACCAACGAACGAGCTATTTCATTGATTGTCCCGTCCCCACCGATAGCCACTACTATATCAGTCTTCTCTTCGGCAGCTTTAGCAGCTATTTCTACTGCATGACCGGCTCTCTCCGTATTCACTACTTCCCAAGAGTATCTCGCCTTGTCTATTTTTTCGTCCAGCAAGTTAAGAATCAATTCTTTACTTTGTGTTCCCGAAATAGGATTGACGACGAATTTTATTTTTTTCATTCTTTCGTTCATGCTATTCTTGTCGATTGTAGACGACAAAAGTAATATAAATATCTTAAATTTTAATCTATTAGAGGTTTCTAATCACATGAGGGCAACTTTTTTCTCTTAAAAAGAACAGATAAAAGCAAATTTTGTTATCTTTGCCCCCTGTTTTTAAACACTTGTTAAGATAAAAGGATGTAAGATCGTCAGCGAACGATCTGAGTATGAGTATAATAAATTATAATTCATGGGATTATTACAAGAGAAGTTAGCTAAGTACGACCTGCCACAAAAGTTTATGGCACAGGGCGTTTACCCATATTTCCGTGAGATAGAAGGAAAGCAGGGTACAGAGGTAGAAATGGGCGGACACGAAGTGTTGATGTTCGGTTCCAATGCATACACTGGCCTTACGGGAGATGAAAGAGTGATTGAAGCAGGTATTAAAGCCATGCATAAATATGGTTCCGGATGCGCAGGCTCGCGCTTCTTGAATGGTACACTTGACCTGCACGTTCAGTTGGAAAAAGAACTGGCTGCCTTTGTAGGCAAAGATGAAGCACTCTGCTTCTCAACCGGTTTTACGGTGAATTCGGGAGTTATTCCTGCTTTGACAGATCGCAATGATTATATCATTTGCGACGACCGCGACCACGCATCTATCGTAGATGGCCGTCGCCTCTCCTTCTCTCAACAACTGAAATATAAGCATAACGATATGGCGGATCTGGAAAAGCAACTTCAAAAGTGCAACCCGGATTCAGTGAAGCTCATCATAGTAGACGGTGTGTTCTCTATGGAAGGCGACCTGGCAAACTTGCCCGAAATCGTACGCTTGAAACATAAATACAACGCTACTATCATGGTAGACGAAGCTCATGGCTTGGGTGTATTTGGAAAACAAGGACGTGGTGTTTGCGACCATTTCGGTCTGACTCACGAAGTTGACTTGATTATGGGTACTTTCAGCAAATCATTGGCTTCTATCGGTGGATTCATTGCTGCTGATTCTTCTATCATCAACTGGTTACGCCACAACGCACGTACTTATATATTTAGTGCGTCCAACACTCCTGCTGCTACTGCATCTGCTCTTGAAGCCCTCCACATCATCCAAAATGAACCGGAAAGGCTTGAAGCTTTGTGGGAGGCTACCAACTATGCATTGAAACGTTTCCGTGAAGCAGGATTTGAAATCGGTGCAACAGAATCACCTATCATTCCTCTTTATGTACGTGACACGGAAAAAACATTCATGGTCACTAAATTGGCTTTCGACGAGGGTGTATTTATCAATCCGGTTATTCCTCCGGCATGTGCACCGCAAGACACTTTGGTACGTGTGGCATTGATGGCTACCCATACAAAAGATCAAATTGACCGTGCTGTAGAAAAGTTGGTTAAAGCATTTAAAGCATTGGATATTTTATAATCTACGAGGAATATATCACTCTTATCGGGTGAATAAAATAAAAGTCTGACACAAATCAATGTGCCGGACTTTTATTTTATCTTATTCACTCTTAAGTACTTCTGCCGGATTTTGCCGGGCGGCTTTCCACACGCGCCAAATAATGCTTAGGAAAATGACAAGTCCCATTCCTATGAATATGACTGCATAGAGCCACCATTCTATCGGTGTTTGCTTTATATAATTTTCTAGCCAATGTTTCATCATGACATATCCCAACGGAAAAGCAAAGAACGATGAAAACACAAGTAAAAGTAAATATTCTCTAAAGAATAGATTCAAGATGATTCCTATATTGGCTCCATTTACCTTGCGTATAGCTATTTCTTTACGACGTTGCTGACAGGACAGAGTCACCAATGAGAATATACCGAACACGGCAATCGCTATACATATAAAGGAGACTATGCTCAACAATTGGCACAATGTTTTCTCTGATTTCATATAAGTGTCATACACCTCTTCCATATTAGACAAGATCAATTCCGCATTTGGATTAACTTT
>NZ_EQ973381.1:0-15760 GCF_000157055.1 Bacteroides sp. 2_2_4 | reverse complement strand
GTTTTATTATTCATTATGACACACCTCCTTTCTGTACGGCTGCTTTTTCTGCCAATTCTTTTTTCTCGGAAGCCTTTTTCTCTAGTTCCTCCTCTTCGTAATATTGTTTTCTACGTTTGTTAGATTGCTGAATCAGATTTGTGATATAAACTGTAAAGATAGGGAACATCATCATACCCAGGGCAGCCAACAAAACGGAAAGTACACGTCCGGTCACCGTCTGCGCTATGATATTCGAACCGACGGTAGTGACATCCATAAAAGCCCACCACAAAGCATCTCCATAACCATTCACCAAGGGATTCACCCGATGCTCAAGCACAAAAAATGCCAGACTGGAAAAATAGACCGTTGCCAACAACATCGTCAGATAAGAGACAAACAAACTCGAAGCACGATTGTAGGTCAACCAGCCGACCACAATGGCAAGCGCATATCCTCCTCTCAATAAAGGTATGAAACGGAGAAGATAGGTGATCTCATCCGAAAATGTCCACCCATAATAGGCGATAATATTCTGATAAGGAATTGCCACCAATAAAAAGATAAAATGCGTCCGCAAATAACGTCCCTTATGTTTTGCCAGAAAGAACTCCAATACAAAATCAAAAAGAAACCAAAGACAGATACATAGCTGTACTTTCATATACGAAGACTGTGTATAGAAAGGAATTCCCTTAAAAGTATCTACCGAGATACTAATCACCAGGAATAGGGACATTACTAATATAATAATGTGAAGAATACCATAGATTCCCTTTTTCCCGGAAATAAAATCTGAAAGCGCTGATTTCATAACTACTTAGTTTATAATAAAATGATTCATTTATAATTTAGATTGCTTAAAAACAATTGGAGAAAGCGATTGTTTCGGAAGAAGTAAATCCGGGGTTACAATCTCCCATTTCGGGGATGTTAATTAACGAACTTTGAAAGAGATTGCGGAAACATCTCACGCAAAATGTTGTTATAACACTGACTTTAAAATATTTTTCACTTAAAACCTTAACTTATGGCGAATATTAAAAATGCAGTGAAGCTGGGTGTGTTTACCCTGGCTATCATGAATGTTACGGCAGTAGTATCCTTGCGTGGACTACCAGCCGAGGCCGTATATGGAATGAGTTCGGCCTTCTATTATCTTTTTGCAGCTATTGTCTTTCTAATCCCTACATCGCTCGTTGCAGCAGAGTTGGCGGCGATGTTTCAGGATAAGCAGGGTGGTGTGTTCCGGTGGGTAGGCGAAGCCTACGGCAAAAAACTGGGATTCCTCGCCATTTGGGTACAATGGATCGAAAGTACGATCTGGTATCCGACAGTGTTAACGTTTGGTGCCGTATCTATCGCTTTCATCGGAATGAATGACGTACATGACATGTCACTGGCAAACAATAAGTATTATACGCTCGTCGTAGTGCTTATCATCTACTGGCTGGCTACTTTCATTTCCCTGAAAGGTATGAGCTGGGTAGGTAAGGTTGCTAAAATCGGTGGTATGGTCGGTACAATTATCCCGGCTGCCCTGTTGATTATCTTGGGAATCATTTATCTGGCAAGCGGCGGACATTCCAATATGGATTTCAACAGCAGCTTCTTCCCCGACTTTACCAACTTTGATAATGTTGTTCTTGCTGCCAGTATCTTCTTGTTTTATGCCGGTATGGAAATGGGTGGT
This sequence comes from Bacteroides sp. 2_2_4, assembly GCF_000157055.1. Taxonomy (NCBI): domain Bacteria; kingdom Pseudomonadati; phylum Bacteroidota; class Bacteroidia; order Bacteroidales; family Bacteroidaceae; genus Bacteroides; species Bacteroides sp. 2_2_4. The sequence goes on along the minus strand of NZ_EQ973381.1, from coordinate 14,085 downwards.
ATCCACGTAAAAGACGTAGAGAACCCTTCCAAAAACTATCCGAAAGCCGTATTCATCGGTGCACTTATCACAGTGTTGATCTTCGTTTTGGGTACTTTTGCATTAGGTGTGATTATCCCTGCAAAAGATATCAACCTGACTCAAAGTCTACTCGTCGGCTTCGACAACTATTTCAGATATATTCATGCTTCCTGGTTGTCACCAATCATTGCTGTCGCTCTTGCATTTGGTGTACTGGCAGGTGTATTAACATGGGTTGCCGGTCCGTCAAAAGGTATATTTGCCGTAGGTAAAGCGGGGTATATGCCTCCGTTCTTCCAGAAAACAAACAAACTGGGTGTACAGAAGAATATCCTGTTCGTACAAGGTATCGCTGTAACTGTATTAAGTCTGTTGTTCGTCGTTATGCCGTCCGTACAGAGCTTCTATCAGATTCTGTCACAGCTGACAGTTATTCTTTATCTGATTATGTACTTGTTGATGTTCTCCGGAGCTATCGCATTGCGTTATAAGATGAAGAAACTCAACCGTCCGTTCCGTATCGGTAAGTCAGGTAACGGTTTGATGTGGTTTGTTGGCGGTCTTGGTTTCTGCGGATCATTGCTTGCCTTTATCCTCAGCTTCATCCCGCCCAGCCAGATCTCTACAGGTAGCAACACTGTTTGGTTCTCCGTACTGATTATCGGTGCCATTATCGTTGTTATTGCTCCGTTTATTATCTATGCTTCCAAGAAACCGTCTTGGGTAGATCCAAACTCCAATTTCGAACCGTTCCACTGGGAAGTTCAGGCTCAACCTACCACTGTCAATGTCAGTGCAAGTAACGCTAATGCTGCCCGTCCTACCGCAACTTCTGCACATACAGGAGGAGCAACCGGGGCAAGTACAGCTAAGCCTGGTGCAACCGTTTCTAATGCAGCAGCTCCTGATGCGGCATCCTCTGGTGCCACCGCTTCCGGTGCTACTCCACCAAGCAGCAGTTCTGCTACATCCGGCGGAAATTCTACTTCCGGCAAAGCATCTCCGGGAACCGGAGACAAAGATAAGGATGCACCTAAGTCGTAAAGACTAAGTGTTCATCCTGTTCACAAAAAGTAAGAGGCTATTCAAACAGCTTTGAACTTATAAAATTACCCTCACTACAGTGAAGTGCTCCCCTTTAGTCGGTTATAAAACCTTTGGGATGCACTTCACGGTTGTAGTGAGGGTAATTTATTTTAGAGATTTTTGCAGGCCCTCTTATTTAGAAGTATGCCAATCATCATTTAATAGATACAATACCTAGCGATTGGAGATTACTTTATTGCCTGTGACTTTATTAGTTCCGGTTTTATCACCCGTGGCAACACAAAGCTGAAAGTAGATCCCCGGTTAATTTCCGAATCAAGTTCAAGATTTCCACCCAGATTTTGGATGATCGTTTGCGAAAGAGTCAGTCCAAGTCCTGTCCCCTGCATTTCACGATCAAGTTTTATGAAACGTGAGAATATTTTTTTCTGTTCCTCTTTCGGTATGCCAATGCCTGTATCGGACACAACAAAGCAAACCTCTTCCGTTCCTTTCAGGCTGCAACCCAAACGAATTTCACCCGATTCGGTGAATTTCATTGCATTATGTAACAGGTTAGACAATACCTGAATGATACGTTCCCGTTCCGAATACATCATTATAGGTTGTATGTGTGCCTCACAAACCAATTCCACCGACGAGTTATTCAATTTCGTCTTAAAAATTCCCTCCAACTCTCTTAGCAAATCATTGGCATCAAACTCCGTATAAACAAAATCTACTGTTCCCGATTCTATTTGAGAAAGATCGAAAATATCATTCACCAGGCGCAACAAGCGTTCATTATTCTCTGCAATAACATCAGCATACATTTTTCGTTCCTCTTCACTGGAAGCCGATACCATCAAACCGGAAAATCCGACAATTGCATTTAGCGGTGTACGTACCTCGTGACTCATATTAGCAATAAAGGCAGATTTCAATTTATCAGCAGAAATGGAATGTTCTCTTTCAATAGACAGCAGCCTTTGCACATTTTTCAGCTCCGTCACATCATAAACAGTCAACACCATATAATCTTCACCATGAATATTCAAATAAGTACCCGATACCGATACATCGCAAAGGGTCACCTTCGTTTCATCCTCACTTAATAGCTTCATGGAAGCTTCCAGATTTTTAAAACTTGCTTTCTTGTAAAAAGCTTTTCCGATAGACGCACGGATACAGCATAGTTTGCATTGTTCATGCTGGCCACATTCACCGGCTGCAATCGCATTTCTACAATGCAGCAAATCTCCGACTCTTTTGGTAACTCCACCTACCTGAATCGGAAGACGGTTTAAAGAATAATAATTGGTGTCACAAACCACAAAATCCTTGTCAATCAATAAGAAGTAAGCATTGATGTTCTGCAAAACCAGAGCCAACTTTTTAAGTTCATTCTCTTTGTTTTCCTTCGAATGCACCTCTTTCTGGAGTGACTGGCACTTTGCCCACATATAGATGAAGGCAGCTAACAAAACTATTATAACAATAATCGCCAGTGATGACATAGTAATAGAGTGTTTATATTGTTTTGATCGTTTCAGTGCGTAAATTTATAAAATATGTCGCATAAATAGCTGTTTATCTACATATTTATTCTAACAAAAATGCATTTATATTTCCACGAGTCAGAAATTGGTAAAAATTTCCCTTTAAGTTATTGCGGTATTAAAAAATATACTTATCTTTGCACCCGCAAACGAGAAAGGTGCCATAGCTCAGTTGGTAGAGCAAAGGACTGAAAATCCTTGTGTCCCCGGTTCGATTCCTGGTGGCACCACTTCTTAAGCAATCGGAATGTAGCGCAGTTGGTAGCGCACTACGTTCGGGACGTAGGGGTCGGGCGTTCGAGTCGCCTCATTCCGACAAAATAAAGGGTAGCTTTCTGGAGTACAGTAAATTGCCCTTTATTTCTATTCAGTCACTTGAACAAATTCAGGACGGATATGTAATAAAACACAACCTATTATATCATGAAAAACAGGATTTATCTCTTTACAGTAGCAGTAGCTTCTTTTATGTGCATCAGCTGCACAAAAACTCAAACTACCCTTTCCGAGAATGAAAAGACAGTCAATCCTCCCATCATGGGATGGAGTTCATGGAATGCATTTCGCGTAGACATCAGCGAAGACATCATCAAGCATCAAGCCGACCTGATGGTGAAAAAAGGTCTGAAAGATGCCGGATATCATTATGTCAATGTTGATGACGGCTATTTCGGAAAGCGCGATGATAACGGAATTATGCATACCCACGAACAACGTTTCCCGAATGGGATGAAACCAATTGCGGATTACGTTCACGGCCTGGGAATGAAAGCCGGTCTCTATACCGATGCGGGCAACAATACATGTGGCTCCATGTGGGACAATGATGCAGCAGGCGTAGGAGCTGGTATCTATGGACACGAACCGCAAGACGCCCAATTATACTTTGGCGACTGGGGTTTCGACTTTATCAAAATTGATTACTGCGGAGGAGATGCGCTGGGACTTAATGAAAAGGAACGCTACACTTCCATCCGGAACAGTATAGACAAAGTAAACAAAGATGTTTCCATCAATATTTGCCGATGGGCCTTCCCGGGCACTTGGGCTAAAGATGCAGCAACTTCCTGGCGTATCAGTGGAGATATTAATGCACATTGGGGATCATTAAGATATGTAGTCGGAAAGAATCTCTACCTGTCGGCTTATGCCGGAAACGGACATTATAATGACATGGATATGATGGTCATCGGATTCCGCAACGACAGTAAAGTAGGTGGACAAGGTCTTACTCCGACAGAAGAAGAAGCTCATTTCGGTTTGTGGTGTATCATGAGCTCTCCTTTGCTTATCGGATGCAATCTGGAAAACATGCCGGATTCTTCGCTCGAACTGCTGACAAATAAAGAACTGATCGCCCTCAACCAAGATCCGCTGGGCTTACAGGCTTATGTAGCTCAACATGAAAATGAAGGTTATGTACTCGTAAAAGATATTGAACAGAAACGTGGGAATGTACGTGCAGTAGCTCTTTACAATCCTTCCGATACCATCTGTAGTTTTTCCGTGCCGTTCTCTTCACTGGAATTTGGAGGAAACGTAAAAGTACGTGATCTGGTAAAACATAGCGATTTAGGAAACTTCTCCGGTACCTTCGAACAAACGCTTCCTGCACACAGTGCCATGTTCCTCCGCATAGAAGGCGAAACACGTCTGGAACCGACCCTCTACGAAGCGGAATGGGCTTACCTACCTCTTTTCAATGACCTTGGCAAAAATCCTAAAGGTATTATTTATGCCCATGATAAGGAAGCCTCCGGACAAAATGAAAGTAGGTTTCCTTGGCGGACAACCTGAAAACTATGCCGAATGGCGGGAAGTATATAGCGAAAATGGCGGACGCTATGATATGACCATCCATTATTTATATGGCAAAGGACGACAAATAGAACTGGACGTAAACGGTATCATTACCAAAATCGACTCTCTGGGAGAGGATAATGGTCATAACCAAATCACAGTTCCCGTTGAATTAAAAGCCGGATACAACACTATTCGCATGGGTAATAGTTATAACTGGGCACCGGACATCGACTGCTTCACTCTGAAGAAAGCGCTGTAATTTGACTATATAACCTCATATATTAAAAGGAGTAATAACGGAATAAATATGCCTCAGGCATTTTAAAATCCATTATTGCTCCTTTTTAGTTTAGATACTGTCTAGTAATTCGTATCATATTTTATCTCTTCATACCTATTCCTGTTTATTCCGGTGTTATCGTAATTTCCGCTTTCTCTCTTACATTCACCTGCAAACGTGCATCTTCTGTCAGAGGTGTCCAGACCACCCGCTTACATTCTCCTTTCTGCAGATCATTAGAGTGCTGATTGCTGCCACTCAGATATTCCGTCCCCACTTCTGTATTCTCAAATGTCCATCTCCATACACCATCCAAATTCAGATAGAAGTTTTCAATTTTACTATCCTTTGCATGAAAGTCCAGCCCATTTCCCTGAATATCACACGAACCAAGTCGACAAGAATCCAATGATATGTTATAACGATTACCACGGACAAACAATGAATCTGTTTCAATACCTATCAGATTCAATTTCAAACCTTCTTCACCGGTAACTATACCGGTCAGTGAATCCACAGCCAAACTCACATCAAAACCACTCACAAAGATATAATCTCTGTCCCGATACTTTTCCGGAATATTGTTCACATTAAAATCTAACTTCATAAACAAAGTATCATTCTTTTGGGTAACATTCAAATAGTCTCCTTTCGGATATGAAACCTGTTCTTTCCCTGACGAAGCAGCAGTAGATCCTATTTTCATTTCGCCGCTAATAAACACACGTCTCGCTTCAGATACTCCATCCTGGCTGGTAAACACCTTTATAACATGTACGCCATTCAAATCCATTTTCACCTGTTCATTACCCAAAAAGGCTCCATCTTCCTGGTAAGGCTTCCCCGACATAAATATGAAAATAATAGTTGCCACAATTACAATCAATCCGGAAACGAGAAGGCCTATAAATATATAAGTAGTACGTTTCATAATATTTCGTCTTTATTCTATTTCTGCTTTTTTATAAACTCATGATACATTGTCTCTATTTCTTTTATCGGTATATCAAGCGTATACAGCTGACGAAAGAAATAGTCCAATTCTTCTTTCAGAAAGGTATCCTTACGGAGAGAATGAATCAGCTCTTTTGCTCCTGAAGCTACAAAATACCCTATGCCACGTTTATTATAAATAATATTTTGTACCTGAAGATAGTCAAAGGAACGCATCACCGTATTAGCATTCACCTCCACAATGGCAGCATACTCTCTGACAGAAGGGATCCGCTCCTCTTCCGGATATTGCCCCAGCAATATCTCATCACAGATTCTATCTGCAATCTGTAAATAAATAGCTTTACTTTCTTTAAAATTCATAGGCTAAGGTATTACATTCTATTAATAATTTCAGACTCCTTAAAGCGGAAATAAGCCAGTACCCAATTCACCAACGCAAAAAAGATGCCGGCAACAATTACAATCCACAGAGTGGTTTCTTTCGACTCCAGCACACCTCCTGAATAATACCTGCCGCTTTCCAACAGCACTTTGCTTACCAAAGCACCGACAGCAAAATATACCATACCAATAATGGTTCCCGACGCAAATGTTTTCAGGAAAGAATTTTTAGGCCAAATCGAACTGCCCAGTACGAATAAGGATTGAACAAAGAAATAACCTGATATCAGCGCTCCAAATTCCAAGCCTCGCCTGCATAAAGTATAATATTTTTCATCACCAACCAAATGCGACAAGTCGACAGGAGCAATAAAATCCTTCTCCGGATAAGCCAAAGAATAAATAGTAAAACGTGTATAATCCGCCAACTTATAACATATCAGGAAAACAACCAGATACACAACTGTAAATACAAACCATCTGGAGAAAAACTTCTCAAAAGGAGTTGCCGGAATCATTAACATGGAAGTACGGCTCGTTTTCGTTTTCATCTTTTCCATTGTAAACGAAGCACTCAAACAGCCGAATCCCCACAGAGCCCAGATAAAAGTGACAAGAAGAAATATCCACGCCGGATCTTCCTGATAATTATAAGTACCTCTATACCTAAAATATCCATTCCAAACCATTACCACTGCCATCACTCCATACATCAACACCATACGAAGCACATTCGATTTCCAATTCTCCACCATCTCCTTACGGCAAAGATTCATAAAACGAGGCAAACTGAAAAAGTATCTTTTATCATCGTCTTTTATTTTTGAGTGTGAAACAATCGGGCTATCTCTTCAGGAGTAGCCAGTGTAGCATTAAAAAGAAGTTCCAGGTTTAGTTCCGACTCGTCCTGCTTTTCATTAGGAAGGATCAGGTAGTTACCCTGAATAGTAGGAATTGCAAAAAGCGCACTTTTGACCAATTCCCGATCATCACTCTCCACAAAGAAAAGTTTGTCGCAAATATTACTTGTCGATTCATCGAGCAACACACGACTGTCATCCATTATCAACACATGATCGAGCACTTTGTCGATGTCACGAACCTGATGTGTGGAAATCACAATCGTCTTATCATCCGACATACCCGATGCTATAAACTTGCGGAACTGACTTTTGCCTGGAATATCCAGCCCGTTGGTCGGTTCATCCATCAACAAAAGAGAGGTATTCGTAGCAAGCGCAAAACTCATGAACACTTTCTTTTTCTGCCCCATAGAAAGCGATCCGAGATCAATATCTATATCCATCTCAAAATAATGGAGATATTTAATCATCTCTTCCTTACTGAAACGAGGATAAAAAGGACTGTTTAACTCAATATAGCTGACCAAAGAAACCGAAGGCAACTCAAATTCTTCGGGAACTAAAAACATATCCTGCAAAGTAACCGGCAACCGACGGCGTACATCTGTATCGTGAAACATCACTTTGCCGTTTTTAGGAGTCAACAAGCCGGACATCAGATAGAGAAGAGTAGATTTTCCCGCACCATTCTTTCCCAACAGTCCATATACCCTGCCGGATTCGAACGAAAGCGAAAAATCACGTAGTACCGCACGCTTCGATTTACGATAAGTAAATGAAAGATTTTCTACTGTAATCATAGTATTTCTGTTTAATGAATAATGACCTTTATGTGTATTAGTGCAATAGTACACCACAAAAGTAGATAATCTTTTGAATATTCCAATAGAAAAGGAGAAAAAAGTGCAAAAAAAGGAGGAGCTAAGATCACTCTCCACTCCTCCTGTCACGACAAACAACTAAAATTATTCACTATTTGATGCCGTCCAATGCCCTTTTAGCAGTAGCATTAGCGGGGTCTATAGCCAGAATTTTACTCCAGTATTCTATGGATTTATCTTTGTTAGCCTTTGCTTCGGCTTTCAATGCCGGATTTTCGATAGCTAACAAATAGTAATATCCAAGATAACTGTAGCATTCAACCAAAGCTGAATTGTAATGAGGATCGTTTTTGCTTTCCAATAAAGCGGCCACTTCCTCATAGAAAGGTTTCGCAAGTCCTTGAGTTGTTTCAGGGTCAAGTGCAGAATTGGCACGTGCTCTCCAGAAGTTACCCAAATAGCTGTCCGGCGCTGCTTCCGCAATTGCATGGAAAGTAGAATCGGCGGACATTAACGCCTGCTTACGTTCTTCAACAGTGATTGCTAATGAATCAGGTTGCGTACCAGCACCGTAATAAAGTCTACCAAACTGGAACTGTAAGTCCGGAGTCTGTTTTTCCTTATCAAGAGATGCATAATATTTCTGGTAAGCACTGATTGCTTTTTTATAATCGTTCTTCTGTTCGTAAGCAGAAGAGATATTTTTAAATAAATCCGTCTTCGTCGGATCCATCTTTACCGCTTTCTCATATTGTACTACTGCATCATCATATTTTTTCAGACTCTCCAACAGATGTCCATAATACATATAATCCAAATACGAATAATCGGCTTTATCACATTCCTTGAAGAAGACATCGGCAGCCTTCAACGCTTCATCAAAACGTTTCAGGTCAGTATAATTATACATTGCCAAACGATTGAACGCAGCATGACGGGCATTCTTTTGCAATCCCATATTAGCTACTTCGAGTGATTTATCAAAATCATGGTTCAAAAATAAAGCAAAAGCATACTTCACCAAATCTTCTTCCGTAGCAGTAGGTCCCATTGCAAAATTCGCATAAGCTTCTACTGCCTTATTAAAATCATTTTTAAAATAGTAAATTTCGGCTAATTTTTTATCTACAGCTGTGTTGGACGGTTCCAGGTCCTTCAATTGGTTCAGCTTCTCAATGGCAAGACTTGCATTGGCTGATTTATAAATATCTGCATATTTCAGATAAGCTTCCGTACATTTCGGATCGAAATAAATTGCCTCCTCATACTTTTGAGAAGCAAGACCCGCATTTTTCTGTTTTACGGCAATATTTCCTTCCAATACAGAAGCAAGAGCCGATTTACCATTCGCTTTTCTGGCAAGAGCTGCATACTCCTGCGCTTCGGGAATCTTGTCAGCATTCAGATATGCGTCTCCAATAGCCACCAACAATTCCACATTTTTCTTATTTTTTCCTTTAATCAGATGTTCAGCTTCTTCAGCAGCCTGTGCCGGATTCGTCTGAATAGTTTCTTTCAATTTCGCAACCCCAGCCTGCCATTCGGCATCAGATGATTGCGCATAGAGCGACCCTACTGCTATAAACGCTCCAGCTAAAAACATTTGTACTCTTTTCATTATAGTCTCTAATTTTAGTTATTATTCGTCTTTCACGTGGACAATACGCACCGGCTGAGTAGCCGGAACAAGTCCGGATTTTAATATAATCCTCTGCCCTTTATCGGATGTCATAAAAGAAGCAAATCCCCAAGGCAGCCCACTGCGAGGATCATTCAGCAATGCATAAATAGATCGTGCCAACGGATAGTTACCATAGAACAGGTAAGCCTGATAAGGTTTATAACTGTTAGCAGGAGTTGCCACATCCTCTGCACTCACTGACATCACTCTGATCTCTTCGCGAAAAGAAAGATTGGTTGTATCACTGCGGTTCCCCAACCAGTTTACTCCAACAACTCCCATAGCGTCGGGATTATTCGCTACATAATCTATCACCTGCTGGTTGGTTTTCAAGGCACTGACGTTACCTTCAGCCAACTCTTTTCCACCACAGATTGAGTCCATTGCAAAACGTACGGTACTGGAGTTCTTATTATCGAACACTACCTGAATCCCTTTCAAGCGGGAATTCGGATTAACCTCTTTCCAGTTTTTCACCTCACCGGTAAGGATGCGGCGGAAATCACGTACACTCAACAAAGAATCCGGATTAGCACGATTCACAATCAATGCCAGACCGTCCGTAGCCAATTTTATCTCGCGAGGGAAAAACTTACGGCTGTGGAATGAATTCATTTCTTCCTTAGTCAGTGTCCGGGTTGCAATAGCCAACCGGACACTGTCTTTCAGAAGTAAATTAATCGCTTCCACTTCAGTTGTGTAGCGAGGAACAATCCCAGCCAAAGGGTAAAGGTTTTCAAACACCTCTATCTCTTCTTGTATGATAGGTTCGAAACTTTCATCCGCCGCGATAGTTACCACACCGGAAGAATAAGTATCCGTCGGTCCTTTCGATTTTGAATTACAAGCACTCAACACCACCAACGCTACGAGTCCTATCAGCCTAAATTGTCTCTTCATCATCTTTTATTGTAATCTAAACATTACCGGAACGGTGAACTTCACACGTACCGCTTTTCCATTCTGCTTACCAGGGAGCCATTTCGGCATGCTTTTTACCACACGAACAGCTTCCTTATCCAGATAAGGGTCTACACCACGAGCCACATGTACGTCAGAAATAGAACCATCACGTTCAACAACGAACTGTATGATAACGCGACCTTGTGTTCCATTCTCCTGTGCAATAGTCGGATATTTGATATTCTTACCCAGGTAAGCCATCAATTCAGTCTGTCCACCAGGGAAAGTCGGCATTTGTTCTACCATATCGAAAACCTTTTCCGGTTCCGGTGCAGCCTGTGTTACCACCTGCTTAAGGTCTGCGATATCTTTACCATTAGCCTCGTCATTACCTTTTACGTCGGCAATAGAGATGGATACTTTGGTAGCATTCAAATCTTCCTGGCTCTTGATTTCATTGTCTTCATGCACTTCTTCATCTTTCTTGATGACAGGAGCTGTAAACTTGATAGAACTCTTCAATGCAGGGGGAGGAGGTGCAACCGGTTCTACGCGTTTCATCTCTTCCTGTTTGATTTCAGGTTCTTCCAATTTTGACAGAGTAGTTACTTCTGTCATCACTTCTTTCTGCTCCGGAGTTGCCAACTTAAGCAGTGTAGGGATACTAAATCCAACCGCTGCTATGACCACTACAATCAACATAGCGACATTATGTCGTTTTGTTGAATTGGCACGCATCCTATATGCGCCGTATGCCTGGTTCTTGCCTTCAAAAATCAGTTGACACCATTCCGAAGAAGCTAAATCTAATTTTGCCATTTTACTTTTCTTTTTTAGGTGTTACATCAATTATCGGCTAAGTTCTGTGACAATTCACCTTTCGCATCGTAATTCTTCATCAAGAATTCATCAGCTTCTGCAATGTCTGTTATCACATATTTTCCAATATTACATATCTGCATTTCGTCTAGCGCGTCAATCAGATTCATATAAGAAGCATCATCCGTAGCCTTGATAATTACGGTCGGTGTATCCTTTCCGCTCTTTATCTCGGAAACCTGCTTCTTAAATTCGTCATCCGTGATCTTAAGATCAAGTTTTTGCTGCTTCAATTCTCTTACTTTATTGACAGCAACAGCATTCTTCTGAAGAAGTACGGCACGCAGTCCATCTGCACCGTAGCTAGTTTCTTTCAACGAGGTATAATCCTTATAGTTAGGTTCTCCCTCGTAATAATAGAGTTTGTTATCAGCTCCCAGCAATAACGTAATTGCTTGTGAAGCCTTCACCATACTCTTTTGGTTTTCAGTTATATCTTTGTCATTACTCGGCATGCTTATCTCCATCGTCTGAGGTTTGCTCAGTGTGGTACAAAGCATAAAGAAAGTAATCAGCAACATGTTCATGTCCACCATCGGTGTAAAGTCCACCCGGACAGTCATTTTCTTTTGCTTGCTCTTTCCTCTTTTTCCGCCGCTCTCTTGTACTTCAGCACTCATTGTATTTCCTCCTTTTTAATTTTCAGATTCTGCCTTGAGAGAAGTAATCAGATTGTACCGATTTTCCCGCAAATCCTGAAGTGAGTTCATAACGTTCTTTATCACTGAGTATGGAGTTGTAGCGTCTGCCTTGATAGCAATACGTAGATCAGCGTTAGCGGCACGTGCATTACGTACCCACGATTTAAACTGATTGTCAACACTATCGCATGGAATACCTTCATTCTTTAGGATCTTATCCCGTTGATCTTCCGGGAGATCAAGATATTTCTGCATACTTCTGATAGGTACTCCAAAAGTAGAAGACAAGATAAATCTCTTCTCCTGTTCCGGAGTAAACTTAATGCCATACTCTTCACCCATGCTCTCCAATACAGCCTGCATATCCTGCTGCTTGTCGAGGCTCATAAATATTTTTCCTTCCGGATCAACCAGAATCTGGAGTACATTCGTCTCCGGAATCTTGATTTCCGATACGGAAGCCGGAGTGGTAACTTGTACTGGTTCTTTCTTCACAAATGTTGAAGTCAACATAAAGAAAGTCAGAAGCAATACAGTAACGTCACTCATAGCTGTCATATCTATGAACGTACTTTTCTTTTTAATTTGCGCTCTACCCATGATTAATAATAGATTTTATAAGGGTTCGCAGAATTAGTGAGTAGCAGCAAAAGTTTGCACGATAGAGAATCCGACTTCGTCGAGTCCGTAAGTCAATTTATCGATTTTGTTAGTGTAATAGTTGTAAGAAATAACAGCCAATGCACCAGTCAAGATACCGAAAGCAGTATTAATCAAAGCTTCAGAGATACCTTGTGACAAAGCCATAGAGTCAGCACCACCACCAGCAGACAAAGCAGCAAATGAACGGATCATACCGATTACAGTACCAAGCAATCCCATCAATGTACCCAAAGTAGTGATAGTAGCGATGATCGGAAGATTTTGTTGCATCATAGGCATTTCCAAAGCAGTAGCTTCTTCAAGTTCTTTCTGGATAGCCAACAGCTTCTGTTCTTTAGGAAGAGCTGTGTTCTTTTCCATTTCTTCATACTTACGCAAAGTAGAAGTTACTACGTTAGCAACAGAACCACGTTGTTTGTCACAGATTTCCTGTGCTTTCTTCATGTCACCTGCAGCTAAAGCGTCTTTGATGTTAGCTACAAACTTAGACAATGAACCTTTGCCGAAAGCAGAACGAAGAGCAAAATAACGCTCGATGCTCAAAGCAAGTACGGTTAACAACAATGTCTGGATAATAGGCACGATGATACCACCTTTGTAAATAGTACCCAACATGTTCAACGGGTGATTGTTAGGGTCATTGTTCATAAAGTTGGACGGGTTACCTAATAAGAATTGAAAGATACATACAGCTATTACTAAACAGCAGATGATTACGATACCGGCATTCTTTATACCTACAACTTGAGTTTTTTTAGTAGTTTCCATAATAAGTTTTTTTGTTAAGAAATTAATTTTAGTTATTTAGGAAGTAAATTTTTCAATTAGACACACTGCGCTACAGACCCTGCAACTTTTAATAGGTAAAGTCACACGGTTTCATACAGAGTACGAAAAAAAACGAATAAAAATTGAGAAAAGACTAAATAAGGATGCGTCTTAAAGCGAACACGTAGTAGTCGCTACACGTAATGGAGTAATGTGGATCCTTATCGGAATAAAATGATTTACTTTGATCTAATACTAAAGAGTTTTCTCTTAACACGAGAAACTTTTGCATAACGTCTTTCAAGGAGTCATTGATTTCAATGATTCTCCGCAGACGATAATTATTAGAGTTTGATTCTGTTACGAGTTTAAGTCCTAATTCTACGTCAGAAACAGACAAAGAACGGACGCTATCATAGCTAACAGACTGCCCATCTACAGAAGAGCGTTGATTGCTGTCAGAAGATAATTCTGATAATTGACAAGGTGAGTCACTAAAAATACAAGTAGAGAAATTCATAGCATTTCCGCTTACGCTAAAAGATAGCATCAGCAGAAGAAAAGCTAATATGAATTTCGGAGAAAGTTTCATTGTATTTTTAGTTGTTTAATCAATTACAATAGATTCGGCCACAAATGTAGCAATTAATCGTATATGTTTATCGTCGTTCACATCATTTAAACATTAAAGTTTAACTCTTTTATAAAAACAAGCTACAATATGTTTTGTTCGATGAGTTTGCGACTTAATATGTTAAAAAAACATTTCCTCTGAATATCCAGAGTTTTAAGAAATTAAAAATCCCCTCCAATATTTCTACTGAAGGGGACTTTTCTTA
>NZ_EQ973382.1:0-6389 GCF_000157055.1 Bacteroides sp. 2_2_4 | reverse complement strand
CAAATCCCCAATCATTTTCAATGTCAGCCCGACATTCTTCACCCGTTGCGCTTCATCTATAAAAACAAGCTCATAAGACGATAAAAGCTGCCTTAGCTCGGTGGTAGTCTTTCCCTCCAAAGCCAACACATCATCCACATTGTCACAATTCAATGAAAGTACCCTGTCTTTCCCCTCGCAAAGTTCAGAAAGAAGCGTAGTCTTACCGACCTGCCTCGCACCAAGTAAAACGATTACCTTTCTACGTTTGTAATCGCTTAAAATAGAACCCTTTATTATACGATTTATCATACCTGTTTTCTTGCAAAGATACAAAAAAAGGATTTGCAACCGCAAAATTTAGCCGAAATTATAGAATACAACCGCAAAATTTAGCCGAAATTATAGAATACAACCGCAAAAAAACATTATCTTTGCTACAAACAACCAATAAAAAATATATAATTATGGGAACAATAAAGACACAATGCTCCTGCGGTATGCTATGGCTAAGTGAAACACTTGGCGGTTATGATACCATTTGCGACCATGACGGAAAGATTTGCAGTGCGGTCAACTATCAAGATGGACAGTTCAAAATCATCCAGCCGGAAGAATGCAAGAGGCATAAAAGGGATATAATGGAAGAGTTCAAAGGAGCTTTGCAACAGGTTAAAGACCACATGGACGGAAAAATACAACTCAAATCGGCAGAAGCCTTGTTAGATGAACTTAGACAAGAACAACATTTATAGCACAAAACGGCTTTATAACAAATAGTTATAACAAAAAGACATACAAATCGCCCAGACTAATAATTTACAAAAATATATATAACAATACATTTTTTAACACGCCGGAAAATTCCGTCCTTTTCCCCGCTGCGCTTGGCTTTTTCTCCTATTCTCTTTTCCTATTGTTCCACCCTCATACGCTTTTAGTAATTTGTACGCTTTTCCCTTCAATTTGCCTAAAATTCCCTTTCTTGTTAGAAATGTCTTTGAAGAATTCTTGTAAGAACGCCTTTTTTAAGCTGTAATGAACTGACATACAATACAATAAAAATCAGAAAACAGGGTAAAAGCCGACCAAATTACTAAAATAAAGCTACAAAAGCCGACCAAATTACTAAAATAACAAGCACAAAAGCCGACCAAATTACTAAAACCGACAACTTTTTACGACTTTAGTTTTTATTAGTCGGTTTTTATGCTTATATTTGCTTCGTAACCTAAAAAATCAAGCGTATGGCAAAGAAAGAAATCATAGCATTTGATCCACCCACCGAAGAAGAAATTATGTTGATACAGCCTAATAACGTGACTTTTGGGCAGTATAACGTATCAGAGTGGCAAGAAAACCTCTTAACCCTTATCGGTGATAAAATACAAAAGCACATGACAAGAGAAGAAGAACTTCCACGAGATTTGTTTAATCAGCCTTATGTAGTTATCATGTGCGATGAAGCGGGGGGAAAGAACAATAAAAATAAAGTGCTAAAAGAAGCTATTGATATGCTTAATAAAAGATTCTCGTTCCGTTGGCTTCATCCCAAAATGAAAAAAGAGATAGAAACAACAGGCGGTTCTGTCATTACCAACATACACAATATAAAAGGGACTAACCAAATCATGGTAAATCTTAATCCTTGGGCTATCCCTTTTCTGATTTATTATGGTGTAGGTGTCGGCGGAACTCGATACTCTAAAGGTCTTGCACTCGGACTTCGGGGTAACTACACAAAACGGATTTATAAAATCATTTGCAGCCAACGAGATAGAAGAGAATATTACTACGCTATATCTCAATTCAGAAAAGACTTAGAAATACCAGAAAAGCACTCTAATAATGATATAGACCGGAAAATTTTAAGACCTGCACAAGAGAGAATAAAAGAAAGTGGTTCTGATGTTTGGTTTGATTACGAATTGATTTGCAAATACCCTATAAAGGGGCGTAAACCCAAAGCCGACACAATCATATTTACCATTAATACGCTGCATCCACGTGAAGCGGGTGGAGAACAGTTTGAACAATACTCTTTTGTTTATCGGTGGGTATCTAATGCCATGAATAACCCTACCGATGACAAAGCGCAAAAAGCCGTGGATAAGATCAGTGATTTAGGGCGATTAAAAGAGGTTTACGAAAGATGTTGTTATTATGATGATAGAGTGTGCAGTGGGGTACAATCAAGGATACACGCCCAAAATGCACTATTAAAAATGTTACGTGAAGAATTTAAAATCAAATAAGTAAGAATATGGAAGAACTAAAAGTTAAGGTTGTGGAAGTTTCACAGGAAAAGGAACAACCCCAAGGTAACGATTATATGCGTGTTACCGTTGAAATTGACGGGCGAAAAATAGCCGTATGGACTACCGAAAGCAACATCAAGGCTTTACGCTTTGATATTGACAGGAAGAGATAAATATATTTTTTGTATATTTTGTAGATAGCTAAATATATTCTTTATATTTTTGCATGTAACAAATTAACAAATAAGCATATGAGCGATATACAAACAAGCACTATCAGAGTGCCTAAAAACGTGCTTGAAGATATAAAAATATATTGCCGTAAAGCGGGGCAGCCTGTCGGGGAATGGGTTGAAAGGGCATGGCGTTTCTTGCAAAAGAACGATTTCGATATTTATGATACTGAAGTAACCCCTTCTCTTCCTGTTCCGGCTGAAGTGGAAAGAGAACGTAACCAAGTGGATGTGCTTTGTAAGCTGATGAGCGAATTTATAAACTCGCAGAAACAGGCACAACTCCCTGCGCCGGATATACTGCAAAAAACGACCAACAGAGTAGCCGAATTGGAGCACCTTATAGGGAAATACCAAGAGAAACTTGATTCCCTTAGCGAAGATAAAACAATGATTATAAAAGAGAGGGTAGAATGGGAACGGAAATATTATGACCGGGATAAACAAAACTATGCCCTTTTAGAAACACTTAAAAAACAAGGCGAACTCTTGGAAAAAGCGAAAACAGAGTTAAGACACTGTAAAGGCTTTTTCTCGTCTGCAAACGAGGATGTTCTAAAAGAACTTGGTATTTCATAAACACTGAATTTTAAGATAATAAGGCAAAAAAAATAAAAGGTTCATAAACCCTTTTAGCCAACAAATTGTTATCTTTATGCGGTCGTAAACAAAAAATAAGCTTATGAAAACTGCTATGGAAAAAAGAGAAACCGGCTTAATGAGACAGATCGGTTATCTCTCTTTTGTCGTTGTTTTGTTGTATGGGCTTACGCTATTTGCGGTTTCTTGTGACAATGATGAAGATCCTCCTCTTCCTCCCGCAGTGGAAAAAGTAGTGCTGGCATTTGGTGTGGATCAGGGTGAAGGTCAGCTTTCGGCTAAACCGGAGTTGGAAAATACGGCTGCGGAAAAGATAGGAGAATTGATCTCTCCGGCTGAAATAGCGAAAGGCACAACGGTGCATTTTCGTGCTACCCATTCCAAATCATGGACAATCATGTATTGGAAAGTCAATGGCGTCATTATTCGTTCTGTGGAGCCGGAGCAGACTTTCGTCATCGATGAGCATAAGGAGGTTCGGGTTGCTTTCAAGCCTTACAAGTCACCGGAACCGGAGGGGCTGTAAAACAAACTGTGTCAGCAAAGCAATAAAATATTAATTTTGCTGACACAGTTTAATTGAATTCTCTTTTTGCTGTTCATTTGCTTTATTTCAGGACTTCGCCCTTCTCGTTGAAGAACACTTCGCTGTCCGTGCCTTCTGCATCGGTAAATGTCACCTTGTAGGTCTTTGTGCCTTCCTCGCTTTCCTCAACTGCGGCTTCCTTGATTGTCAGGTCTGCGAAATCCTTCTTGATCGTGTCCTGAACCGCCTGCGGCAGATCCTTTACCTCGATTGGCTTATAATCGTTCACCATTACCACAATCTCAACATCCGATACCATGTTGCCGGCGAATGCCACTGAACTACCCAATCCCATAACAAGTGCTACTGCAAATAATACCTTTTTCATAATCCAATCTATTTAAATATTTAACATATGGTTTCTGAAAGACAAAGAACAAACATTGTGCCAAACAAATAAACAAGTCATATATACCTGATAATCAAAAGTATACAAAAAAACACATATATTTATTGAAGAACTGTTATCTGTGTATCATTTCCACATTTTGTGGAAACGATACACAGACTTTCTATAATTGCCTCCGGCGGGGTTTTCTCTGGGGGCTTCAAGGCTTTTGCATATCTCAAAATTTCAAAATGATAGCGATATACGCACGGAACACCCAAAAAAGGAGCTGTCGGCAATGACAAAATGATATTGCGTGTCCGGCTGATCGGGGCGGATCTCCCACCATGCGGACAAATCCCGGTAACAGAATGACAAAACGGACACCCCGCCAAAGAACAACATTTTTTTTCTTTTTTCCTAAACACCTGCCAGCGAAGCACAGAGTATTTGTCAAGGGCGAAGGGTAAAAAATACCGCACGAGCGAAGCGAGCACAGGAGATTTTTTACCCGGAGAGTGAAACGCCCCTTTACAAATGCGACGTGCGTAGCTACCTTCGTGCCGGAAAATAGAAAAAACGCACAACAAAGTATGGGGAGCCTAATACCCCGGCATACAGGAACCGGCAAGCCGGATAGATGCAAGACCTCCGACAAATAGACACTGATATAAATGTTTCCCTAACGTTTTTGTACGTACAAAAACATACCTTGCATATCATTAGAAAAAGAAGTGCATAGGTCTTTGCATACCGAAAAAACAACCATAATAAACAATAATACAGTCACTTACAAAAAATCAGTATACCAAAAGTATACTTTTTGCATACATACATGATTCTAATCTATTAAAAATCAACCATATAAAAATTCAGCATTGGACTTAGTCCAATGACTGCTTGCTTACTTCGTTTACAGGTTAAAAACCTGCCAATAATAGCACAAATAATTGTAATCTATAAAACTATCATTATGCAATACAAATGATAGTTTTGCATATCAATTAGTAAATCATTAGAGATACAAAAGACTTAATCCCACCATGCGAACATCCTGTAAGTTCGGATGAGATTATACAGATGCCAAGCCTTATGCAAACGAAGACTTTCCTTATAGCTTATTTCCGAGGATTCATCCACATTCGGACTTGTAAAGTCAAATTCAATAAAACGGGCGGCGTTTCTTGTATTGATATACAGCTTTTTGTATGAAATTATTTCGGATGCGCCCTCAAGTTTGTACATTTTACGACCGTTATCACCCTTGAACGGCACGAATTTAAGCGGACTCCGCTTTATATCCAGATCATCCCTTTCCATGACTATATCCAACAGCCGGAGGCATATCCTCAAATCCCGTCTTACGTATTCGATGCCCACAAAGGTATCCATTTCCTTAAAGTATTCTTCCATCTGACGGAGTTTCATGTACTCCATCTCAAGCATGAAGACATAATCCCAGTCCCTTTCTTTTGACAGAAATCGAACCCATCGGTTGATTTTGTTTCTGAGTTGTCCCGATTCGGAACGGTCACGTTTTCTTTTCATTGAACATCATATTTTTAGTTATTTCCCTATTTCAAGAACGCCCAATAATTTTCCGGTGTAATGACTTCATAAGTCGAACTTGGATAAGAACTGGCAAATACTTTCGGCTGGCTGCTCCTTGCCTTTCCGTTCCATTTGAACTCGAATGTATGCAACATACCGTCCTGTTCCTCAATCAAGTCGATTTCCTGCTGCTCATGGGTACGCCAAAAGAACAGTTGCGCATAGTTGCCGGAATAGGCGTTTCGTTTCACACGTTCACTCACCATGAGGTTTTCCCATAACGCACCGACATCATTCCTTAGCTCCAACGGAGCGAAATTGGAAAGGACGGCATTTCTCACCCCATTATCATAGAAATAGACCTTCTTGCCCTTCTTTATCTCATTCCTAAGATTCCGGCTGAAAGAGTCCAAACGGAAAACAACGAAGCACTTCTCCAACAGATTTATATACGTTTCAACCGTACCTCGATCAACCCCCAACAGGTTGCTTAGCTCATTATAAGAAACTTCGCTGCCCAACTGTAAAGCCAATGCCCTTACCAGCTTTTGGATCAGTTCCGGTTTCTTTATGCCCTTGTAAGCAAACAAATCTTTGTAAAGGTAATTATTGGTAAGTGTCATCAACGTGCGTTTCGCATCACCCGGCTCCGTTACGACCTCCGGATAAAGCCCATAAATCATCCGGTTTTCCAACAATCTGTTTTCCTCCCTTTCCGAACTGTACAAAGCGAGTTCCGGCAGCGAGAATGGGAACAGGTTGTACTCGATAAGTCGCCCAGTCGCCGGCTCGTTTATCTCGTCTGCCATATCGAGCGATGAAGAACCTGTAACAACCACTTGTGTTTCCAACTT
>NZ_EQ973383.1:0-5239 GCF_000157055.1 Bacteroides sp. 2_2_4 | reverse complement strand
TAATAGGTATTTGAATAAGGTCAATAAATTTACGGCGTCCTGAACAGAGCAAAAAAGTCATCCTAAGGGATGATAAAAATACTTTTACAATGAAGAGTTTGATCCTGGCTCAGGATGAACGCTAGCTACAGGCTTAACACATGCAAGTCGAGGGGCAGCATTTCGCTAGCAATAGTGAAGATGGCGACCGGCGCACGGGTGAGTAACACGTATCCAACCTGCCGATAACTCGGGGATAGCCTTTCGAAAGAAAGATTAATATCCGATAGTATATTAAAACCGCATGGTTTTACTATTAAAGAATTTCGGTTATCGATGGGGATGCGTTCCATTAGTTTGTTGGCGGGGTAACGGCCCACCAAGACTACGATGGATAGGGGTTCTGAGAGGAAGGTCCCCCACATTGGAACTGAGACACGGTCCAAACTCCTACGGGAGGCAGCAGTGAGGAATATTGGTCAATGGACGAGAGTCTGAACCAGCCAAGTAGCGTGAAGGATGACTGCCCTATGGGTTGTAAACTTCTTTTATATGGGAATAAAGTATTCCACGTGTGGGATTTTGTATGTACCATATGAATAAGGATCGGCTAACTCCGTGCCAGCAGCCGCGGTAATACGGAGGATCCGAGCGTTATCCGGATTTATTGGGTTTAAAGGGAGCGTAGGTGGATTGTTAAGTCAGTTGTGAAAGTTTGCGGCTCAACCGTAAAATTGCAGTTGAAACTGGGAGTCTTGAGTACAGTAGAGGTGGGCGGAATTCGTGGTGTAGCGGTGAAATGCTTAGATATCACGAAGAACTCCGATTGCGAAGGCAGCTCACTAGACTGTCACTGACACTGATGCTCGAAAGTGTGGGTATCAAACAGGATTAGATACCCTGGTAGTCCACACAGTAAACGATGAATACTCGCTGTTTGCGATATACAGTAAGCGGCCAAGCGAAAGCATTAAGTATTCCACCTGGGGAGTACGCCGGCAACGGTGAAACTCAAAGGAATTGACGGGGGCCCGCACAAGCGGAGGAACATGTGGTTTAATTCGATGATACGCGAGGAACCTTACCCGGGCTTAAATTGCAAATGAATAATCTGGAAACAGGTTAGCCGCAAGGCATTTGTGAAGGTGCTGCATGGTTGTCGTCAGCTCGTGCCGTGAGGTGTCGGCTTAAGTGCCATAACGAGCGCAACCCTTATCTTTAGTTACTAACAGGTTATGCTGAGGACTCTAGAGAGACTGCCGTCGTAAGATGTGAGGAAGGTGGGGATGACGTCAAATCAGCACGGCCCTTACGTCCGGGGCTACACACGTGTTACAATGGGGGGTACAGAAGGCAGCTACCTGGTGACAGGATGCTAATCCCAAAAACCTCTCTCAGTTCGGATCGAAGTCTGCAACCCGACTTCGTGAAGCTGGATTCGCTAGTAATCGCGCATCAGCCATGGCGCGGTGAATACGTTCCCGGGCCTTGTACACACCGCCCGTCAAGCCATGAAAGCCGGGGGTACCTGAAGTACGTAACCGCAAGGAGCGTCCTAGGGTAAAACTGGTAATTGGGGCTAAGTCGTAACAAGGTAGCCGTACCGGAAGGTGCGGCTGGAACACCTCCTTTCTGGAGCGATGCCGTAACTGTCACAAAACGTGGCAGCCACTTAAAGACTTTAAAGGTTCTGTTTTTTGTACTACTGGTACTTGTTTATTTATAATATATAGATCAACCATCTATAGAAGTATAGATAGAGATAAACAAGAGAAAAAAGAAGCCGAGTCTAACATACAGGTAGACAAGGTTGAACTAGTCCTATAGCTCAGTTGGTTAGAGCGCTACACTGATAATGTAGAGGTCGGCAGTTCAACTCTGCCTGGGACTACCAAGCTCAAGAATGAGGAACAGGGAAAGCTAAAAGCTAAAAAACAAAATTCTTGAATAACCTCTTGGGGGATTAGCTCAGCTGGCTAGAGCATCTGCCTTGCACGCAGAGGGTCAACGGTTCGAATCCGTTATTCTCCACGATCTCTGAAAAAGAGAAACGATCTTTGACATGATGTACAAAAAGTAAAATTTTAGTAAGAGCTAAAAGTATATATCAAACCGTACGTGTTCGAGTATGCAATATTGATAGAAGGAAGCAATTCCACTACCAATACCAGTACGAGAATAAAACGTTTGAAAGAAAGTAAGCAAGGGCGCATGGCGGATGCCTTGGCTCTCGGAGGCGATGAAGGACGTGATAAGCTGCGATAAGCTTCGGGAAGGTGCAAATAACCTTTGATCCGAAGATTTCCGAATGGGACAACCCGTCATTCTGAAGGAATGACATCTTGCATAGCAAGAGGCTAACGCAGGGAACTGAAACATCTTAGTACCTGTAGGAAAAGAAAATAATAATGATTCCCCTAGTAGTGGCGAGCGAACGGGGATTAGCCCAAACCAATGTTGTTACGGCAATATTGGGGTTGTAGGACCACGCTCTCGCAAGAAATTTAGTGAGAAGAATTCTTTGGAAAATGAAACCATAGACGGTGATAGTCCGGTATTCGAAGCTAAATGAAGCGTAGTGGTATCCTGAGTAGCGCGGGACACGAGGAATCTTGCGTGAATCTGCCGGGACCATCCGGTAAGGCTAAATACTCCCGAGAGACCGATAGCGAACCAGTACTGTGAAGGAAAGGTGAAAAGCACTTCGAATAGAAGAGTGAAATAGTCCCTGAAACCGTGCGCCTACAAGCGGTCGGAGCTGCTTCAGCAGTGACGGCGTGCCTTTTGCATAATGAACCTACGAGTTACTTTTTCCGGCAAGGTTAAGGATCTTGAGATCCGCAGCCGAAGCGAAAGCGAGTCTTAACAGGGCGATTAGTCGGAAGGAGTAGACGCGAAACCAAGTGATCTACCCTTGGTCAGGTTGAAGGTTAGGTAACACTAACTGGAGGACCGAACCGATAAGCGTTGAAAAGCTTCCGGATGAACTGAGGGTGGGGGTGAAAGGCTAATCAAACTTGGAGATAGCTCGTACTCCCCGAAATGCATTTAGGTGCAGCCTTGGGAATTACTACTGTGAGGTAGAGCGACTGATAAGATGCGAGGGCTTCACCGCCTATCAAGTCTTGATAAACTCCGAATGCGCAGTAGTTCGATCCCAGGAGTGAGGGCATGGGTGCTAAGGTCCATGTCCTAAAGGAGAAGAATCCGGACCATCAGCTAAGGTCCCGAAATAATTGCTAAGTTGAACTAACGAAGTCAGATTGCTAAGACAGCTAGGATGTTGGCTTGGAAGCAGCCATTCATTTAAAGAGTGCGTAACAGCTCACTAGTCGAGGAGTTTGGCGTGGATAATAATCGGGCATTAAGCAATTTACCGAAGCTATGGGATCCGTAAGGATCGGTAGGGGAGCATTCCACTCTGCGTCGAAGGTGAAGCGTGAGCTTTGCTGGAGCGTGTGGAAAAGCAAATGTAGGTATAAGTAACGATAAAGGGGGTGAGAAACCCCCTCGCCGAAAGACTAAGGTTTCCTGATCAACGCTAATCGGATCAGGGTTAGTCGGGTCCTAAGGCTCAGCCGAACGGTGAGGCCGATGGCAGAACAGGTTAATATTCCTGTACTACCTTAAGGAGTGACGTGGAGACGGAGGAGTGACAGCGCCGCGGACTGACGGAATAGTCCGTTGAAGGGTGTAGATGTTGATTATCCCAGGCAAATCCGGGATAAGAGTCGAACCTGATAGTATACCAAATTCTTCGGAATAAGGTAATAGTGCGTGTAAGCATACTCCCAAGAAAATCCGCTAAACTTAATCTTTAAGGTACCCGTACCGCAAACGGACACACGTAGTCGGGTTGAATATACTAAGGCGCTTGAGTGATTCACGGTTAAGGAACTAGGCAAATTGACCCTGTAACTTCGGGATAAAGGGTCCCAACGAGAGTTGGGCGCAGAGAATAGGTCCAGGCAACTGTTTAACAAAAACACAGGGCTGTGCCAAATTGAAAGATTACGTATACAGCCTGACACCTGCCCGGTGCTGGAAGGTTAAGAGGAGATGTCATCGCAAGAGAAGCATTGAATTGAAGCCCCAGTAAACGGCGGCCGTAACTATAACGGTCCTAAGGTAGCGAAATTCCTTGTCGGGTAAGTTCCGACCTGCACGAATGGTGTAATGATCTGGACACTGTCTCAACCGTGAGCTCAGTGAAATTGTAGTATCGGTGAAGATGCCGATTACCCGCGATGGGACGAAAAGACCCCGTGAACCTTTACTATAGCTTAACATTGAATTTGGGTAATTGATGTGTAGGATAGGCCGGAGACTTTGAAGCAGGTACGCCAGTATTTGTGGAGTCGCTGTTGAAATACGGCCCTTTGATTATTTGAGTTCTAACTCGTTGTTACGAGGACACTGTTTGGTGGGTAGTTTGACTGGGGTGGTCGCCTCCAAAAGTGTAACGGAGGCTTCTAAAGGTGCCCTCAGGACGATTGGTAACCGTCCGTAGAGTGTAATGGCATAAGGGCGCTTGACTGGGAGACAGACAAGTCGATCAGGTAGGAAACTAGAGCATAGTGATCCGGTGTTTCCGTATGGAAGGGACATCGCTCAAAGGATAAAAGGTACTCCGGGGATAACAGGCTGATCCCTCCCAAGAGCTCATATCGACGGAGGGGTTTGGCACCTCGATGTCGGCTCGTCACATCCTGGGGCTGGAGAAGGTCCCAAGGGTTGGGCTGTTCGCCCATTAAAGTGGCACGCGAGCTGGGTTCAGAACGTCGTGAGACAGTTCGGTCTCTATCTATCGTGGGCGTATGAAATTTGCGTGGCTCTGACACTAGTACGAGAGGACCGTGTTGGACTGACCGCTGGTTTACCAGTTGTGCCGCCAGGTGCATTGCTGGGTATCTAAGTCGGGATTGGATAAGTGCTGAAAGCATCTAAGTACGAAGCCAGCCACAAGATTAGATTTCTTAGGGTCGTCAAAGACGATGACGTTGATAGGATGCAGGTGTAAAGGTGGTAACATCAAAGCCGAGCATTACTAATTGCCCGTTCACTTTCTTTCGGACATGTACCGGTTGGGTATATACGTTTAGCTTGCTAGACACTGAAATTTTACTTTTCATCATGTCATAACCTTCTTCAGGTGGTTATAGCACGAGGGTTCCACCTCTTCCCATTCCGAACAGAGAAGTTAAGCCTCGTCACGCCGATGGTACTGCGTAACAGTGGGAGAGTAGGTAGCCGCCGTTTT
>NZ_EQ973384.1:0-3817 GCF_000157055.1 Bacteroides sp. 2_2_4 | reverse complement strand
ATCATTTATGTCTGACATAGAATTATGTTGGGCATTAGTCTAAACAATTAATAATCAATCGTTCTTTGACATTTTGCACAACATAATTCTATCTTTGGAGGAATTAGAGGCTATCTAAGAATGTAATTAACTCCTTATCCTCAGACCATTTTCGTGATGGTGTATCGGAAACGGACTGCTCACATTTTTTGAGAGCTTCTAATTTCCTTTCCATACTAATTTCGGCGTAGATGTTAGTTGTATCAATCGAGCTATGTCCCATCCAATTTCTAACCATATCAATATCCGCTCCAGAATTAAGTAGATGAGTGGCGGTTGTATGGCGTATAACATGAGGAGATGGGCGTTTATTTGCAAGAGAAGGATGATTTAAGATTACATCTTGTGAGTATTTCTTTATCATTTCATAAATACAGAATCGGCTCATAGGCTGATTGTATCGGTTAAGAAAAAGGTAATCGTTAGGCAACTTGTTGTCTATAAATGGTTTGAGTAAATCCCAGAAATCCTCCCATAGAGGACATATTCTCTCTTTACGTCCCTTGCCATGTAATGTCACCATTGGCATTCCACGTTTTGGTGGCATCGCAACATCCTTCACTTTAACACCTATAACTTCAGACACTCGGGCGCCAGTATTATACATGAATAGGATAATGACATGATCTCGACTTCTTATCCCTTGATATTTGCATGTTTTCAAAGGTGCATCAGCCAAGGCTTCGATCTCAGATTTGTCCATATAGGTTATCATGCGTTTTTCCGTTTTCTTTGAAGGGATAAGACTGACATGGTGACACCAATCTATATGTTCAGGAGATTTCCACGCCAGAAACTTTGCGAAAGCCTTTATTGCAGCTAAACGATTGTTTCTTGAAGAAACGGAAACTTTTCTCTCAATTTCCAGATAATCAAGAAATTTTGTAATAACGTCAGTCGTAATATCCGAGATTTTGAGATTGTCTATTGCAATACTTATTAATGTAGAAACATACGATACCAACATACGGAATGTATCACGATAACTCATTTGAGTGTTGCGACTAAGGTTTCTAGTGACAATTAAGTACTCTATGAGGAATGGTCTTAGCCAATAGCCAAGATATTCTGTTTCAGTATTTTTTCTATTCTTCATTGTTCGTGTTTTTATAAGCATAAAACAATTTGTTTGCTTCCTGCAACAAAGTTGGCGTCTTTGTTAGATAGACGGAAGTGAAGGACACGTTAAGATGTCCCAAATAGGTGGATAACTTTGGCAGTAAATCCTGGACGTTCTTTCCTGATTTATACCAGTTAGTAAGGACGTTGACCGCAAAAGTATGGCGAAGATCATGGATTCTGGGCTGATGACGTCCTCGATCAGGGAAATATAGACCTGCATTCTTACGAATGGTCGTAAATATCTGATGTAAAGATACAAAATTAACAGGTTTTCCCTTCAGATTAATGAACACATATGCATCCTCTACCATTGGGTACATTTGAGTACTTCGCCATTGTAATATCTCTTGCATCAATTTTGATACTTGTTCGTTGAAAGTAACCAAGCGAGACTTGTAGAACTTACTGCAATGTATATGCACGTACATTTTCTCCAAGTCAATATCCTTTATTTTTATAGATAAGGTCTCGCTTATTCGGAGTCCAAGCATATACGTAATCATCAAGATATACCGTATACATATAGGCTCATTGACTAGAGGACCACGTTTGCGATATGTACGTGCACCATCAAACAGTCTCTTCAGTTCGTCATCCGTATATATGTAAGCGGGATAATACTCTGGAGCTTTAGGCAGAAAAACGGGAACAGGTATGTTTTGAATGAGTCCTCTAGAAAAAGCCCACTCAAAAAGTTTTTTCAGGATGCAGTGCTGAGAGTGCCAATATCTGGTTACAACATCGCCTTTTCTATAGAGGAAAGCATTGCAGTCATTTTCTGTTATTGAAGAAATTTCTGTAGTTTCTCCCATAAAATTGGCAAATAATCTCAAGGTGTATGTTTTACTCTCATCCTTACGACCAATAGACCTACGAAAGTTGATAAATGATTCAACGGCTTCTTTTATATTCATATAAATTCTCCCAGTTAATATTTGATACGTCTCTCAGTGAATTAAGATCAACCTTTGCATATACTCTTGTTGCTTCCATACTTTTGTGACCCAGTAAATCACCGACATCCTTTAAGGTTTGTCCTTCGTTTATCAAGAAAGTTGCATGGCTATGACGTAAGCTATGAGGTCCTTTATGCTTGATATTTATTCCACTGTATTTCAAATACCTGTATACAACGGAAGCTATGGCATTACAAGAGATAGGTCGTATTGGTGCAGGGGCACAAAAGAACAGACTATCACTATCAACTTCATTAGGTCTGCCATTTTTCAAGTAGTCAATGATCGCCTCTCCCACATTATGAAGAAGTGGCAATATTTGTGGACGGCAATTCTTAGCACGCTTAATATAAATTTGCTCTTTACGCCAATCAATGTCGCTTAACTTCAGATTAGCGACCTCACTACATCGTAAACCATACATTGCAAGCAACATAAAAATAGCATAGTCGCGCGATGCGGATTTACCAGTTTGTTCTTTGACTGTTTGTAACAGTTTTTGAACTTTATCCCACGGCAAGAAAGAAGGGAGATTTTCTTCACTATATACTTTGGGAGTGATTAACGCCTTATCTAGGTCGGCAATACACCACCCCTTTTCGACTGCATAACGAAGATATACACGAATACAACACAGGTACTCTTTCAGCGTGTTACGTTGAACCTGGTTAATTGTGTAGTATTCAATGTATTTATCTATATCTTCCAATGTTAAAGGGTGTTCCTGATTTTCCTTTTCTATTATCTTGTAAAAGTAGGTGAGTATATATCTCCTTCCCTTAATATAGGCATGAGAATATCTCCTGTATGCCAAGTGATTAAGGTATTCATTTATGCGTATATCTGATATTGAAGGAGAACCTGATTCTGGTAGCATATGTAGCTCTTTAAGCCACATATTTGCAAAATAGATGAAGAAACTGTAATTAGACTTGGTGCCTTTCTTCTTGTGAGAACCTTTGTCTTCCAGGTTTTGCCATTTTTTCGCTGCATTTGAGATTTCCTCATTGGTGACAATACGGAAGGTCTTTAAATCAAGATACTCTATTAGATGAAGTTGATACTGTGCATAAAGCTGAAGTGTCTGTCTTTTAAAACCTTTTGATTTGCAATCCATCAAGAAAGACATTCTCTCTTTATAAAAGGGAGCGGCAATCAGTCTGACTCTGTGCCATTTGCGCTCGGCGAGATAATTGACGATGTCGTCTTGGTAACGAGAATCTAAAAGACCTACGTATAGTAAGAAATCAACAGCCATCTCAATGAATTTGATTCTTGAGGAAGGGCAATCATGACGTTTCCGAGAATGATAATGATCAGGAATGGGTGAAGACCATTGACGTGCAGCTTCAACGACATCATCAAGTGACACAATTCTCTTTTCGCCATCATGAAGATTGAAATATTGGATAAACTTGAGCGAATACCCAGCCCACCCCATTAGTGTTAGCCGGGACAATCCTTCCTTACTTTTCATAGTTAAAAAGGATTCTCGCTCCTTTAATAATGGTGCAGCCAAATGTTTTTTAAGGAATGGCTTGCGGATAATTATTTGTTCTAACATGCTCGTAAAAATTATATGAGTAGTACTATATAATATAACGAGCAGCAATAATTATGTTGTGCAAAAATTAATAAGAACCTAAAACATAAGTAAATATGAAAGAAACTGACATAAATAAATGGACAACATTAATGAT
>NZ_EQ973385.1:2410-3559 GCF_000157055.1 Bacteroides sp. 2_2_4 | reverse complement strand
CGGTCCAATGATCGAAGTTAGGCTGGTAAGAGCCGCGAGCGATCCTTGAAGCTGTCCCTGATGGTCGTCATCTACCTGCCTGGACAGCATGGCCTGCAACGCGGGCATCCCGATGCCGCCGGAAGCGAGAAGAATCATAATGGGGAAGGCCATCCAGCCTCGCGTCGCGAACGCCAGCAAGACGTAGCCCAGCGCGTCGGCCGCCATGCCGGCGATAATGGCCTGCTTCTCGCCGAAACGTTTGGTGGCGGGACCAGTGACGAAGGCTTGAGCGAGGGCGTGCAAGATTCCGAATACCGCAAGCGACAGGCCGATCATCGTCGCGCTCCAGCGAAAGCGGTCCTCGCCGAAAATGACCCAGAGCGCTGCCGGCACCTGTCCTACGAGTTGCATGATAAAGAAGACAGTCATAAGTGCGGCGACGATAGTCATGCCCCGCGCCCACCGGAAGGAGCTGACTGGGTTGAAGGCTCTCAAGGGCATCGGTCGACGCTCTCCCTTATGCGACTCCTGCATTAGGAAGCAGCCCAGTAGTAGGTTGAGGCCGTTGAGCACCGCCGCCGCAAGGAATGGTGCATGCAAGGAGATGGCGCCCAACAGTCCCCCGGCCACGGGGCCTGCCACCATACCCACGCCGAAACAAGCGCTCATGAGCCCGAAGTGGCGAGCCCGATCTTCCCCATCGGTGATGTCGGCGATATAGGCGCCAGCAACCGCACCTGTGGCGCCGGTGATGCCGGCCACGATGCGTCCGGCGTAGAGGATCCACAGGACGGGTGTGGTCGCCATGATCGCGTAGTCGATAGTGGCTCCAAGTAGCGAAGCGAGCAGGACTGGGCGGCGGCCAAAGCGGTCGGACAGTGCTCCGAGAACGGGTGCGCATAGAAATTGCATCAACGCATATAGCGCTAGCAGCACGCCATAGTGACTGGCGATGCTGTCGGAATGGACGATATCCCGCAAGAGGCCCGGCAGTACCGGCATAACCAAGCCTATGCCTACAGCATCCAGGGTGACGGTGCCGAGGATGACGATGAGCGCATTGTTAGATTTCATACACGGTGCCTGACTGCGTTAGCAATTTAACTGTGATAAACTACCGCATTAAAGCTTATCGATGATAAGCTGTCAAACATGAGAATTCTCTGA
>NZ_EQ973385.1:0-565 GCF_000157055.1 Bacteroides sp. 2_2_4 | reverse complement strand
TGTTTTTATTTGGTCCAAACATGCCGCCTTGCTGCTTGATAATATTCATTCTGACGAGTTCTAACTTGGCTTCATTGCACCGTTTGACAGGTAACTTTGTAATCTCGCTAAGTTGAGAATCGGTGATTCTGTCCATTGGTTTATTCCACCCATAGGTTTTACGCAGAATGGCAAGCAGGCACTTTAAACTGTCGCTTGGTCAGATCTTTAGCTGTCTTGGTTTGCCCAAAGCGCATTGCATAATCTTTCAGGGTTATGCGTTGTTCCATACAACCTCCTTAGTACATGCAACCATTATCACCGCCAGAGGTAAAATAGTCAACACGCACGGTGTTAGATATTTATCCCTTGCGGTGATAGATTTAACGTATGAGCACAAAAAAGAAACCATTAACACAAGAGCAGCTTGAGGACGCACGTCGCCTTAAAGCAATTTATGAAAAAAAGAAAAATGAACTTGGCTTATCCCAGGAATCTGTCGCAGACAAGATGGGGATGGGGCAGTCAGGCGTTGGTGCTTTATTTAATGGCATCAATGCATTAAATGCTTATAACGCCGCATTGC
>NZ_EQ973386.1:0-3334 GCF_000157055.1 Bacteroides sp. 2_2_4 | reverse complement strand
GGCACTTAGACGATACTGACACCGTATAACAAAAAGTTATAGCTCGGAGAATCCGGGCTGTTTTATAAACAATTAAAATTAAAGATTATGGAAAAGAAAGAAGAATTATTGGAAAGACTAGTGAATGGAATTGAGTTGCAAAACAAATTACTTGCTATGCAATTAGCTAAAGAAGTTGGCATTTATGGATTTAATATGATTGAAGAAGAAGAAAAAAGAATATCAACACTAGAAGAAAGAGCTGATATTCTTTTAAAAAGAAGTTATTTAAAACGTTAATCCGTATTATCTGCACTTTTTACTTTTTCTGTGCACTTTACTATATCTTTCATTTCGTTTATATCAATATCTACATCTATATATTCATTAGCAGAAAAATAAAGTTTACATCTATCTTTAGATGAAGGCATTACGTATGCTATTTGTTCTATATTTACAGGCATGTATACATATTCTGTATTTCTTAAACCTGATGGGAATACCGGTAATTCAATAAATTTGCTCATATTCTTGTCGTTTTAAAGGTTAATACTAGCCGCAAATGTACTGCTTATAAACTATAAGCAGTACATTGCTCTATATGTTGTATAAGAATGTTCTTTAGCATCCTTACAGACTTATTTTTTGGAAAATATGTGACTAACAGTTTGCATATATCGTTGATTTTTAGTATATTTGGATAGTTAAAAATTTGACGTTATGAAAACTGATTTTACTCTTTTAACTCTCTATGAGAACTTTCCCGATGAAGAAAGTTGTATCAGGTATTTTGAGATGATGCGTTGGGGAGATAAGGTAATTTCTCCTTTTGACCCGACATCTAAAGTGTACAAATGTAGTAATGGGAAATACAAATGCAAGAATACTGGGCGATACTTTGATGTAAAAACCGGAACTGCATTTGCTAAAACTAAGATGCCAATGAGAAAATGGTTTTCTGTGATGATGTTACTATTAACTCATACAAGAGGGATTTCTTCCTGCCAAGTTGCTTCAATATTAAAAATTAAGCAAAGAACAGCGTGGGGAATGATGCAGAAAGTTAGACAATATATGTCTATGGAAAACAACCATAAATTATCCGGTGAAGTAGAAATAGACGAAACATTTGTAGGTGGTAAAAACAAGAATCGTCACAAAGATAAGAAAGTAGAGAAATGTCAGGGACGTAGCTACAAAGATAAGACTCCTGTATTTGGCATTCGGGAAAGAGATGGCAAAATTATCGCTAAGGTTGTTCCCAATATTTATGGAGATACATTGCTTTCTATTGTAAACGAGTATGTAGAAGAAGGAAGCGTAGTCTATACAGACGGAGCAGGTTATCCGGGAATTAATATTAATTACGAGCAAAGAGATGTAGACCATAGTAAACACTTTTACGGTACGACCTATGTTACTGATGAAGGAGAGATAATTGTTGTTAGTACAAATGGTATCGAAAATGTTTGGTCACATTTTAAGAGAATGATATTTGGGATATACTATCATGTAAGCAGAAATCACATGCAAGAGTACGTTGATGAATATATTTTCCGATTTAATACTCGAAATTTTACCGATTCTCAAAGATTTAATTTATTTTTGCGTAATGCAGCTTAGTTATGGGAAAGAAAAAGAAACAAGAAATAGATCTAAGTAACATTAAAACAGTGAGGTTAGAGATTAACTTTTCTGTTCCTAAAGAACAGTTCGATGAACTGCTCCGAAAGATGGCGTACATTGCGGAAGGGAAAACACCGGATCAAGTCGAAGATGAGAAAGATAAAGACAAGGAGGAAAAGAAGAAGGAGTAACAGTTTGTAATTTATGAAGTTATTCTTATATTTGCAGCGTATCATCGAATAGATGGTACGCTTTTTACGTATTATAGCCTAATCGCCATCGAACTACCACATTGACAGCAATAAGGCTATTTTGGAACTCACTTATGGGTGTATTGCGTTTATACGCCATATATTGGCGTAGACTTTTGCCTATAAGTGAGTAGGGTGTGGTAGCCCTCGATGGCGTTAGGCATTAGCTCTACGCCTTTTTCATATATATGCGTGAGGTGATGCTAACTAAATGGAAACATTATTATTTAGTATTAACCAATAAAACGCAAAATGTTATGAAGAAGCTAAAATTACTTTCCCTTTTGGTGCTACTAGGGTTCAATTCCTGCCAGCAAATGACCGTAGAACAGAAAATTGAAAAACAATTCAAAGCTTATGTAAATGAAAATTTTGATACTCCTTCATCTCTTAAAGAGATAGTATCTATTAAATTACACAATACCATAAGCATGGATAGTATAGTCAAAAAGGCAAGAGAAACTATAAATATTAGTGATGTTGTTGATTCAATCTCTCCATTAATAACAGATTCCGATTTCATAGAATACTTAAAATTCATTGAACCTCGCAATCCTAATTTTAGATTTAAAATAGAAGAAATGCAAACTGCTTTGAAAAATCTGAAATCATTTGATAACTTAACATATTCAGTAGCTAAATTAAATCTAAAAACAGAACTTAAAGATTCCATTGAAAGTGATACTGTTTATACTTATAAGATTAAGTATAGAATAGAAACGAAGAATGAAATGAGTTTAGAGGATATATATGCTATTGTAGATAAACAGAATAATATAAAGGTTTGCGAATTTTTTGAAATATCTGATGCTTTTCCTGCTAAGATGAAGTTTTTCAATGATAATATAAATACCTTAGAACGATATTCAAATGATAAGTTTGTATTAGAACAAGATTTAGCGGATATATTGGAAGCTATTAGAGAAAAAGATTATTAATAAACTAAATCAAAAAAGTATGAGACAAAAGTGGAAGTGATTAAGTATTATTAGCAGATATTATGCTTGTAAATCAAGCATAACTTAGTATATTTGAAATCGAATAAGAAGAGCTGCATCTACCAAATGCAGCTCTCAACAAAGCCTACTTCTTGTTAGTAGGAGGACAACGTTTATAAGGTTTGACAATTACCACTTGATTATCTCTAATGGCAATATATCCATCAACCTCAACGGTCTTTTCTTTGTTGCAAATATGCTTTTTCATAATAAAAAAGTTTTTAATTTATAGTCAAAAGCCTAACTACGTAGACCCTTTCCAATTATCCACGTAGTATTATGACAAGCATACTGCCTCTTATTTGCAAAGATAAAGGTTTGATCTGAATATCCAAATTTATATCAAACAAAGAAACATGCTCTTTCCAGTTAACACCAACTAGAAAGAGCATGTTTATTAACTAATTAAAATGCATATAGACGGTAGCTATAACTAAAAATTATAATAATAATTTGTGGTGTCGGTATCGTCTAAGTGCC
>NZ_EQ973387.1:0-2509 GCF_000157055.1 Bacteroides sp. 2_2_4 | reverse complement strand
GTAGGCTAAGCACCCAGCGCCTTGTCATATTTCTATGGTAGGTTTCCGAGTACTCGCCTCCGAACCGGACTTACAAGTCTCCCTGTATCCGGCTCTCCACTAATTAATTCAGTCTGATTCTTCGGTCGGGGTCTATTTTTGCATGACACTTTGAGCAGACAGCCAAAGTTTTTCGTCTTCGAGCTATCATTTTCTTTTCCCAGTCGGATTTACCTTTCAGGTCTTTAAGTTTGCGAACGTGATGCATTTCGAGTTTATCGGTAGCACCGCATAATTCGCAAACTTGGAGCTTCAGCCTTTCCATAAGGCTGTTACGTCCACCTGTTATGGAAACTGTCCGTGGAATAGTGTCACAGTAAATATTCCCTGCAACCTTTTTGCGTTTGAAACCATCATGATAAAATGATTGGTAAAGTGTCTTACCCTTGCTATTTTCATATGCCACTTGGAAAAC
Source organism: Bacteroides sp. 2_2_4 (assembly GCF_000157055.1). Lineage (NCBI taxonomy): Bacteria > Pseudomonadati > Bacteroidota > Bacteroidia > Bacteroidales > Bacteroidaceae > Bacteroides > Bacteroides sp. 2_2_4. The sequence continues at coordinate 2,055 of NZ_EQ973387.1, read as the reverse complement.
CTTGTTCTTTTTATATTTCAGAAGTATTTTCTTTACAGATGATTTGTATTTGTTCGCAAATACCTTATACATGCTGTATGACATAATGTGATAGAAAGAATTGATGACATAGCTGTTATTGGCTATTGAGTAGTAATTATAGAACCCTCGGATTTCGGCATTGAACTGACTGACTATTTCCAAGTCATCCAAGTTCAGCATGTACGTTCTGACGATGGATTTCCAAACCTCTTTGCCATTGACGACCGCGATTCTTGCGGCTTTATAATCAAAGAGTTTCTTCCGCATCGTTTCAAAATTCAGGTACAATACAGGCTTGTGTCCGAATGCACGAACCGTTTTACCGTACTTATCCTTACGTAAATCGTTACACCTACGTATAAATACGTCATATCCGAGAAATTTCGCTGGTTTCTGCGCATTGGTTATCAGTGTCTTTTCGTCTGACAGTTCCAGTTTAAGAGCTTCATTCAAATAATTCTTAATATCCTCTTTTACTGTTTTGCAGTCTTCAAGATTACCGGTAATTCCAATCAGAAAGTCATCTGCGTATCTCACGTATTTTAACCGTTTGATACTGCTGTCCATTTCATTACGTGCCGGATAGTTGTTCCGTTCTTCTCGTAGCCGCTTAATTTCGGCGGTCATCTGTTTCCTTACCTTTACATCTTTCTCATTCTTTAGTTTCTTTGCCAGTCGGTATCTTCGCTGTTCGTAGAGCTTGTATCGAGCGTCGCCTTTTCTTGTTACCCCTTTATTGAACCGATTGATGTATTCCTTGATGTACTTGTCGAACTTGTCAAGGTAGATGTTAGCCAGTATTGGGCTGATAATCCCGCCTTGCGGAGTTCCACTGTACGTTCTATGAAATACCCAGTCTTCCACATATCCGGCATTCAGGAATTTTCTGATAAGCCGCAAAAATCTCTCGTCGGCGATACGTTCCCGAAGAATATTAATCAGTACGTCATGATTGATATTGTCGAAGAATCCTTTAATATCGCCTTCAATAAACCATTTCACGGCAGTGAATGTCTTTTGTATATCTATAAGAGCAGTATGACAACTTCGTTTGGGACGAAACCCATGTGAAGTATGTTCAAAACTACCTTCATAGATTGCTTCAAGTATCATTCTGACTACTTCCTGTACCAGCTTATCATCAAAAGAGGGTATGCCAAGCGGACGTTTTTTCCCGTTTTTCTTAGGTATGTACGTCCTTTTGGACGGATTAGGCTGATAAGTCTCATTTTTAAGACTGCCAATCAGTTGTTCAACTCGGTCAATACTCATTCCGTCAATGGTTTTACCATCGGCTCCTGCCGTCATGTTGCCTGTCTTGCTGTAAATATTCTGATAGGCTACATAAAACATTTCCTCGTTAAACAGCACTCTATACAGCCGCTCAAACTTATAGTTCAAGTTACCGCTGTGTTTACTCAGACTGTTCAACACATTTTCTGGATTTCTCATGTCTCTCACATCTTCCTTTAAATTGTTAAACTTAATTAGCTGCTCCCCTTCGCCATGTACAGGGCGTTACCCTGCTCAGACTACTATGGAAGCTCCGTTGCCATGCCAGATATTCAGGGGCAGACCCCATAGCCCTACAACTGGCTTTCCGGTTTAGGCAATCCCCGTTTAGAAATTTGACGACTATTTGGCTCGATAGATTGTCGGATACGACTTTCGTCCTTTACTACTTATGGTAGTTGCCTTGCGGTAAGTTTATGCTACTCCTGCTACGTGTCATCAGTGTAGTACCGCAACATAACGGTATAATTCCGAAGAATTATTCAACTGTCTTCCGTCATTGCCCAAGGATACGACTGCTCGGACTATCGTTCAACCAATGCAGGCTTTATCCTCATATCTATCATTTTAACTTGCCATTCGGTCGCAGCCTGACAGTTGGCTGACTTATGGCTTTACCAACGTGCTATGTTCCCTTGTGGGGTTTTCCCCTCCGGTTAGCGGTTGTTAATGGGCATTTTAAACACTTGCCCAGTCGCTTGCCAAAGCGACATTCGTCAAATTCCCTTTACGGGCGCACCA
>NZ_EQ973388.1:0-2493 GCF_000157055.1 Bacteroides sp. 2_2_4 | reverse complement strand
CCACAGGCTAAGCGCAAAGCGCCTTGCCGTCCTTTCGGACGGTAGGTTTCTAAACGCTCGCCACCGAACCGTACGTACACGTCTCCATGTATACGGCTCTCCATGGTTATTTTCAGTCTATTTCTTTTCATGAATCTTACGATAACAATTTTCACATACTGCTATTGTTTTTCTCTGTCTGGCAATCATGAAGCGTTCCCACTCCTGTTTGCCTTTCAGGTCTTTTAGCTTGCGGACATGCACCATTCTAAGGTTGTCCTCCGCTCCGCAATATTCACATTCACGGGCTTTCAACCGAGCCATAAGGCTGGTACTTTCAGTCCCGCGATAACTGGGCATGATATGCGCATTGTCAATACGCGTGTCTTTTCTCTGCTTGAACCCTCCATGATAAATAGTACGTTCCAACATTTCGCCCTTGTTGTTTTCATACCTTACTGTAAAGACTTTATTCCGGCAATATTTACGGATTATTTTCCTTACGGTTGATTCATACTTGGATGATAATGTTTTATACATACTCTCTTTCATGTAGTAATAGAAACTATTGAGAATGTTGACATTGTTTGCAATACAGTAGTAGTTATAGATTCCCCGAATTTCCGAATTGTATCGGTTGAGTATTTCAAGGTCATCATTACTACGGAGATACGGGCGTGAGGTCGATTCCCATGCTTCCTTGCCATTCTTGATTATTATGCGCATCGCATTATAGTCAAGCAGTTTCTTTCTCATAACCTCATAAGGCAGGAGAAGAACCACTTTATGGTCAAGTGAGCGTATGGGGATTCCTCTGAAATCCTTTCTCGTCTTGTCCGTACTGCGGACTGTAACATCAAAGCCGAGAAATTTGGCTGCGTCGTGTGAGTTGGTGATTAACGTCTTTTCATCCGAAAGTTCGAGTTTCAACGTATCTTGCAGAAAGGTCTTAATGTCCCCCTTTGCTTTTACACAGTCCTCTTTACTTCCGATTACGCAAATCAGAAAATCATCGGCATAGCGTACATACCTCATGCGTTTGAAGTTTTCGTCCATGTCAAGAGTTGCAGGAAGTTGTTGCATCTCACGGTGGAGAATGGCTATCTCCCTGCGCAATGCTTCTTTCTTCTGCTCGTCTGTTTCATTCTTCAGTTTCTTTACACGTTTGTCCTTACGATTTGCAACCCTTTTATATTCGGGGTTGCGTACACGTGCTTTACCTTTATTGAAGACGTTTATGTAGTTCCGCATAAATTTATCGAGTTTGTCAAGATAAATATTCGCCAAAATCGGACTTATTATGCCTCCCTGCGGTGTTCCGATATAGGAATTTTTGTACTCCCATTGTTCCATGTAGCCTGCTTTGAGGAATTTACGTATCAGTCGCAGGAAACGCTCGTCATTGATTCTTTCAGCAAGGATTCCGATTAAAACATCATGGTTGATGTTGTCAAAGAAACCCTTGATGTCTCCCTCGATGAACCAACGTGCTCCCGTACCTCCCTTTTGTAAGGAAGCCATAGCCGTATGACAGCCACGGTGTGGTCTGAATCCATGCGAGCAGTCTTCAAAATGACCTTCGTAGATGGATTCAAGAATCATCCTTACAACTTCCTGTACAAGTTTGTCCTTAAAGGCTGGTATGCCTAAAGGACGTTGCTTGCCATTCTTTTTGGGAATGTAAATTCTCCGTGCAGGGCACGGACGGTAACTTTCGTCTTTCAACTGTCCAATGATAGAGTGAATGTGCTTTATGCTCATTCCGTCTATGGTCTGCCCGTCTGTGCCTTTCGTATAGTTGCCCGCATTCTGCGACAACTTTTGATAGGCAAGTGCGTACAGATTTTCATTGAACAGCAGTCGGTAAAGCCGTTCAAACTTGTAATTAGGGTCTTGGCTGTGCCCAGCCAGACTGTTTAATACATTTGCTGAATCTCTCATAATGTCTCACACATCATTCGTTAAACATATTAAATAATAACTCACTGTCTCCCTTCGCCATGTACAAGGCTTTCCCTTGCTCGGACTACTACGGAGACTCTGTTGTCATATAGGATATTCAGGGGGCAAACCCCATAGCCTTTCGGCATTCCTACTTAGACAATCCCCATTTAGACATATAGTAACATAGCTCAATAGATTGTCGGATGCGATTTTCGTCCTTTTCCGCTTATTGCGGCTGTTCTGCAATCGGTTTTCGGCTCTCGTACTTGAGGTAGGAAAGTAGAAGTATTGCAGCCCGACGTTTGTAACTATCTTCCGTCGGGGTTTACCAACTAACAACTCGGACTGTCGTTCAAACAGTATAGTCTTCATCCTCATATCTATCATTTCATTTAGACATTCAGTAGCAGCATGATAGTTAGCTGACTTATGCCGTTTCCAACATGCGACACTCCCCACCGCCTTTCGGCTAAGTGGATAAGTTGGCTAATGACCGGCGTTGAAAACCCTTGCCGGGTAGGTTGCTAAGCCTACATTTACTATATGCCCTTATGGGCGCAGCACCTCGTG
>NZ_EQ973389.1:0-2486 GCF_000157055.1 Bacteroides sp. 2_2_4 | reverse complement strand
CATGTGCGCCCATAAGGGCATATAATAAATGTATTGGTAGCGCAATACCTGACACGAGTTTACAAGTCTGTCATCAACCGGCTTATCCGAAGGGGAAACCCAAAGGGGAGTATAGCATACCGGCAAATCCATAAGTCAACTAATCGTCATGTTGCGACTGAATGGGAAGATGAAATGATAAGTATGAGGATAAAATCCGTATTGATTAAACGATAGCCTGAGCGGACAAATGCGGGTCTATGACGAAAGACGATTAATGGCGTCATATTGTGATACTCCGTTATCATGTGCATGTAGCGGAAGCGTAAACTGATCACAACGCAATTGCGGTAAGCAATAAAAGGTGGATGTCGTATCCGACAACTTATCGAGCTATAGTTATTATATGTCTAAATGGGGATTGCCTAACCCAAAATGCCAGTTGTAAGGCTATAAGGTTTCAGACCTTTGAATATTTGGCATGGCAACGGAGTCTCCGTAGTAGTCTGAGCAAGGGAAAGCCTTGTACATGGCAAAGGGAGACAGCTAATATTTTTAATACAATTAACGGAAAATGTGTGAGACATTATGAGAGATCCAGAAAGAGTATTAAACAGTCTGGCGCAGCAAAGTAAAATCTCAATGTACAGATTTGAAAGGCTATATCGGATTCTGTTCAATAAGGAAATATATTATGTTGCTTACCAAAAGCTATATGCAAAGGAAGGTAACATGACTCCCGGAGTTGATGGAAAAACCATTGACGACATGAGTATATTCCGTATTGAACAATTGATTGAATTGCTCAAAAGTGAGCAATATCAGCCTGTATCATCAAAAAGAATTTATATTCCGAAGAAAAACGGATCTAAACGACCTTTGGGAATACCTTCTTTTGATGATAAACTGGTGCAAGAGGTTATCCGTATGATTTTGGAGGCGATCTATGAAGACAATTTTGAGAGTTGTTCTCATGGATTTAGACCAAACAGAGGATGCCATACGGCACTATCCCGTATCAAGGATACTTTTACAGGTTCCAAATGGTTTGTTGAAGGAGACATTAAAGGATTCTTTGATAATATCGATCATGATATTTTGATAAGAATACTTGAAGAAAGAATTTCTGACAACAGGTTCATTAGGCTAATCAGAAAGTTCCTGAATGCTGGATACATGGAGGAATGGACATTTCATAGGACATACAGTGGAACACCACAAGGTGGAATTATTAGTCCAATACTGGCTAATATCTATCTTGATAAGTTCGACAAATATATGAATGAATATATCCATAACTTTAATGAAGGCAAAAAACGCAAACCCGATACAGTTTATGCAAAATATGCATTGAGAAAAATCAGAGCCGAGCGAAAACTTAAAATTGAAACAGATAAAAAGAAACGTGAGTTTTACCTGAATCGCATTAATGAATGTTGTAAAGCCCGTAACAACTATCCAAGTTTAGATGAGATGGACAGTAGCTACAGAAGATTGAAATACATCCGATATGCAGATGACTTTTTGATTGGAATAATCGGAAGTAAAGCAGATTGTGTTAAAGTCAAGAAAGACATCAAAGATTTTCTTGGAGAAAAACTCAATCTTGAATTATCTGACGAAAAAACATTGATAACCAATACAAAGAAGAACGCAAAATTCCTCGGATATGAAATCGGAATCTACAAAACAGATCAAACAAAACGGATTGGTAAAGGAACTGCTCAAAGATACTACAGGTCAAAAGTCTTTTTAAAAGTATCTATGGATACAATGAAAAAGAAACTCTTCGAGTATGATGCTATCAAACTGACCTATCATAATGGGAAAGAGAGATGGCATCCCAAGGCAAGGCCTTGCATGAAGAATAATGACGACTTGGAAATACTTTGCCAGTACAATGGGGAGATACGAGGCTTTTACAACTATTATTCATTGGCGAATAACAGTTATACTATTGATTCTTTTTATAATATCATGGAATACAGTATGTACAAAACCTATGCTTGCAAATATAAATCATCAGTTCGCAAGGTTCTTCGAAAATACAGTAAAAACGGAGAGTTTGGAGTTGACTATATCAAAAAGAATGGGAAAACAGTACGGTGCGAGTTTTATCATGACGGTTTTAAGCGCAAGCCTTTAAGTAGAATTAAATTCAATGATGATCAACCGCTTATTAAAATCACAAGAACGAGCCTAATCGATAGGATAAAAGCCAATAAATGTGAGATATGCGGAGCAGAATCGGTATTATCGATGCATCATGTGAAAAAGCTCAAAGATCTGCAAGGAAAAAGGATCTGGGAAAAACACATGATTGCCCGCAGACGAAAAACCATTGCGGTATGCCATGATTGCCATTGGAAAATTCATACAGGGAAGTTAGACTGATAATATTAGTGGAGAGCCGGATACGTCGAAAGGTGTAAGTCCGGTTCGGGGGCGAGTACTTGGAAACCTAACATAGCAATATGTAAAGGCGCTGGGTGCTTAGCCTACATCGT
>NZ_EQ973390.1:0-2485 GCF_000157055.1 Bacteroides sp. 2_2_4 | reverse complement strand
GATGCGCCCATATAGGCTACACAATAAATATCTCTATGGCAAGAGATTAGGTTAGAGTTCAACAGACCTATCCTCAACGACTTAGCTGGAGGAGAAATCCAAAGGTGACAAAAGCATGTCGGTAAAGTCATTAGTCAGCTAAATACCAAGCTGCGACTGCATGGCGAGAGGAAAAGACAGACACAAGGATGAAGCCTGATTGGTTGAACGATAGTTCTGCTGCACACGTACCAGCCCCGACGAAAGGTATTTGATTCACGTCGGGCTGAAGCACCCCATGTAAACCGAAATTACAATGGAGCAGGAGCTGGCTTCAGAGCAACCACAATAAGTGGAATAGGAACGTAAGTCGCATCCGACAGTCTGCCGAGCCAAACAGTTATTGTGAAAGCAAATGGGGATTCCCTAAATCAGAATGCCGTAAGGCTATGGGCATAGGACCCTGAATATCTGACATGGGAACGGAGCTTCCGTAGTAGTCCGAGCAAGGGAAAGCCTTGTACATGGCGAAGGGAAGCAGTTAGATAACTTAATACAAATAATGGAAAATGTGTGAGACATTATGAGAAGTCCTGAGCAAGTATTAAAAGCTTTAAACAAGCATGGTAAAGTTTCGGATTACAAGTTCGAAAGGCTGTACCGTATCTTATTCAATGAGGAGATGTTTCATGTTGCTTACCAGCGTATTTACGCCAAACCAGGCAATATGACACCCGGTGCGGATGGGAAAACCATCAATCGGATGAGTCTTCAAAGAATAAACAAAGTCATTGCATCTTTGAGAGATGAGTCTTACAAGCCTAATCCGGCAAAAAGGATATACATACCCAAGAAAAACGGTAAGAAAAGACCGCTTGGAATTCCTTCCTTTGAGGACAAACTTGTACAGGAGGTGGTGCGCATGATTCTTGAAGCCGTCTATGAAGAGGTGTTTGCAAACACCTCACATGGATTCAGACCAAACAGAAGCTGCCATACCGCATTGACCCATATCCAAAAGACATTTACAGGTACAAAATGGTTTGTGGAAGGAGACATTAAAGGATTCTTCGACAACATAGACCACAATGTATTGATTGCAACTTTGCGGAAACGGATTGCCGATGATAGATTTCTAAGGCTTATCCGCAAGTTGTTGAATGCGGGATATATTGAAGACTGGAAGTTTCATAATACAAACAAGGGAACTCCACAAGGCGGTAATATCAGTCCTATACTGGCAAACATTTATCTTGATAATTTTGACAAGTATATGGAAGAATACGCCCTACGCTTCAATAAGGGAAAAGAAAGACACATCACCAAAGAATACAAGCAACTTAGCGATAAGATGCAACGCATCCTTAAAAGCATCAAGAACATACAGGATGCAGATGTCAGATTACAGCTTAGGGATGAGTATGAGAAACTGAGACGTGAAAGGCAAAAGATTGAGAGCAGAGACAGTATGGATGAAACATACAGAAGGCTTCGATACGTAAGATACGCAGATGATTTCCTCATTGGTGTTATCGGAAGCAAGGCAGAGTGCGTTAAAATCAAGTCGGACATTACCAAGTATATGGAAGAAAACCTCAAGCTGGAACTGTCACAGGAAAAGACATTGATAACAAACGCACAAAAGCCCGCGAAATTTCTTGGCTTCGATGTTTCAGTCCGTAAGTCTGATGCTATCAAGCGGGACAAGAACAATGTGCCAGCCCGTTATTACAACGGTAAGATAGTCCTAAAGGTCGCCATAGAAACGGTGCGGAACAAACTGGAAGAATACAGCGCCATCAGATACAAGGTAGAAAATGGCCGACAAGTTTGGTTTGCAAAGTTCAGAGGCAATCTTATGAAGAAGAAAATCGAGGACATAGTGGCGGCATATAACTCTGAAATCAGAGGGTTCTACAACTACTACTGCATTGCCAACAACGTGGCATACGCGCTCTCAAAGTTTGGATACATCATGGAGTACAGTATGTACCATACCATTGCAGGAAAAACCAATAGCACTGTAAGCAAAGTCATTGACAAATATAAGGTTGGGAATGACATTATAGTGCCATATCAGGATGCAAAAGGTAAATTACGGTACAGGAAATTCTATAATGAGGGATTCAAACGTAAACCACCAATGTACTATACGGAGGTAAACGACTTATCCTACACAATCGCAATTCCACAGCCGACACTTACTGAGCGATTGGATGCGAGAACATGTGAATTATGTGGAAAAGTCGGACCTGTAGTCATGCGTCATGTCAGAAAGCTAAATCAGCTTAAAGGAAAAACTGAATGCGACAGGCTGATGCTTGAAAAGCATAGGAAGACATTGGTTGTCTGTGAAAAGTGTTATGCCAAAATACACAGCCATGCTAAATAAAGTCATGTTATCAACGGAGAGCCGTATGCGTGGAGACATGCAAGTACGGTTTGGGGGCAGGTACGGGAAAACCTACTGCCGAAAGGCAGTAAGGCGTTCTGTACCGAGCCTACG
>NZ_EQ973391.1:0-2429 GCF_000157055.1 Bacteroides sp. 2_2_4 | reverse complement strand
GTCGAGTAGGTCAGCCCCCTTACGGGAGCTTTCCCCTCTAAGAACCGTACGTGCGAGTTTCCCCGCATACGGCTCAAGCAACATGACCGTTACCGACTTTGTTATCGGTAGAGCCATCTCATTTTCGACTTTCATATTCATAATCTACTTTGCATTTTACGTTTACAACTGGTATGTACAAGAGTTCTTACCTTTCGTCCACTGACTATTTGTTCAGTGATACTCCAAGGTCTTTCCCTGTCAATACGCTCTCCACATACAGGACATACTTTATTCTGTCGTTTCCAAATGTTTATTAGAGATTGCCTGCCTTTCAGCGTTTGCTTCATTCGGTAGGTTTCTCTCCATTCGTAGTACGATTTATCTGATGGGTCATACGGATTGGCATAATGCCGAACCTTGACGAATTTCTCATGGTGGATGGTTGGTAGATAGGTCAGTTCGAGATAATCAATCTTATCTTTCTTGCCCATATCTGCCGCAAATCTCCACGAGTGCCCATTTAGTGTTCTGAAATACTTATCCTTTACCCATCCTTTACATTTCTGCGGATGTCTGCGTCTTGCCCATTGCCATATTTTCTTGAAGATTTCCCAATCCATTCGGTGGAATACATTCGCAGAAGTACCATATTTATAATAATTACCCCAACCTTTTATGATTGGATTCAGCATCATAATAAGTGACTTCTGTTTTACACACTTGTTGGCTTCTATCGTCTTGCGGATTTTTTCGCAAAACCTCTTTTGCGCATCTTTGGATGGAGTTGTCAGCAGCGTATTATTGCGGAACTTTCGGATATTGAAACCGAGAAAGTCAAATCCCTCATTTATATGTGTGATTTTTGTCTTTTCTTCTGATAGTGTCAGACCTCTTTCCGCAAGGAACTTACGTACTAATGGAAGTATAACCTGTTCTATCGTTTCCTTATCCTTTGCCGTTACAATGAAATCATCTGCATATCGTACAAGATGTATCTTAGGAACTATCTTTTTGTAGTTCACCTGATATTTCTTGACACTCTTTTCCAACAAATCTTGCAGTCCGTCAAGTGCCATGTTTGCAAGAGTTGGGGATATTATGCCACCTTGTGGGGTTCCCTCTTCCGTAGGAAAGAGTTCTCCATTGAACACATATCCGCATTCGAGCCATTTGCGTAGTATCTCCTTATCCATAGGGATATTGTTGATTAACCACGCATGGCTGATATGGTCGAAGCATCCTTTGATGTCCCCCTCAAGAATCCATTCGGGAGCGACCGAACGAGAAAGAACGATGTAGCATTGCTCGATGGCATCATGTGTACAGCGATGTCTGCGGAATCCGTAGGAATGGCTGTCGCCAGTGGTTTCCGCTATCGGGTCAAGTGCCATTAGGTACAATGCCTGCATCGCACGGTCTTTCATCGTTGGTATTCCGAGTGGGCGTAATTTCCCGTTCTTCTTTTTGATATTTACACGTTTTAAAGGTTGTGGCTTGTAGCCATGTCTTTTCAGAGTGAATATGGCTTTGGCTTTCGCCAATGGAGAAGACCATGTAATCTTGTCAACGCCGGAAGTAGATTTTCCTTTGTTAGTCGTAACTCGTTTTACCGCCAATGCTTTGGCGTAGAACGAGTGGGTAAGCATCCATTGCAGGGCTTTCACCTTGTTATTTCTGCCTTCCCTTTGAGCCTTTACAATACGTGCTTGCAGCTTTTGGACAAAACGCTCACATTTGTCCCAGTCGATTTTCGACCAGAGTTCGTGAATGTCTATGTCTTCGGGCGCACACGCCAATTTCTTTGCGTTCATTTGCTTTCCTTTCTTTAAAAGTTCTGTAAACTATCTTGTAAAGTGTCACCATAGGCGGAAGTCTGCCCACTTTCGTGTCGGATGATGTTACCTTTACCAACCCGTGATATTGGCTCAATCCGTATCCTCCCCATTACAGGGAGGCATTCGCTTTTTCCGCTATCCTATACCCACACCCCATGTAGGCTTGCCTTGCGGCTTGCTTACCAGCTCTGATGAACTGGAGAGATACGGGCTTACCGTGTTTTACATAAGTGATAAATAAGCGGGTTAGGTCCTGTCTATTCCACCGGCAGTGCTAATGTCCGTGTGCCCCCAAAGTTCAAGAGGACAGCCGACTGCTTACCTTTTGGTCCGAGCCTGTCAACAGCCTTTGGCTCGTTATACCTTACGATGTTTATCGGACAGTTCACTTTCGTTGACCATACCGCTAAGCCAAGCTCCTCGTGCTGAATGGTGTTATCAGCCGTTGATTTCCCCTCACGGTTCAATCTTCTCCTTTTGGAAAGGCTACCTTGTCGGGACAGCTCCGTACAAAAGGATTACTCCCAATGCACGTGTCCGTAGGCTACTCCAGACGGAACTGGAGGTGTAATCTTGATGTTACACAATCACTTACGCAACTTCACGTCGCAC
>NZ_EQ973392.1:0-1783 GCF_000157055.1 Bacteroides sp. 2_2_4 | reverse complement strand
GGTTCTTCGTCAAATTTGGTGGTACTTCTTCTATTGTGAATAAATAATCTTCGCTCTCAGTAGTTTAATTCCTGCCCTATTGTACATCTGTCTTTTTACCGCTTTAATTTTATTCACTGTCCCCTCCAGTAATCCGTTACTGAAGGGGATATCAATAGCTGCCTGTACTGCCTCCCAGTCTTTTTCAATACCATATGCAAAGTTCGTCAGTGCCATATTCCGTGTTGCCTTCGCTTTTTCAATCCACTTTCTAATATCCTTATCATAAGTGTTCCCATTAATCATATCTCTGAAATTCTGACACACGCTTAAAAGTTCTTTAATCTGCGGTGAGGACTTATACAGTTCCGCTAGTTTAGGATTATCCGATTCTCCCTTTAGAATGTATTTGCGTATCTGATTCTGTGAAACTCTCTGTATTTTACTTCTGTTTTCAATGCTCTCATTATGCTCCTTGACTTCCTTCCTCTTTTGTTGATACCTTTTTCGCAAGCTGGATGTTATCCTTCCAATAAGTGCGCCACTGATTTTACTCCCCATTTTTTGTGCCAATATTTTTCGAGTAATACAGCCCGCACTAATGATTGTAGCCAGTTCGGATACATATTTAAGAGCTGTCTTCTGTTGCTCATTCAAGTATGCCCCTATTCTTCTGTTGTGAATAATCTTATAAATGTAGCGACTTTTCTTACCCAAATGTGTGGCTGTCTGCTCAATGGTCATCCCCTGCATTTTTAAGTTCAAGCTTTCCCTGTATATCTTCAATTTTTCTCTGTGTCGGACATCTCCCATGTTAAATATGTCCTGAAGAATTAACGAAGAAGCCGTGTCTCTGTCAGGATATTCGTATTTGAGCTTTTTCTTGGTCTGACGGATTATTTTCTCTATTTCCGGTATCATCGTGTCCGTCATATTCTTGATTAGATGGAATCGGTCGCAGATTTGTGTAACACCAGGAATTATTCTGTTTATAGCCTCTGTGAAACATCTTCCACGGTCTCTCGTTATATATTGTATTTGAGGATTCCGGATGAGCCAGTTATCAAGTGCTTCTCCGTTTCTATCCTCTAACAAAGCAATAGGTATGTGTGTCATCTGGTCTACGACCACACTCATATAATCCTTACCTTTTTTATAGGCAAAATCATCAATACCTACATAAATACTTTTATTATGCATAGGATTGTGTTGTCCGCACTGTTGTAGGATGCGTAAGCAGGAAGAACTACTGGCTGTTATATGGAACAGTTGCAAAAGAGAAGAGGCCTTTCGGGAAGTAAGTTCCAAACTTATCGATCTGATGCGTTCCTCAACAAGATAGCTCCGTCTACCATACCGACGAGCCAGAAAAGACAACGGTTCGCAGAATATTTTTTGTGGACAAGAAACATTGTCACAATAATATTTGCCAACCTTGATGACTAACTCCAAAGTATGACCGTAAACTTCAAGATCCTCAATATGACGGGAGTAGTAACTGTGCAATCGGTGACTGAAATGTCCGCAATAAGGACAGGAAGCCCCTTTGCCAGCCGTATGTAGAAAGACCGTCAATGAGCCAACAGCTTCAGAGATACCATCTTGTTGCAGATTATCGTAGCCAAGACTGAATCTGAAATCATGGAATAATCCCCTATTTGTAGGAGCATTTTCTTTTTTTGATGTATATTTGTACGTTGTAGATATGACTTGTTGCATTGTAACTCTTAATGATGTGGTGTCTTTAAAGTTACTAAAAAGCAAACATATCTACAACTTTTTATAGGATTAAGAAAGAAGAAGA
>NZ_EQ973393.1:0-1741 GCF_000157055.1 Bacteroides sp. 2_2_4 | reverse complement strand
TTCTGGCTCTTGTCATCATTGATAAGGTAGGCCGCAAGAAACTTGTTTATTACGGAGTTTCGGGAATGGTTGTTTCTCTGATTCTCATCGGCCTGTATTTCCTCTTCGGAGATTCCTTGGGAGTATCCAGCCTCTTCCTGCTTGTTTTCTTCCTGTTCTATGTATTCTGCTGTGCCGTATCTATCTGTGCCGTGGTGTTCGTACTTCTCTCGGAGATGTATCCCACCAAGGTTCGCGGACTGGCCATGTCGATAGCAGGATTCGCTCTGTGGATCGGAACGTACCTGATCGGACAGTTAACCCCCTGGATGCTCCAGAACCTTACCCCCGCCGGAACATTCTTCCTGTTCGCCCTCATGTGCGTGCCGTATATGCTGATTGTCTGGAAACTCGTGCCGGAGACTACAGGGAAGTCGCTGGAAGAGATTGAAAGATATTGGACCCGTTCGGAATAAATATAAAACAGACCTTAATAACAATAAACTAACATCTTATAAATATGGATAGTAAGAACAACATTGGTCATTCAGCAGACATCTCTTTCACTGCTGAATTGCCCATACCAATCTATAATGGAAATAATAGTATGGATTTCGAGAAACTGGCAAGTCTGTACAAGAATGAACTTCTGGACAGTGTCCTCCCTTTCTGGCTTGAACACTCCCAAGACACGAGTATGGTGGTTATTTCACCTGTCTGGACCGTGAAGGAAAAGTGTTCGATACGGATAAGTTCATCTGGCTGCAATGTCGTGAGGTGTGGATGTTCTCCATGCTTTACAATAAAGTGGAAAAACGCAAGGAATGGCTGGATTGTGCCGTTCAAGGTGGTGAATTTCTAAAAAAATACGGACATGATAGTTACTATAACTGGTATTTTTCCCTTGATCGTTCGGGTAGACCATTGGTAGAACCGTATAATATATTCTCGTATACATTCGCCACCATGGCTTTCGGACAGTTGAGCCTTGCAACCGGTAATCAGGAATATGCGGACATTGCCAAGAAAACTTTCGACATAATCCTTTCCAAAGTGGATAATCCGAAAGGGAGATGGAATAAGCTTCATCCGGGTACCCGTAATCTGAAGAACTTTGCCTTGCCAATGATCCTCTGTAACTTGGCACTGGAGATAGAGCATTTATTGGATGAAATGTATCTGCGGGAAACAATGGATACTTGTATCCATGAAGTGATGGAAGTTTTCTATCGTCCTGAACTCGGAGGTATCATTGTTGAAAANGTGGACATAGACGGTAATTTGGTCGATTGTTTTGAAGGCCGTCAGGTGACCCCGGGACATGCCATTGAAGCGATGTGGTTTATCATGGATCTAGGCAAGCGTCTGAATCGTCCGGAATTGATAGAGAAAGCCAAAGAGACTACTCTCACGATGCTTAATTATGGCTGGGACAAGCAATATGGAGGTATCTACTATTTTATGGATCGTAACGGTTGTCCTCCCCAACAATTGGAGTGGGACCAGAAACTCTGGTGGGTCCATATCGAAACGCTTATTTCCCTGCTGAAAGGCTATCAATTGACGGGAGACAAAAAATGCTTGGAATGGTTTGAAAAGGTACATGACTACACTTGGGAGCATTTCAAGGATAAAGAATATCCTGAATGGTATGGCTACTTGAACCGAAGAGGCGAAGTATTGCTACCACTCAAAGGAGGAAAATGGAAAGGATGCTTCCATGTGCCAAGAGGACTGTATCAGTGCTGGAAAACATTAGAAG
>NZ_EQ973394.1:0-1451 GCF_000157055.1 Bacteroides sp. 2_2_4 | reverse complement strand
TGCGGCGTTTCCGGTCACGAGTATCCATGGCCAGTTCAGCACTGCCACTGATGGCATTGAGAGGTCCTCGTATGTCATGGGAAAGTGTGATGATTATTTTCTTGCGCATGTCGGAGAGTGTACGGTTTTGTGTTGCCGTATCTTCCAGTTCAGCCTTGTCCCTTTCCCTGCGGTTAAGGTCACGCATGATGATAAGGTGCGAAATGATGAGCAGGATGATGGCCATGCCGATTACTCCTGCCATTAAAAAGAACGACATTTTCTCTGCTTCTGCCATTTTTAACTCTCTTTGTGAGAAGGCAGTCTGTGCCTGTTCGTCAAGGTCGTTTATCAGCTTGTTCAATGTCCTGTTCAATTCCCTGTTGCGCATACGCAGGCTGTCGGCATAAATGTCCATTTCGTTCGCCTGTCTTTGATGTATTGCTATCAGGCTGTCGCTGAAATCATGAAGTTCTTTTTGGGATGGCATTACTTGTATTTCTTCTTTTTTCCCGAAGAATCCTGCAATCCCTTTTTTCTTTTGTTCTATGGTACGGATATGTGTTGCACGCCTCGCCACTTCCGGCAACTGGTTTACCAGCACGCTGTCCGCTTCAGTTCGCCGTTCAAACATTTCCATTATGTGCAGCAGGTGTGTCTCCTTTTCGGCAAGCAGAGCACGAAGAGTGTCTATCTGTTCCGGGCGTACATATTCACGGCAGTGTCGTTTAAGCGAGTTCAACAAACTGTCGGCTTGAAGTCGGTGGTTACGATAGTACAGATAGTCCGCTTTGTTCCAATTTACCACACCCTCACCCAATGTGGCGAGCCCCGTAATACGGCGATGAGCCGTGTTGATACCACGACGTACAAGGTTTATGTTTGCCGTCTCTGCCTCAATTTCGCGCATCCGCTGCCGTTCATATATCAAAATGGCGGCCATGCTACCGATGACCGCCATAAGTATGGCATAGCCGAAAAATATTTTATATCGCAGCGACACTGTTTGTTGATGAAAAATATAATTGGTTAACTAAATATCAATATCACAGGATAGTGATCCCCACCCATCATATGATATCTTAGTACACATGTTCTTAGCTGTAATCTGCTATCGATAAGGAAATAATCTAATTCTCGACCTGAAAAATGTGTTGGCATACCACAACAAGCAAAATTAGCACTATTTCCCGGCCTACTCCTGGTACCTGTGGTCATTATTCTTAAATATTCTGATAATTCGCTTGGCGTTGAATTCATATCTCCGCCAATGATGAAAGGAGATACTGCATGACGTACTAAATCTCTTATATCTCCTACAGCACCAGACCCAGATTCGCAATGAAGGGTATAAATGTTACATCCATTATAATTTAAACAAATTGCAGATCGGCCTGTTCCTGATATCAGATAATGTATTGATGCTACAAAATTCAAATCCGCAATGATACAAGTATTACATCTACAATTAT
>NZ_EQ973395.1:0-1427 GCF_000157055.1 Bacteroides sp. 2_2_4 | reverse complement strand
TACACGCGGGCGAGCGTAAGGCAAAGATAAATTAAGAAGAAAATCATAAGAGAAAAGAGAAGTGCCATATAAAATATACCAAAACCGGATTATAAGACATGATGATTTTTGCATATACAGGATTATTCAATCAAGTATATGCAAAAAGAAATGAGGCAAACATACGTCAGGAAATGCAGAATTGAAATGCAACGACGATTTATTCCTCCATACGCAGGCTGACAAGTTCAATCCATTTCTTTAGGCTCAGATCGAGACCGCCTTTCTCCAATAAATGAAGGGCGCTACCATAATGAAGGGCGGCATCTTCCTTTACAGAATATATCTTGCAAGAAAGCTCACCGAGATAATACTTCAGGCGTGCCATCTGAATATAATCCAATAGGGTATAATCTTCTTCTACTGATAAACTAATCAATTCATTTATCAAGACATATGCCTGTTCGCATTCGGTACAGGTTAAATCAGAGAAAGATTTGTTCACAACAGGATGCTGCGATAGCTGAATGATGATACGATTAAAGTCTCCGCACATAGTTTATATGAATTACCACATCAGTTCCCGGTGGTGCGAGGTTTATATAAAAAGAGAACGTGGGAACTATCTACTTACGCTCTATATAAGGTATCCGCTAAGACCCCCAGTGAACATAAGTGATAGCCCCACGCCCAATTGTGTATATAACAAAGTATATATGCAAAAGTGCGCGAGACCTGTCACTCATTGTCATTCACTGGTAAAAAATTAGCGGATTTTTATATAGAATGCAACAAATAACCGTTCTCAATAAAATTATTAAAAAGCTACTTCCTTCGCTCGAAAGTAAACTATGACAAAAGTAGAAATAAATATCTATTAAACAAACAATTTTGACAGAAAAAAAATATGCTTTATCAATTAATCTAGTCTATATCATATAAAAAAACACGTATCTGACATTCTACTAGAAACGATTTTTCATTTCTCATGTTCTCATAACGCACATAATAATATCTTGTAAATCAAAGACATAACACTATGAGAAATAAAATAGAAAATAGCATTTCTCATAGTATTACCAGCATTTTGTCCATAAAACAACGCATTTCTCATACCTTTTCAAGGTATTTCTCATAGTATTTTAACCATTTATCCTATAAATTATCAAGCCAGATTCTAAGCTAAAGACCAAGTAGAATACCAGACTATACACTGCTTTACAATATATTACCAGTGCTTATTGAAAGTATATAGAGCGGACATTTGTATATTTTCCTACCTGTATCTGTATCGTTCCACTCCAGTGAACAGGCTTGTGCACTAGAGTGAAAAGAACCGTCCACTCGAGTGGAACGATCTGTTCACTGGAGTGGAACGATACAGATACAGGTAGGAAGGTAAGCATTCGGCCTCGCCCGTATTTCTCTCCAAGCTATAATAAAGTCAA
>NZ_EQ973396.1:0-1393 GCF_000157055.1 Bacteroides sp. 2_2_4 | reverse complement strand
CCTGCAAACGGTGTAAAGCAGCATCCATATCACCATTCTGAATATCATAAAAAAGATAAGCCACCATGGTAGTTGCTTCAGGTGTCTTGTTATTTACATAATAAGGAAGAAGGCTCTCCATAAGTCCCAGCCTTACTTCTTTATTGGGAATATCCAGCGTATAAAGATCTAGCATCTTATTATAATCCTTAATAGTGATATACCCACTTTGGTACAATAAAGGCACTGCATCAGTCACCGTTTCAGTAGGAGCATCGAAAACTGAGGACTTTAGTTGTTTACATCCAATTTCGGAAGGTTTCACTCCGAATTTATTCAGCATCTTTATCAGATATGTGGGAGTACCGCTACCAAACCAATAAGAATTAAATTTACCATCCGCAAAAGCATTTAGCAAACTGAAAGGATTATATATATCGGGCGAAGGAGATGTAAAATGATAACCATCATAATTTTCTTTCAATTTCATCAAAGCCTCTTCAGGTGTTATCTCCAATTTCTTTGCCAATCCTCCCAAATCATCCTTCATTTGCAAACGTATCTCATCTTCACTAATTCCACAGATAGCAGCGTATGGCTCATCCATACTAATATTCTTTATATTATTCAACTCACTAAAAATACTTAGTTGGGAGAATTTGGTAATACCAGTCAGAAATACATATCGCAAATAAGGATCACAAGCTTTTAACGGGCTGTAGAAGTTACGCATGATGTTACGCAATACATCCAGATTTTCCCGTTCGTGCACCACATCCAGCAAAGGAGCATCATATTCATCAATAAGTACAACCACTTTCTTTCCGGTCTGCTCATAGGCACGTTTTATCAGTCCCATCAAACGCTGATTGGGATTAACCTCCTCCTCCAGCCGTCCATAAATCTGTTCATAACCATATAGTTTCAGATTCAATTCTTGGAGCAACTGTTCACTATCCGCATGTTTGGCAGTACTCATATCGAAGTGAAGCACCGGATATTCCACCCACTCCTTCTCCAGTTTCTCCATAGCCAATCCATGAAACAGCTCCTTGCGTCCGGAGAAATAGCTATGCAGCGTGGAAGTAAGTAATGACTTACCAAAGCGCCGTGGACGGCTCAAGAACATATATTTGGCAGAGGAATGTGTCATCCGATAAACATATTCCGTTTTATCAATATAGAGGTAATTCCCCTCCCGTATTTCCGAAAATGTCTGTATCCCAATGGGGTATCTTTGCAAATCTTCCATATCAATCATATTTATTACAATACTTAAGCATTTATAATCTCCCAGTCCCCAATCGTACACCGTTCGCTATCAAAGCTGACAGCCACCTTTACGACAGGCAATCCACATAAAGCAAAGCGTTCCGGATAATTCTTCAAATCAATTTGCTCCATCGCTTCACCC
>NZ_EQ973397.1:0-1373 GCF_000157055.1 Bacteroides sp. 2_2_4 | reverse complement strand
AATTATAATTGGACTATCAGCTATTCTCTATTTTACAGGTTGTTATAACAGGGAACAGACCCCTCGCCTTAGTGAGGCTGAAAAGCTAATGCAGAACAACCCGGATAGTGCATTAGCAATACTACAAAAACTCAAACCAGAAGGCAACCGGGCTGAACAGGCCAGATATGCATTGCTCTATTCCGAAGCTTTGGAAAAAAACAAATGAAAGTTACTGACGATTCATTGATCCGCCAGGCTTGGCAATATTATAAACATTACCCCAAAGATTTACGTCACCAGTGTAAAACTCTATATTATTGGGGAAGAATTAAATTACGCACAGGTGATAAACCGGGAGCATTACGTCTTTTTCTCAAAATAGAAAGAGAAACTGACAGATACCGATGAATCTTATTACAAAGGGCTTTTATACAGACAGATCGGTGAAGTATATTATAAACAAATGAACTACAGCCGGGCATATCATTATTTCCACGAAGCCAGAAATAATTTCCGCCAATCGGGTGATATCCAGGAGGAGACAAAGGCAACCCTTGACATGGCAGCCGCTACTTTTCACTCAAAAGATATAGAAAAAGCAATAAGGCTGTATTCGGCGGCTCTTGACTTGGCCGATGAACATAATAACAGTAATCTGATAGAAGTCAGCCTTACTAATCTTGCATCACTATATGTGATATCCAAACGGCATATATCCAATGACCTGTTACAGCGAATCGAACTTTCCGCCCGACAGGATACGGTATATGGATATCACACATTGACAGATGTAAGTCTTTTGAAGAATCATATAGACAGTGCACGGTATTATCTGGAGCTTGCAAAGGCGCACACTACTGATATTTGCGACATGGCAGAACTACAATACACTGCATACCATATCGAAGCGCAGGCTAAAAATTTTGAAAAAGCAACGGACAATGTACATCGCTATATCTACTTGAACGATTCAATAATGCGCTCAAACATGCAATTCTCCGCCGGTATGGTCGAGCGGGACTATTTTAAAGAGCGAACAAAATTCGCCCAATACAGAATGAAAAACCGGACTGTCTGGGAAATAGCTATAGCAGCCGCTACCTTTTTTATTATTGGAATTGCCTGGTATATCGTCCGCCAACGTTTACGCATGCAACGTGATCGTACCAACCATTATTTGTTATTGACAGAGAAAGCCAATTCCGAGTACAAGGCTCTTACTGAACGCGTGAAAAAACAGCAGACTACGGAAAGTTATTTAAGAGGATTGGCTGCTTCACGCTTTGACATTGTCGATAAACTTGGAAAGACCTACTATGAACGTGAAAATACAACATCGCAACAGTCAGTCATATTTAATGAAGTAAAGCAGATAATTACAGATTTTGCAG
>NZ_EQ973398.1:0-1320 GCF_000157055.1 Bacteroides sp. 2_2_4 | reverse complement strand
TTTATGGTGAGTTCTATCAATTCAATTTATCCTCTTGTATCAGACAGCAGAACTCTTTAACTGCCCAATTTGTGAGCTTTAGTCTTGCAAATTTAGCGAATATTTTCTACCCCCCCCGATTTTTACAATAATTAACTTGTGTTTGTTGTAAAAATTGGATGTGCAGGCATAATTCACCCCAACAACTCAGGTTTCAGCCTGATTATTTGCGTGTAACGACTGATGTTATACACAAGACTGGTGAATGCTACATTGGCTTTAGCACGAATAAGCCCTACTGTACGCACCACAAGTCCACGCATGGTTTGTTCCTCAAACCCGAATACATGCTCGACAAGGCAACGTGTCTTGGATTTTTTCCTATTGTCTGATTTCTGCTCCTTGGTAAGCGGACGGTTACGGTAGCCCTTTTCGCAAATTATCGGATTCATCTTATGCTGTTTTACAATCTCCTCTTGTCCGACATAACCGGCGTCCAAATACAAGTCCTTGCCTTCGTCTTTTTCATCCAGCAGTCCTTCAAAGCCTTTGGAATCATGCACTTCTGCCGACGTGGTATCATAAGAAAGTATGATCTTATTGCGTTTCTCAACTTTAGTATGCTGCTTGTAGCCGTAAAAAGTCTCATCACGCTTCTTTGTCCAGCGGGCATCTACATCCTTGTGGCACTTCTTGTGGGGATTGTCATTCCACAACTTATCACCCGCTCCCTGTTTTATCTGCTCATTTTCATCACGGGTGTTACGTTGGCGAGGGGCAATAACAAAACTGGCATCAATGATGCGACCCTCATTGAATTGCAGACCCTTACTTTCCATGAAACTATGAAATTCCGAAAAAAGCTTGTCATAAACGCCTGTATTTGTCAGGAGTTCGCGATACTTCCACACCGTCTTCTCGTCAGGAACATCGTCAACACATTCAATACCAAGAAACTTGCGGAAACTCGTACGGTCAACTATCTGATACTCTATCTGATGGTCACTCAAACCATAATAACGCTGAAGAAACAAGACCTTGAACATCAGCACACAGTCTATCGGCGGACGACCGGCATTACTTTTGCGCTCTCCGGTAAAAAGGGCTGATTCAAGAGTAGGACGAAAGATCTCAAAATCAACATACTGAGACAACACTTCAAGAGGATTGCCCATTTCATTCAAACGCAATTCACGATTCTCTGACTCAAATAGTTGATTATAACGAAGCTTACGGTATCGGGATAACTTGTTCATTATAAAATTCTTATTTTCTGCAAATTTACGCTCTTGGAACCATATAAACAACTGTACTACAATATTTTAATTTATAGAACTCCTC
>NZ_EQ973399.1:0-1259 GCF_000157055.1 Bacteroides sp. 2_2_4 | reverse complement strand
GTTATGTAGGTTGGCGGCGTTGCCGCCGCTTTCCCCATTAAGAACTGTACGTGCGACTTTCACCGCATACAGCTCCGATAATTCAAAATTTAGTTCTCATAAAACTAAATCGGCTCATCCGCACCTTTACAGGTAGCGTTTTCCGATAAAGTTCCCTTTCGGGACGTACGTGAGCGGTTGCGTTTCTGCATCCGCTTCCGGAAGTAGGCATCCCAAGTCGGGTCGTATGGATTAGCTTCACATTTCACCTTTACATGTCGTCTAATCGGTATGTCAGCCAGCTTCATAAGTGTAAAGATAGCATCTTTTTCGCAATCTTTGTACTTGAAACCGAAAATCCAATCCCGAGTGCCGACCTTGATAAAGTATTTGTCCTTTATCCATTTCCTCGACTTGTTCGTATGTCTCCTGTAAGCCCATCGTTTTAACTGGTTAGTTAATATATGGTCTATCTTACTAAACGTAGTTTTCGATACCACACTGCTGTAGTAGTTTCCCCATCCTCTCAATACAGGGTTGAGGTCTTCTATCAGCTTCTGCTGCGCTACAGCCTTGTTCTTCTTGAACACGACCTCGTGCAGTTTCTCCGTAAATCGTTTCTGACTTTTAGTGGATGGTTTGATTATCAATGTACCGTTGTACTTCCGAACATTGAACCCCAAAAAGTCAGAACCCTCGCTGATGTGTGTTATCAGTGTCTTTTCTTGGGATAGCGTGAGACCACGCTTCCCAAGAAACTCAATCAACATGCATTTTATCTCTTCCAATGTTTCCCGTTTGTCTGCCGTGACGATAAAGTCATCTGCATAACGCACGCAATTTACTTTCGGATGATAAAGTCTGCCATCGATATAACTCACCTTGTACCTCTCTTTCAGCATTCTTTCCATGCCGTCAAGCGTAGCATTGGCGAGTATCGGTGAGATGATGCCACCTTGCGGAGTGCCCTCCAGAGTGGGTTGTAGCAGTTTATTGAACACAACTCCGCTTTTCAACCATTTCTTCAGGATGCACTTGTCGATTCGTACGTTATCGAGAAGCCATTCGTGGCTGATATGGTCGAAGCATCCCTTGATGTCTCCCTCCAATATCCATTGTGGAGAACAATCCTTACTTAACCATCTGTGTAGGGCATCAATGGCGTCAGCCGTACTTCTGAACTTTCTAAATCCATAAGAGTTGGCGTCAGCTGTTGTTTCCGTTATGGGTTCCAAAGCCATCAGATAAAGAGCCTGCATGGCTCTGTCTTTCATGGTCGG
>NZ_EQ973400.1:0-1191 GCF_000157055.1 Bacteroides sp. 2_2_4 | reverse complement strand
GTTGGAACCGAAAGGGTTTGAATTCATCATCATCTGTTTTTTCAATCACCGTCCAAGTAGCGAATGCCTCATCCATCAGTTTCCACGCCTCCGTTATCTCTTCATCCGTCATTTTCTCCGGCATTCCGGCTGCAAGGCGTTTATTCAACATTCCTTCTACCGTAAAAACCTCTTTATAACGTGCGCCCTTATACCATACAAAAAACATATGCCCCACAATAAATAAAACAACGGCAATATACAAAATCAGTTGGAGAACAGCCAATATCTTTACTCCCAAAGGAACTCCGTCATCCGCCGCAGCATCAGCTATTGCATCAGCTCCACTACCGCTTTTTACAAGTGTCAATCCATTAAAGGCAGCATCTTTTCCGCCTTTATCAAGTCCGGAAAACGACAACTTATCATCTTTATAAACGACTTTGCATTGACCGGAAATCCCGGCATCAACCTCCGGACGTCCGCCTACAAAAGAAAGAGTCAGTTCATTCCCGTTCATACTCTCGACGTAAAACTCATAAGTTGCCATCAAAGATTCCCTTCCACCGGGTTCCAGCATATTCACTTCCATAAATCCATTGCATCTGGCATTCTCATTATAAGGATTCAATTGCCAATTACCATCACAATTCAATGTGAACGCAACCTTTAAATCGCCTTCTTTATTTGCTCCTAGCCAGTCACCGCTAAAAACATCTTCCTGCGCAAATGCAGTCATCGAAATAACCATCATTACAATGGCACACAAATACTTTTTAATATTCTTCATAATATAATAAAATTAATATTTCAACACTTTGGCTGCCACGTTCTTAAATTGCGGCATAGCAAGCCCGATAGAAGCTCCAATATAAGTCGGATCACAAATTATGTACTTCTTTCCGCTTACAGTTATATAATCTCCGTCAATGTTTTCATCAAAACAGACCGCTGTTGCCATGTGATTGGGATATTCCAACAATACAACATCAAGCCCCATAAGAGTACGTACCAAATAAGAGTATAACACAGCACGGTCTTCGCAATCGGAATAAGGATAGTAGAACAGCTCATCCACAAAGAAAGGCTTTTCATAACCAAACTGGTCACCATCTGTCTTATAATCAAAAGCTGTCTGCACGAAATTAATCAGTATATTAGCGGCTTCCGATTGTTTTTTCCCTTGTATGGCAGCTTGCAATGATGGAAGCA
>NZ_EQ973401.1:0-1187 GCF_000157055.1 Bacteroides sp. 2_2_4 | reverse complement strand
GGAGGGAGATCCATGTATTCTCTAACATCAGCCAATCGCTACTATCTGTACCAGGGCTTTGTTCGTATGAACCTTGGCATTGACGGTTTATTCAAAATTATACGATCGGAAATGAAGGACTTGTCTCCCGTTTCCGGAGATATCTTTTTATTCTTTGGTAAAAACCGACAAAGTGTAAAAATACTGCGTTGGGATGGCGATGGCTTTCTTCTGTACTACAAGCGCCTCGAAGGTGGAAGTTTTGAGTTACCGACATTTAACCCCAATACAGGTAATTACGAGATTTCTTATCAGGTTTTGTCTTTTATCTTAAATGGAGTGTCATTAAAGTCTGTACGGTTGAGAAAACGTTTTAGGATCTAATTCAACATTTTGATTATTAGATATTTGCGCTAAAGATATCATCCGGTTTATTTGGCCAATTCGTTGATTTTTTATATCTTTATGCCATGAAAAAGGATGAGATCATAGAGTTATTGAAGGAACAAATCAAGGGATTACGAGATGACAACAACAGACTCTTGGACCAAATAGATGCTTTGATAAAGGAGGTTTCTTCCCTTAAAGAGGCACTCCTTCAAAAAGGCGAATCTCTTAGCAAGCAACAGCGCCTTACTAAGGGACTCGCCAAACTTGTATCCAACACATCCGAACAGCAACAGGCTCCCCAATCTGCCATATCCGAAGAAGAGCGGCAGAAGATAGAAGCGGAAAAAGCAGATAAGCGTAAAGCAAGAAAGAACAATGGGGCCAAACGTGACATGCATTATGAGATGGAGGAAGAAGAACATGTCGTTTATCCCGATGATCCCGATTTTGACATCAATAAGGCCCGGTTGTTTACCACTGTTCCCAGAATATGCGTCCGCTATGAATGTGTACCCATGCGCTTCATCAAGCATGTCTACAAGATACACACCTATACGCAAGAAGGTCGCCTGTTTGAGGGAAAAACACCGGCTTCGGCCTTCTTGAATTCCAGCTATGACGGTTCATTTATTGCCGGATTGATGGAATTACGTTATATACAATCGCTACCTGTTGAAAGAATCATCAACTACTTCGAGAGTCATGGCTTTACGCTGAAGAAACCTACGGCTCATAAGTTGATAGAGAAAGCCTCAAACCTCTTCGAAAATCTTTATAAGTGCATCCGGCAGACAGCTTTGAGTGATCCTTATAAGGCA
>NZ_EQ973402.1:0-950 GCF_000157055.1 Bacteroides sp. 2_2_4 | reverse complement strand
TGTGCGACAAGAGGTCTCACAAGTAATTGTTCAGCATCATGTCTGAACCTATTGTTCCGTCAATAGTAGCCTAAAGAGGCGTGCGTGACTGGTAACGGTCGGGTGCGGAGCCCTCTTGAGAACGACGTTCCAACCTAAACATCATAGGCGAAGAATGGCAAGGCTGACCGATAGGAGTAACGCAGGTGAATCGCTGCACCATCGTTACAAAGAATTGGCTCACGGATGTTTAGGAGCCATGCCAAAAGGCAAGCAGTCAGGATAGTACGTTGTTATGTCGTACTACACGGATGTTGCACTGCCGGTGGATAGGCGGACTCTAAGTCGGTCGTCAGTTACTTGTGCGAAACTTGGTAAGCCCGTATTTCTCCCATCAGCCAATAGCAAATGGGTAAGCAAATCGTAAGAGCGGCCGAAAGGGATGCGGGTAAAGGATTGTGGAGAAAGCGAATGCCACGATGTAATGTCATGGATAAGGGTTCCAACGTCACCCTACGCGAAAGCGTGCAGACTTCCACAGGGTAATTCTTTGTGAAATGAACTGTAGAACTTAAAGTATGGAGAAACAGCAAAGGAGCGAGGCGCAAGCCGAGTGTGCATCTTCAGCCAAACGCAAGACCTCGTGGAAGGGAATGAACTTCTCACGGTGCGAGCGCAAGGTAAGGAAGCTACAAGTCAGAATAGCAGAGGCTCAAAAAGAAAGAAGATACAATAAGGTGAAAGCCTTGCAACATCTTCTTGTCACCTCCTTTGAAGCCAAGGTCTTGGCGGTAAGGAAAGTGACAACCAATAAAGGAAAACGTACGGCAGGGGTTGACCATGTACTATGGGATACCGATGCCAGGAAGATAAACGCAGTGTGTTCTTTGAAACGGAGAGGGTACAGAGCCCTTCCACTGAAAAGGGTCAACATACCGAAGAAAAGCGGGAAGATGAGACCTCTCGGGATT
>NZ_EQ973403.1:0-927 GCF_000157055.1 Bacteroides sp. 2_2_4 | reverse complement strand
CTGTCCGCAGGGTGCAAACAGTCAGCCGGGCACGCCGCAAGGCGAAGTCCGCAGGAACAGGAAACCCGCAAGATGTCGGAAACCCTGCAGGGAACCGGGATAGGCAGGGGTAACTAAGGGGTGGTGGTCGGGGTGGCGTTTACATTCCGCAGGGCGCAGTCCGCAAGGGTGAACATTAAACGGAGTAACTTTATGCTCGTTCCTGAAACAACAGAAAAGCCCGCAAACAGCAGGAATATTTGGAAGATGCTGTTATGTTGAATTAAAGCACAAAATCCGGAACGGTTTTGTGACTAATTAAACATAATTGCTCTTCCGGATTTCCTGCGCAAAAGCTGCACTCCATCAGAAAAACCGGAAGAACACGGCGCAAGCAGCATCACGTCAGCATGGCGGCGGAAGCTTGCGCCGCCTCCTATCCAAACAGACAAACCCGCTCAATCATAAAACACGGGAACCTCGCACCGCATGGCTGCACTCCTGACTAACAGCCCGTTCCTATAGTCAGACGAAAAGAGGTAGCGGATTCTCGCTTTAGTCCCGGCGTTAGTGCCGGGCGGAGCGAAACCGCACCGGGCATCGCAGCTATCACCCGTGCCGCAAGGGCTTACATTCCGCTAAGGATATCATCCGAAAGGGTCCCCATCGCATAGGGTGCTGCTTCCTTTGCTGTATTCGGCAAGTGAGGGAGCGGCAACCGGAGCCGTATATAAGACGGGAGTAACTTCTGCTATCGTCCGCAAGGGTGTCCACCGCATAGGCTGTCGCCTGTGGTCCGGCTGTGCCGGGGTGTGGGCGGGAGCCGGAGCTGAATGCATCAGGCGGTAGTAACTTCTGTAATCACCCACTTGGCAAGCCTCGACTATTATACACCGGAGTAACTTTAAAGAAACTTTCCCCAAGAATCTCCCATAGAAACACTGCCGT
>NZ_EQ973404.1:0-911 GCF_000157055.1 Bacteroides sp. 2_2_4 | reverse complement strand
GTCCGGAAGCGTCCAGGCCTCCTTCGTAGGCAACTCCTATCGACGGGGTGTTGTAGCCTTTGGCGTGGGCGCCGACATGGGTGATGTCGCGCATGTGATGTATTGTTCCGTCTTTGGTGATGTAATAGTGATAGCCACATTCGGCAAAGCCTTGGCGTTTGTGCATGGAGTCGAGGGCTTCCGGGGTGAGGTTGCTTGTACAACGGGATGCGGTGCAGTGCACCACAATCAGGGTGATGTTTCTTTGTTTAATCATTGTTTTTTGTGGGTGATTATGTGGATGATTTTTAGTTGTGTATTCTTGTTCTACCCCCCTTCCGTCCCCCTTTGGGGGAGACGCTTGTCGGGGGAAGTGCTCTTCCCCCTTGCCGCAGGGCGTTCCCCTAGCAAAGAGGGTTCGGGCTGTAGCCGTAGGAGCTGCTGCNCTAGGGCTTAAAAGGGTGAGCCGAAAGAGATGGTTATCAGTTCCTTTTGTTTGGGGGTGAGGATACGGTTACTTAACTGGTAGTTTGTTTCCTGCAATGCTTCGAGTAGTTCGGAATCGTCCTTTATCCACTGTTTGAGGCGGATAGAAGCGGATGCAGGTGCTATATTCGGGAAATAGAGAACGGCCAGTTCTTTGAAACCGTAGCTACGGTTGGTTAAACTTTGGCAGTTGTTTTGTTGGTGCACGTTGGTATACATAATTATAGTGTTGGTTTACAGATGTAAAGATAGGCTTTTTAGTGGCTGGTTGTTACCTGTATACTTGGTAGATATAGTTATATATGTTTGTTGGCAGAGGAAATTTGTGATATTCGGGCAATTGTCACAAATTTCTTTTGTCCGTAACTTTTCGGCGGGGCGTCTGCCCCGCTTCGTGAAGCGGACGGCGAAGCCGACCGCCGGGAATCTCCGATATTCTGCAAAGA
>NZ_EQ973405.1:0-849 GCF_000157055.1 Bacteroides sp. 2_2_4 | reverse complement strand
TTATATTTGTTTGACGAGAATATCTTTATTTGCCGACAAAGGTACATAACTTTACGGAAAAATATGTTTCTAAAATATATAAATAGACAGCTGTGGGGAAAATGTGGGGAAAAATTAGATAATTAAAAAGGCTAAATGACTGGAAATAATCACTTAGCCTTTTAATCCGTACCCAGACCCGTACTTCGTAATTGCTGCGCCCATCATTCAAGACTGTCAAATCGGGTCTTTCCTGTCAAGCCAATGATGCCTATGCGTATGCCAAACACATGGATTACGGATTTCTCGTTCCGTGAACAAACACTTTATCCGCAACTCTGCTATGTGGTGTATTGGCTTAACTCCATTTCTATGGGCAACACTTTTGTTGCAGATTTCAAGCAGCTTTTATCGAAATACCCATCAGTAAGAACTCGTTTATTAGGCTTTCCTCATAATTGGGAACAAGAGCCTTTGTGGAGATAAAATAATTGCCCTGTTTCTTAAAAAGCACTGGGGCAAACCAGCTCCGTCTTTAATTGTTTCCAATAAATGGATTGTTTCAAGCCCCTATAGAAAGAGAACAAAAATTCCTGTGTGAAAATTAATCTACGACAAGGAGCAAGCAAGGAGCAATATCAAACAAAAATCAATACCTTTGCAGTACATATGAGATAGACCAAAACAAAAGTGGAATATCGGAAACGAATAGCAAGGAAAAGAGAAGAAACGACCCAAGTTGATGTCCTTTTTGAGTTAATAATCAATAAAAGCGTTAAATCTTCACCTTTTAGAATGTGCAATTAAAAATAACAACCATATTTCTGACTTATTATCTATAAAATATTGAGTAATAATCGGTTGTAAATA
>NZ_EQ973406.1:0-818 GCF_000157055.1 Bacteroides sp. 2_2_4 | reverse complement strand
TCAATAGACCAATGCTGCCTGATGGCAGATGCAATCTCCTCCGGTTTGGTATTATCAAGTGAAGTTACATAGTATCTGACCTCTTGAGTATATTCTCCTGTTGCTACTATTGTTCTCTCCGACTTTATCCCTACAATAGACTTCAACCCCACAAGTTTCTTCTTAAACATTTTCTCCATAATAGATCCATAACTGACTACAGTACATGTTCTTGTCTCAATCCTTCCATGTCCGGTGTTTTCCGACACATGCCTGGTGACTCTATTGATTATTTCATCTTTATCCTGATAATCGTCAATGATTTGTTTAGCTAGTTGATAATTTTTTTTCTTATTCTCCTTTATAGCTATAATATAATTTGCATCATGCTCAATAATGGTCTGGGTTATATCTTTCTGGCATCCCATCGCGTCAATTGTAACAATACAACCACTTAGTTCCAAAGAGTTAATTAACAATGGAATAGCTGTAATCTCATTGCTTTTATCATCTACTTTTACCTGACCTAAAGAAATTCCATTAGCGGCAGACCAGGCGGAAACCATCCATAATTTGAATCCTTCTTTTCCCGTAGTATGCTCTCCATCACATTGGCTTGGACCACGCATGAGCTTGCCATCTATAGCTACAACGCCTTTCACCTCCTGACAGACTTGTTTTACCCAGTTACGAAAGATCAACTCAAAATACTCGGGCTTTATTATACTGAAGAATCTATTAAAAGTATCATGACTGGGGATGAACTCCAGGTCAGGTATGCGACTTTTGAAAAAAGCAATTTTCGCATTGCCAAATTCCTCAATCTCATTCCAGGATTG
>NZ_EQ973407.1:0-810 GCF_000157055.1 Bacteroides sp. 2_2_4 | reverse complement strand
CCGTCCGCAGGGGGCAAACAGTCAGCCGGGCACGCCGCCAGGCGCAGCCCGCAGGAACAGGAAACCCGCAAGATGTCGGAAACCCTGCAGGGAACCGGGATAGGCAGGGGTAACTAAGGGGTGGTGGTCGGGGTGGCGGCTTGCCGCCACAGTGGTGGCGTTTACATTCCGCAGGGCGCAGTCCGCAAGGGTGAACATTAAACGGAGTAACTTTATGCCCGTTCCTGAAACAACGGAAAAGCCCGCAAACAGCAGGAATATTTGGAAGATGCTGTTATGTTTAATTAAAGCACAAAATCCGGAACGGTTTTGTGCTTTAATTAAACATAATTGCTCTTCCGGATTTCCTGCGCAAAAGCTGCACTCCATCAGAAAAACCGGAAGAACACGGCGCAAGCAGCATCACGTCAGCATGGCGGCGGAAGCTTGCGCCGCCTTCTATCCAAACAGACAAACCCGCTCAATCATAAAACACGGGAACCCCGCACCGAACGGCTGCACTCCTGACTAACAGCCCGTTCCTATAGTCAGACGAAGAGAGGTAGCGGATTCTCGCCTTAGTCCCGGCGTTAGTGCCGGGCGGAGCGAAACCGCACCGGGCATCACAGCTGTCACCCGTGCCGCAAGGGATACCACTGCATAGGCTGTCGCCTGTGGTCCGGCTGTGCCGGGGTGTGGGCGGGAGCCGGAGCTGAATGCATCAGGCGGTAGTAACTTCTGTAATCACCCACTTGGCAAGCCTCGACTGTTATACACCGGAGTAACTTTTGGGGAGACTTCCCCAAGAATGTTCCATAGAAACACTGTCAG
>NZ_EQ973408.1:0-799 GCF_000157055.1 Bacteroides sp. 2_2_4 | reverse complement strand
ACGGCGTGGTGACGAGGCTCGCCTATGACCGTTTCCATAACCTCACGGAAGCCTCCGACAGCCGGGGGAACACCTCGCTGTACGGCTACGACCTGCTGGGCAGGTGCGTGAGCGTCACCAACCCCAAGGGTG
Source organism: Bacteroides sp. 2_2_4 (assembly GCF_000157055.1). Taxonomy (NCBI): domain Bacteria; kingdom Pseudomonadati; phylum Bacteroidota; class Bacteroidia; order Bacteroidales; family Bacteroidaceae; genus Bacteroides; species Bacteroides sp. 2_2_4. The sequence goes on along the minus strand of NZ_EQ973408.1, from coordinate 667 downwards.
CGGTGCAGAAAAGGGAATACGACCCCGTGGGCCGCGTGGTGCGCGTGCTCGACTTCGACGGCAACGACATACGCCTGTCCTACGACGGGATAGACAACCTCACCGAATACCGTGACAACGTCCAGCACGTGGAGTACGGCTACTCCGGCATGTGGAAGCTGACAAGGCGCCGCGACCACCGGGGCGTGGTGAACTTCCGCTATGACCGGGAGGAACGCCTGCGCCGTGTGATAAACGAGAGGCTCCAGAGCTACGAGTTCGCCCTCGACGCTGTGGGCAACGTCACCGCCGAGAAAGGCTTCGACGGGGCCGTCCGTCATTACCTGCGTGACAGGGGCGGACGCGTCGTCAGGGAGACGCTGCCGTCGGGAACGGAAAGGGAATACGGCTATGACGCCTGCTCGCGCGTGACGCGCGTCTCATACCCCACGGCCGGCGACCCCGACCAGACCTACGCCTACGGGCTGTCCGGCAGGCTGGTGCAGGCATCGAGGGGGGAAAGCACGGTGGAGTTCGCGTACAACTCCCTGGGACTTCCGACACGGGAAACGGCCGACGGCAACACCATACTCCGCACCTACGACCATACCGGCAGGATACTCACGCTCGACAGCACGGCGGGGGCCTCGCTGCGCTACACCCGCAACGGCTACGGGGAGCTTGAGGG
>NZ_EQ973409.1:0-771 GCF_000157055.1 Bacteroides sp. 2_2_4 | reverse complement strand
GCTCTATGATGACGGCTCCCGGTCTGAAAGAGTTATTCTTAACGAATTAGGCAGTTGCAAAGGTATCATACAAAGCGATGGTTACTCACCTTACCGGAAGCTCGAAAGCGATGCTTATCCCAATATCACACGCATCCCGTGCTTGCAACATATAAAACGGAAATTTATAGATTGCGGTGAGAAGGACCCGGATGCAAAAAGGATCGTGGAGCTGATAAACGCACTTTATCAAAACGAGCATAAGCATAAAGTTGGGGTTGAGGGATGGACGGTAGAACAGAATCTTATGCATCGAAAAAAGTATGCGCCGGACATACTCGGAGAAATAAAAGATGTGCTTGATGAAATAGAAGAACGGGGGGATTTATTACCTAAGAGCGAACTGCAGGAAGCCATTACCTATCTTCGCAATGAGTGGAATGCAGTGGTGGACATCTTTAATTATGGTGACACTTATCTGGACAACAATATGGTTGAACGGATGAACCGGTACATATCCTTATCAAGAAAAAACTCATTGTTCTTCGGCAGCCATAAGGGGGCCGAACGAGGCGCCATACTCTATACGATAGCACTCACTTGTAGGATGCATAAAGTGAATCTATTTGAGTATCTCACGGATGTGATAAACAGAACAGCCGAATGGCAACCGAACACACCAATTGAAAAATACAGGGAACTGCTTCCTGACAGATGGGAAAAGGCTAATGACTAAAAAGGGATCATTAGCCTTTTTATTTTAATACACTATATAGAATCGCGGAGACGCTT
>NZ_EQ973410.1:0-739 GCF_000157055.1 Bacteroides sp. 2_2_4 | reverse complement strand
GTATGAAATCTATCGCACAAAGGCTTGAAGAACATTCTTCTCCAACGCCTTCGAAATGGCGTGAGCTGTTTGACTTCCTTGAAACAAACAAGTCTTGGCTCCGACATTCGCAAAATATTGCCATGCTGATGCTGGACAGGATGGAAGAATTAGGAATGAGCCAAAAGCAATTGGCTGAAAAAATGAATTGCAGCCCGCAATACATTTCAAAGGTGTTGAGAGGACGGGAGAACCTTTCACTCGAAACTTTGACCAAGATTGAAAACGCACTGGAAATCTCGATTATCAAAGAGGAACCGATGGCTGTATAACTCACCCCGGCTGCAGTAGGAAAGATTTGCTATCAGATTTTTCCGGATCAGCTGCTGCAGCTCGGGAATAGTGCTAGCAAATGTTTCGTCCTGGAAGAAGCCGGCTGCCGGATTCTGCTAGCAGTTGGCAGGGGATAACAGGTTGATGAAGCCGGGATCCTGCCAGGTATGTGCTAGCAAACTGGAAAAAAGTCATGCTTGAAACTTTTCGTCTGACTGCTCACCGTGCCGCCGTGTGGTTCGTGGCAATGCGTGCAGCGGGAATACCGCCGCCCACAAAGCCCCGCTCCCCACAGCAGCACTCCGTCAGTGTTTAATCGGAACATTCCTTCACCGGCAGCGTTTCTCGGACGTTCAGTGTTTCTGTGCACCGTGCCGCTTTCCTTGCTTTCCCGTAGCCGTCGGACTGGCGCAAAGAAAGCCGCCCT
>NZ_EQ973411.1:0-641 GCF_000157055.1 Bacteroides sp. 2_2_4 | reverse complement strand
TTATGTGACAAAGTTATCAAAATAAAGCAGAACGGCTTGTAGGACGGGAGATTACTTTTCAACTGTTTTCCGATACTTTTTAACAGTAAGCAGCTCATTCAGGCGATTCCAGGAAATTTGAAGAAAATCCCTCTTCCGTTCGTCCTTTTTCAAGAGAAAAGAGCCGCGATTCAGACGACGGCATTCCAAACGGTATTCGTCGTCGCACCGATAAAGGATATGCAACCTGCTACGGGAGCGGTCAAGAAAAATATGGCAACTCTGCTCTGACACGCAAGAACTCGTGTGCCGGATGACCTCGCCACAAAGACCGTCAATGCCTTTATGGAAATTACAACCTTGGGGATAAAGGTAATAGGACCAGAAAGGACTGCTACGGAAAAGACCAAGGCCTAAAGGGAGAAGTAGGTCCTGAGGGGAATGGATACCAAGGCTGGAAGCCGAAACTTTATAACGACGACCACCATCAAATATGAAAAGAACCGAATCAAAATGGTTAGACTCGGAAAAAAGGCTACGTAGTTTATCACTTTCGCTAGAAAATACTAATACTGAACACATAATGGATTAAGATTGTAATGAAGACACAAAGGTAGGAAGGAAAAGAAGGGAAACAAACACGCACGTGACCGAATGCTTAC
>NZ_EQ973412.1:0-612 GCF_000157055.1 Bacteroides sp. 2_2_4 | reverse complement strand
GATTTTCCATATCATTCCTCCCAAATTATAATTCACTAATATACTCTATAAACCCTTCGTCATCAATAATTCCTTCTTCCAGCAGGTAGCGCCGGACTTTGTCTATTTTCACAAGTTCCTGCCTGGTGTGCTCTCTTTCCTGCATCGTAGCCGTCAGCTTGATGGCGCCTCCGGTGATGATGTAGTTGCCTTGAATCAATTTGATAGCGTATAGCCGGAGCCACGACGAGTGACCGTATTTACGTTTTAACCGGGCCTTTTCTTTTTGCAGCATCACATCCGAAGCCTGGTTGTTGTCCAGCGGACGGAATATCTTGCTTAAATCGGTTTCCGGGGAGATGTCCATTATGATGTATCGAAGGCGTTCACTATCTTCAATAGTATCGCTGATAGCTTCTTTTATATCCGTTATTTTAAAATAGGCGTTCAAGTCGTCAATGTTCTCCTTGAAGAAAGTGCGTAGCCAAACCACGTCGGCCCAGTTGTTGAACACCTTATAAAATTCGTTATCATCCTCGCCTTCAAAGTGTACAGCCCATAATTTTCTGTCTCCAGTAATGTCGTCAAATGTCATATCTCCTTGTTTTATAGTAAGACAAAGATACGCAAAAG
>NZ_EQ973413.1:0-612 GCF_000157055.1 Bacteroides sp. 2_2_4 | reverse complement strand
TATTTTCCATACTATTCCTCCCAAATTATAATTCACTAATATACTCTATAAACCCTTCGTCATCAATAATTCCTTCTTCCAGCAGGTAGCGTCGGACTTTGTCTATTTTCACAAGTTCCTGCCTGGTGTGCTCTCTTTCCTGCATCGTAGCCGTCAGCTTGATGGCGCCTCCGGTGATGATGTAGTTGCCTTGAATCAATTTGATAGCGTATAGCCGGAGCCATGACGAGTGACCGTATTTACGTTTTAACCGGGCCTTTTCTTTTTGCAGCATCACATCCGAAGCCTGGTTGTTGTCCAGCGGGCGGAATATTTTGCTTAAATCGGTTTCCGGGGAGATGTCCATTATGATGTATCGAAGGCGTTCACTATCTTCAATCGTATCGCTGATAGCTTCTTTTATGTCTGTTATTTTAAAGTAGGCGTTCAAGTCGTCAATGTTCTCCTTGAAGAAAGCACGTAGCCAAACCACGTCCGCCCAGTTGTTGAACACCTTATAAAGTTCGTTATCATCCTCGCCTTCAAAGTGTACAGCCCATAATTTTCTATCTCCAGTAATGTCGTCAAATGTCATATCTCCTTGTTTTATAGTAAGACAAAGATACGCAAAAA
>NZ_EQ973414.1:0-605 GCF_000157055.1 Bacteroides sp. 2_2_4 | reverse complement strand
CCAACTATTTATTAATTAGTGTGTTACACGCGTTTCGTTGCAGGTGGCAGATGTTTTTATGTTTTTCAACTTTATAGTAGGAAAAACTTTCATTCATTTCTGCACTGAAATGAGCAAAATAGTGCGATTTTAGTTTATTTCTGCACACTTCTTTGCTAAATGGGAATTTATATTTCACCACAAAGGACACGGAGGTTTACTATTTTTATTCCCTATAGAGTAATACAGAGTAATCGTATTTATCGCTCTGTTTTGCTTACGGAAAGAGAGAGAAGAACTCTGTGTCCTCTGTGGTGAACTCGTAAAGTTCCCGTTTTTTTGTGTTCCATATAAAGGTTAAGAGGCAGGATATGAAAAGACAGGAATATTGAACATAAATAAACAGGAGTTGTTTTAGTATATTATTCGCTATTTATCAACGCAAAACCTCTAAACATCAACGTGGTATATGAAAAAGGAATTTGGATTCGTCCTGGCGGCTGCAATCTTGCTGGCTGGCTGCGGACAGAAAAAAGAAACGACAACGACAACTGCACGTCCCGTAAAGACTACGATTGTCGAGTCAAGATCGATTATCAGAAAAGATTTCTCGGGAATCGTGGAAG
>NZ_EQ973415.1:0-600 GCF_000157055.1 Bacteroides sp. 2_2_4 | reverse complement strand
GTTCCACACCCACCGCATCACGGTCGTGCCGAAGCTCTTGGAGAGCCTGCGCCCGAGCGCGTCGTATGTGAACTCCACCTCCCTCTTGTCGGGCCGCACCACCTTTGCCAGAGAGCCGTCGGCGTTCCACCGGTATCTCCAGCGGTCCTTCTTGCCGTCAAGCCACCTTCCCGTGCCGAGGTAGCGTTCCGTCAGGTTCCCGTCCGCATCGTACTCGCAGTGCCATTCGCCGTCCTGCTCCAGCCGTCCGCCACCGAGGTAGCGGCGCAGCCTCATGTCCGGGTCGGGATACAGGTTTCCCGTCTGGTCGCTCTTCCTCCACTGCTCCCTGCCGTCGGGATATTCCGCCCTTTCGAGCTGCCCCGTCGGGGTATAGGAGTAGCGTGTCTCGCCACGCCTGCTGTCCTCCACGGACAACAGCCTGTCGGCGACGCCCCAGCGGTAGCGGCGCATTGCCGTGTGCGCGAGTCCTTGCGTGTGCGGGCATCCACCAGACGGCCTATGTCATCATAGGCGAACGAGCGTACGATGCCTCCCGGAAGGATGTGCTCCACCTCGAAGCCCAGCGTGTCGTGGCGGTGTGCCGATTCCCACGAGCCC
>NZ_EQ973416.1:0-541 GCF_000157055.1 Bacteroides sp. 2_2_4 | reverse complement strand
TAAAACAGCAAACTTATCATTTATCCTTTCCCGTCACTTTATAGATAATTGCGTTTCTGTCTGTGTCATTCTGTTTATTTACGGATAGAACCATACGGGAATAAAACGTAAAAACCCCGAAAACAGTCGGAACGGAAGTAAAAACGTACTTGAAACCCTTCGAGATGTTTTCAAAAATTCATCAGACGTTTTTTTTATTTCGTCAGACGTTTTTCGAAAAACTCCTGATGTTTTTTATGAGGCTTTCAGAAGCATATTCCGTTCACCAAATACCCGCAAATGAAAAGCCCGGTGAAATGATTTCTCATTCATCGGGCTTTTTCTTTGACTGGTTTGTGATGTGCGAAACGATGATAATTAAGCTGCCGGGTCCGGAGCTTCTCCGCCGCCTTCGTCAGGTTTCGGGTCTGGTTTCTCGTCTCCGCCTTCTTCATTCGCTGCGCTTGCTCCTGCTTTTGAGAAAGAATACATTGCAACGGCTTCTTTGATTTCCGTAGAAGGAACGTAGATGACACGTGCTTTCTTGACGCTGTTTGCGCCG
>NZ_EQ973417.1:0-5593 GCF_000157055.1 Bacteroides sp. 2_2_4 | reverse complement strand
ATGGTGCGGAACTGTCCGAAACTACTCATGCGCTGCATCCCATGCATGGCAGTATAAATCATATCCAAAGCCTTATAATTTATCTGAATCTTTTTTTTACCGTCACGACCTTTCGATTTTGAGACAGAAGCCTTTGAAGCATACTTAAAAACCTCTATCGCTGCATTTTCAAAATCCTCTATCTTCTTATATTTCTGAAAACGGGCATCAGCAACCGTACTACCATGCAATTTCTTCCATTGGGCTACTACATATTTTGCAGCTTCCAATGAATCAACAATAATATGAAAATGATAATGGAACGAAAACAAATCCTTTTTTACTACATGATAGGTACACTCCTTCTTAATCACCCCCGAAATACCAAGTGAACGAAACTTGTGTTTCGTCCTTATACCATCAGCCCACATCCGGTTACATCTACGCATGAAATCTCGCAATACCCTTGCATCATCGGTTACACAATTTTGCAAGGTAAGCGTCACAAAATAAAACTCTCTGCCTTCCGAAGCCAAATACTTCATAACCGGAAGGAACTTCTTTACATTTTGTGCCGTTTGAATACGCTGACAGATAGGACAAAAAGCCCGATGACAATAATGGGAATGCGCCTTACCTCCCTGCACAGTATAAACATTTGAACACACATGGGCATCCATATATGCTTTCATCAGCTTACTATCCGGATTCTTTTCCGAAAGTTTTCGAGTAAAATTATGGGATATGATTTTTACTTTAGCCTTTTTTTTAAGACTATCAGAACCGTTTTTTAACGGACTTTCTTTGCAGTTGGTTATATTTGTTCTATCTTTGCACATATGAAATTTTGATGTGGCTTTCGTTTGGTATCCGCCCCGCCAAGAACGAACACAAACGATTGCTAATTCTTAAAATACAAAGCCCGTTGGTTACTGCCTTCGGGCTTTCGTTTTTTCTCAGCCCAAAAGTAGGTAATTCATTCCAAACCGCCAAACATCATTCAAAAAACCTACATATAACAAGTCAAAAAGCATTTACCACGAAACTTTCTAGTTTATCTAGTATGGGGGCTCGCCCCCATTCCCCCGGCTGCGCAATTCTGACACAAATACACTACTAAATCCACAACAGACAAAGATACTTCCGGAAAAAAAACTATCTTTGCCGTACACAAAGACAACCCTTGCCGAGCGATACGGGAGAGTTGCAAAAAAACACCGGAGTGAATTGACGGATATCCGACATCTCCGGTGGTATTTTTTTTCTTATCCCCCTCCCGTCCCCCAAAGGGGGAGCACACAAAGACAAGCCCTGCCTTCACTCAATGGAGTGTTAAATAGTTGCATATGGGTCAAGTTCCTTAATCCGCTTACACAAAAAATCAAAGCGTTTCTTTGTAAGTGGTGTAAGCGTATCGAGATTATCTCCATCGAAATTCTCCCCAAAAATAAGGTCGTTCATTCCTATGCCGTGATTGTAGTTCTCACGCACACAGTTGCGCAGCGTCCAAAGGTTACGCAGGTTTACCCAGTCTGCTGTGCGGCTCTTTACCCTGCGGAACAAGATAACGGCAGTCCGCAAATAGTGCCCCACATGGTCGTAATCGTGCAAGACACGTTTGCCCAAATAGTAAATATCCAAATCTTGTTTTTCTCTGTCCTCGACTACTTGACAGAGGAAGAATGGAATATCCTTCAGGTTATCCCATTCGATGTAGTCAGTTGGTTTCATAATGTCTTATTTGCATTTTTCTTTCCGTACTTTCCATTATTCACAGAACATTTGCTGAAATACTTCACGTAACCTTTTTATCTCACTGAAATTCAAATCTCCAATCTTTCTTTTCAGCCGGCTTTTATCCACCGTGCGAATTTGATCAGTGGCTATCTCTCCTTCACGCCCGGCTACAGAACACAGAACCCGGTAAGGATAATTTCTTATCGTTGAGGTTATCGGAACAATGACTACTGTTGTAAGGTACATATTCAAATCTGAAGGAGTGACAACTACACATGGCCGTGTCTTTGCCATTTCACCCCCACGGGTAGGGTCTAACTCTACCCAATACACTTCATACTGTTCTACCATGTCCAATCCTCAAACTTTTCATCCTCAAACACATCAGGGATAAGCAACTCATCATCCCCATTCTCATGGGCACGTTTGGCAGCTTCCGCCCATCCCTGACGTGGTTGTGCCTTTATCACAATATTGTTCCCGTCCAAAGAAATGCTCACAGCCGATTTCAAGGACAAACGCAACTGTTTCAATACTTCGGAAGGAAGTATTATCCCCTTGCTGTTTCCAATCTGAATAATATTCGTTACCATAATGTTATAACTTTATAATTGATTATCACGATACAAATATATGTAAAGTTATAACAATAACAAAAGGAAAAACAACTTTTTTCCATTTTCACCGAGAACCCTGTCAATGGCTGCACTCGTCGGGAGTGTTGGTGCACCCCCTTGCCGTGCAGCGCTCCCCGACCGATGATTTTTTATTGTGCCTTGTGTCCTTTTCCCTTTTGTCCGGCTTCTGTTCCCAAGCACATCCGGAACACATGGCAGAGCGCTTGCAAATCCCGTCCGGAAGGCTTACCTTTGCAAAAGGTTATAGCACACTATAACCCCTAAAGGGGTTGTGTGCGAGGGGTGTCCCCTCGACCCCGTGCGATGTGACGTTTCACGCCACATCTTCTAAACAGACATACACACCTAAAACCTAAAGATATGGCAAAGACATGTATCAGAGTGGAAGCCTGCAATATAGGCAGCTCGGAACGTCACAACTTAAGAAGCAAGGAGCTCGACTACATCCGTCCGGAACTCACACACCGCAACGAACAGTGGGTAGAATGTTCCATTGCCGAAGTACATCGGGACATAACGGAAAAATACAAGGAAGCCACCGGACAAGGATTACAGAAGAAAGCTACCCCAATCCGGGAAGGGGTAATAGTAATCAGCGAGGAAACCACAATCCAGCAGCTTCAAGACTTGGCCGAAAAACTGGAAGAACGCTTTGGAGTGCACGCCTTCCAAATCTACACCCATAAGGATGAAGGCGCAAACGTATGGGACGGAAAGGAAGAAGCATGGAAACCGAACTATCATGCGCACATGATCTTTGACTGGACGGACGGCCATACAGGAAAAACTGTAAAGCTGAACAGACACGACATGGCGGAGATGCAGACTATAACAGCAGAGTGTCTCAACATGGAACGTGGAGTTTCTTCAGACAAGAAACACTTGTCGGCCATGCAATACAAAAACAAAATGGAAACAGAGAAAGCTGAACAACTTCAAAAAGACATCGAGCAACTAAACAGGGCATACACTGCCGGAACCGAGAAAATCACCACAGTCCAAAAGGAACTTAGTACGGCACAAAAAGAGCTAAACAGCATGAAAACCGACATACACATCAACGAAGCCAAAGAAGCTGCCGCAAAAGCCGGAAAAACCGTATTTAATGCCGTTACAAGCGTCTTTAATGTAGGGGAAGTAAAACGACAAGCCAAAGAAATTGAAACCCTCAAAAAAGAAAATTATAACCTCTCATTCAAGAATCAAAATTTAGAAGGACAATTAAGAACCAACAACATCGAGATGCGAAGGGTACAGGAAACAACCGACAGACAGATAAAGGCAGAAGCATCCAAACTAAAACCCATAACCAACCTTTTTCCGGAAATGGAAAATGCACAGGAAAATATAGAGGAACTCCAAACTATGGGAATACAAAATAAAGATATCCGACAACTTCTTATTGGAAAGGAAATATACTACACTGGAAACCTTTACGATAAAGACAAGAGAAAATCATACCAAGTTAAAAACGTGAAAATAGATATCTCCAAAAGTCAGAATGGTATTACTACAATTTGGCTAAATAACATCCACTTTAAAAACTTTCTTAAAGAACTTTGGAATACACTACAAAAGACTTTAGATAACGGTAACTGGCTACACCGATAGAAAGACACTAATTTGAATTGCACTTCTCTTTTTTGAGAAGTGCAATTCAAATTAAATCCCGTTCATTTTTTAACGACTAAAGGTGCAATTAGCTATAAAACCAAAAGAAGGAGTAGTACCTTTTCCTTTAAACTCCCATTTAAAACCTTGACCAGGTACATTTGCATCCCAATACGAAGTCCAAGTGAAAGTGTTACTCCATAACGGTCCAGTTCCACTAAAAGCAACACTTTCAGGTGTCGTTATATTATCATCCGGACTTGGTTTAGCATTAGGATTTAATACTTCAAAGAAATAATAATTATTCTGTATTGAAGCATTCAAATCAACTTGCATCTTTAAAGTACGACTGGAATCGTAAAAAACTCCGGTAGTGCTTTGAGAACCTCCATTAATACTCAAAGAAGGGAGAACAGCCCTCGTTTCCGTTACAACATCCCTAAATACTGAAAAATCAAAATTAGCATCCTCCTTCACCTTTTTAACCAAAGTCTTTCCATTTACAGAAAAAACAACATAAGCGGTATTAGGATTTGAAATAGCACTTGCCACTTGAGCATTTAAAACCTGCAGGTTATTCTTATATTTCTCAATACTCAAAGGACTAACTTTTTCTAAATCCTGCCAATCCGAACCTGTTACATAAGACAACGCCCTCGTTTTCTTATTCTCATTGAAATAGTATTCATTTGTAATCTCATTTACATCAACAAAACGAGATAAGACCTCCATATCAGATACAGAATCACTAACCACAGGTTCTATTACTTCATTATCATTACACGAACAAACACCCAAAACAGTCAGTAGACTGATGAACATAAACATTACTTTTTTCATAAATCCTCCTTTTTTAAAGTTAATAAATAAAGGTTTCGCCCAAAAATATAAAATTTCTCCTATTTTTGCATTGAATATTAAATATTTAACTATGAATAGAATAATACATATCTCTTTACTTATTTCAACAGTATCACTTTTTCTTATTTCAAACACCGGATGTGTTGAAAAACAAGGATACTACAACCATGGAGAAGAAAGCATAATCTCATTAATTTGTGATATTACATGGGCTGGTAAAAAAACAACAGACGAAAACGGCAGTGTCTGGCAAGGTACATACAAATTCAATAAAAACGGAACATATACCCGTACAAATATAGAAATCGACAAACAAGGAAATAAAAAAGAAGCCAATATCTACGGACAATGGTCATTCGGTGATCCAAGTTTCAGTACCATTTATTTTGGTGGAGAACATTACTGGGACATAGACGAGCTAACTAAAAACAAATTTTCCTTCTATGACAGAAGTGGAAAATTTGGCGATCCTTTCATGAATAGAGAATACATAGAACTCACACCATACCAAGAAAACAATACAACAAACTAACAACTACCCACTATTAGGAAAAATATCCTCATCTAAATAAATATCCTGCAAAAGTTCATCCTTCCGGGTGACCTTATAACAACACAATGCCTCCCCAGTTTCCATATTATACCAATCAGCCACCTTATCTTTCACAGACATATACCAAGTATAACAACCATCTTCAACATTCAATCCCTCAATATTAAGAACCAAATCCTCATCTCTAAAATCATTCAACGCTTCATCTCCGATC
>NZ_EQ973418.1:0-2742 GCF_000157055.1 Bacteroides sp. 2_2_4 | reverse complement strand
CCCCCAAAGGGGGAGCGACCAAACGGCAGCCTCTCTCAATGGAGTGTTACGTCGTTCGGATTCGGAAGAAATTTTGCAGGGTTCGGAAAACGGTTGTGTGCTTATTCTAAAAAAAGTTTATGGTGTGGCGCTCGTCGGGACGGGTGGTCCCGCCCCTTGCCGCTGGGCGCTCCCCGACCGATGATTTTTAAGTGACTGATTTTGTGCTGTTTTGGGGGTATATTAAGAATAGAAGAAATAGAATAAGTTAAGTACTTGATACACAATATAGGGCATTTTCCATATTGGAAATACTCATTTTCCAATCTAGAAAATACTGATTTCCTAATATAATACTAAACAGGAAAATAGTATTTCCCTTAATATTGTTTTTATGGAAAATAATAGTTTACTTTGTGGAGAATAATATTCCCCAAAAACACATCAAAATGGAAAATAAAAAAGCAGTTAAGTTAACCGATTTTCAAAAGAACGAAGAAAATCCTTTTATGAAACAAGCTATAGAAGGTATTGAAAATCATGTTGTTAAAAAGTATAAGAGTAATAGTGGTGGCGATAAGAGAGCCGTAGTAGCTTTAGCCGACACTGAAACTGGAGAAGTGTTTAAGACTTCGTTTATCCGTCAAATAGAAGTAGATGAAGAACAATTCACTAAATTGTATCTTTCTAACTTTGCTGCATTCTTTGACCTATCACAAGCAGCTATTCGGGTTTTTGGTTACTTTATGACCTGCATGAAACCCAAAAATGATTTAATCATCTTCAATAGAAAAAAATGCCTAGAATATACCAAATACAAAACAGACAAAGCCGTTTATAAAGGACTTGCAGAACTTGTAAAAGCTGAAATCATAGCCCGAGGACCAGCCGATAATCTTTGGTTTATTAATCCTCTGATAGTATTCAATGGTGACCGAGTGACATTTGCTAAAACATACGTTCGGAAAAAGACTTTAGCTGCCCAAAAGAAAGAAGAAGCAGAGAAACGACAATTATCACTTGGCTTTGATGAACAGTAACACTCCATTGAGTGAAGCTGCCGTTTGGTCGCTCCCCCTTTGGGGGCGGGGGGGGGGATAGATAAAGTTCCTCTATGTAAAGTTATAATGGGGGATGAAAGGCAAGGTTCGCTAACCTTACCCCGATTGTTTATGCTTCCCAGCATTCAATCTATCCCCGTTTATGGGTTTCTCTTTCACCCTACAAAGATAACCTCATGGGGGAAAAATGTCCAAGAATATGGGGTAAAAACTATCAAGTCGGTAGAAAATAAGTATCTTTGAAGTACATTTTTAGTAGAGGTACTGGTATGCCTAGACGAAGCAGATAGGCAAAAATAAAGCCGCTGGAGATGTCGGATGTCCGTCAATTAACTCCAGCGGCTTGTATTTTGGTAACTCTCCCGTATCGGTCGGCTACCGTTTGGTCAGCAACAAAGGTAGTACTTTATTGTCGCAAATCCAAATGTTTTCCCCTTTATTTGTGCATTTACAGAACATTTGCTAACTTCGCACCTATGCAGTATGGTGATAGCACACTAGCACCCTAAAGGGTGCGTGTGTAAGGGGACAAGCCCCCTTAACCCCCTGTCAGCCGGCTGTCACCGGCTGTTATCGATTGTCACAAAAATGTTAACTTATGGGAGCAACAAGTATTCATGTACAAGCAGTGAAGCCGGGGAGTGAGATTCACAACTTTAGGGAAAAAGAGTTGGACTATGTTCGTCCCGAACTTAGTCATTTGAATGAAAGCTGGGTTGGAGATAGCATCTCCCATCGGCTGGAAAGTGCGAAACAAAGATATCTCGATACGGTTGGGCAGAAGATGCAGGCTAAAGCCGCACCCATACGAGAGGGAGTAATAGTAATCAAACAAGAAACCACCATGCAGGAACTCCAGCAGTTTGCCACGGTCTGCAAAGAACGTTTCGGTATCGAAGCATTTCAAATCCATATACACAAGGACGAAGGATACATGAACGCAAAGCAATGGACACCTAACCTTCATGCCCATGTAGTTTTCGATTGGACGCAGCCGAATGGGAAAAGTGTGCGTTTATCGCGTGATGACATGGCAGAACTCCAAACCATAGCATCTGAAACACTGGGCATGGAACGTGGCGTTTCTTCTGACCGCAAACACTTATCGGCTATGCAGTACAAGACCGAATGTGCGAAAGAACAGCTTCAGGAACTATCAAACGATATATCCAGTGCATTAGACAAACACAAGGACGTACAAAACCAGCTTCTTCAGCTTCAGAAAGAACTACGTTCCATTGAAACAAAGAAGAACGTCCAAAAACTCATTTCTAAGGCTTCAGAGAAGTTTTACGGCTTGATTGGAAAAACAGTCAACGATAGGGAAAAGGATGCCTTAAAAGCCAAAGTAAAGGCTTTAGAGGGGGAAAATGAACAGCTATCCGATAGACTGGGAAAGGCTATACTTGAAAAAGAGCAAAACGGCACAAAGGCATTCAAAGCCGAGAATGACAAGGAGTATTATAGACAACAAATGGACAACGCAAGGACAACCAGTAACCGATTAAGGACGGAGAACCAAGAACTAAAGACCGAAACCAAGGAATTGAAAAAAGAACTTGGTAAGATGAAAGACTTGTTCAATTCCGAACAACTGGAGGCTTTAAGGCATCATTTCCCAAACATATCAAAAGCTATGGAAGAGGGGAAAGACCTACTCAAGCAAATCACCAGAAGCAGAGGTTTCGGTATGGGTATGTAA